>JAVVFG010000161.1:0-8604 GCA_032260445.1 Anaerolineae bacterium | reverse complement strand
ACATCTAGCCGAAAGCAATGGACGAGTGGCTGCAGCTCAGCGAAGAGGACATTGAGCGCGCGACGCGGCTGGCGCGGGCGCAACCGCCGGAGCCGGAGATCATCACGATTACGGCGGACGAAGTGCGCGAGGAAGGAACGCCACCGGCCGAGGGTGCACCGCTGGTGATTACGCTCAGCGACCTGGCGCCGGCTGGCCCGCAGCCGGAGCCGGGGCGCGACATTGCCGCGGTCGAGCAGCTGATGTTCCGGCTGCTTAACGAGACCCGGCGCCGCCACGTGCCCGGCTGGGTGGGCACGGCGGAGCTGCACTGGCACGAGGGTCTGGCGGCGGCCTCAAGGCAGCATTCGGCGGATATGCTGCGACGGCAGTACGTGGCGCACGTCACGCCAGAAGGGGTGACGGCAGCGCAGCGACTGCAGCGGGCGTCGATTGGCTACGTGGCCTGTGGCGAGAATATTGGCATTGTCTACGGCGAGGCCGCTCATGGCAGCCGCGCCGTGGTGGAGATACACAACGCGTTTATGAACCAGCCGCGGAGCATGACAAACCATCGCGGCAATCTACTGAACCCGATCTGGACGCACGTGGGCATTGGCATCGCCTATAATCCCGACGGCGCCCTGGTGGCCACACAGAATTTCATCAGCGCGCCGGGAGCGCGCTGGAGACAACGTTGATTGTGGAGCTATCCGATTTCGGCTTCGCTTCGAAAAATCGGATAGCTTGAAGAGAGCGATATGGAAGAAGAACTGCTTGTCATTACGGACCCGGATACCGACCGCTACCATACCTTCGGCTACATCAGCTGGTGGCAGCAGGAGGTGGTACGCAGCGCCACCGTGCTCGTCGTGGGAGCGGGGGCGCTGGGCAACGAGGTGCTGAAGAACCTGGCGCTGATGGGCGTAGGGAACCTGCTCGTCGCGGACTTTGACACGATCGAAGATTCGAACCTGAGCCGGTCGGTGCTGTTCCGCAGTGAGGACCGCGGGCGGCGCAAGGCAGAGGTGGCCGCCGAGCGCGTGAAGGAGCTTAATCCCGACGTGGGAGTGAAGGCGTGGCATGGCGACATTAATTTCGACATGGGCCTGGGGGTCTACCGGCACGTGGACGCGATCGTCGGCTGCCTGGATAACCGCGAAGCGCGCCTGAGCATCAATAGGGCGTCGTGGGCGGTGGGCAAGCCGTGGGTCGACGGCGCGATCCAGGAGCTGATGGGTATCGTGCGCGTGTTCTGGCCGGGGCGCGGCGCGTGCTACGAATGCACGCTGAGCGACGCGGACTACCAGGCGATCAGCCTGCGGTATTCGTGCCCGCTGCTGGCGCGCGAGAACATCCTGCAGGGAAAGGTGCCGACGACGCCGACGAGCGCGAGCATTGTCGCGGCCTTCCAGAGCCAGGAAGCGTTGAAGCTGATCCACGAGATGGAGGTGACGCCGGGGACGGCGCTGCTGATTAACGGCCTAACCAACGACGTGTACAATACGGAGTATCCGCTGAAGGAGGCGTGCTTGAGCCACAACCGGTTGGAGCCCATCGTGGCACTTCCAGAAGTGTCGGTGGAGACGACGCTCGGCGAGATGCTGGCCATTGCGCGCGAGCGGCTGGGGCCGGAAGCTGTGCTAGAATTCGACGGCGAGGTCGTGACGTCTATGGTCTGTAATGATTGCGGTGAGGTGGAGCCGGTGTTTAAGAAGATGGCCCGCCTCTATGAGAATAGCGCACGCTGCCCAAGCTGCGGCGGCCGGCGCGAGATGGCCCTGACGCACCGTATCGAGGGAGACGAGCCGTACCTGGGACGGACGCTGGCCGCCTTCGACATCGCGCCGCTAAGCATCATCCGCGCGCGCAACGGCGACGAGCGGATCTATCTGGAGATGACCGGGGATCGCGAGACCTTTCTCGCCTTTTCCTAAGCGACAGGCGTAGCAGCCGGCGCGGGACGCAACCATAGCCGCCGCGCTGCGTAGAGGATAATGAATGGGCGCCAGGCGCCCGGAACTTAAGTATGGAGGCTCAAGCAGATGGCAAGCATTAAAGTTATCGTTTACGATCCTACCGGCTCAAAGAAGACCCCAGTGGAACTGCCGGGGGACGTGCCGATGCGCCGCCTGATTCCGGCGCTGGTCAGCAAGATGGGGCTGCCCACAACGCAGGGGGCGAACCCGATCACCTACCGGCTGGACCACCGCGCCTCGGGCAAGCGGTTAGGTGAGGATGAATCGCTGGCCGATGCCGGCGTGAACGAGGACGATATCCTTAGCCTGTTTCCGGAAGTGACGGCGGGCTAAGCGGCCGCCTTCGACCAAAGCAACGATTAACGCCCGTGCCGGTTTCCCGGCACGGCGTCCCTGTCCAGCGCCTTAACAGCGCATTTTTCCGACCAAGGAAGCAACCATGTCGTTTGACATTCGCGAAACCCGGCTGCGCAACGATTATAAGCGCGTCAAGGAGTTAGTCGACCGCAGCAACCTCATCGAGGTAGTCGCTACAGAGGCCGATCCGCCGGAGCGGTACCTGATCCGCTTCACCTGCAAGGGGGTCGAGCGGCTGAATGCTCATGGGCAGCCTATCTTTCGCGGCGTGCACGAAGTTCGACTCTATCTGCACGCGGAGTACCCGCTGAAGCAGCCGCAGCTGAAGTGGACGACGCCCATCTTCCATCCCAACATCCACGTCACGGGCGCAGTGTGCATTGGGGCATGGTGGCCGGCCAAGACCCTGGACGAGCTCTTGCTGTCGCTCGGGGAGATGATCCAGTATAAGAATCTCGACCCAACGGACCCGATGAACTCGAAGGCAGCGGCGTGGGCGAGCCGCAACCGGCACCTCTTCCCCGTGGACGACCGGCCGCTGAAGGGCGAGTCGCTCACCGACCGGATCGTCATCGGCGTGGAAGAGGAAGAAGAGGATTCGGATGACTTCGGTATCCGCATTCTCTGAGACGCCGGCGCTGCCGGAACGGGAGCCGCCGCTGCAGGAAGGGCGCTACCGGCGCCACGGGCCGCCGGCGGACGGCGACGAGCCGCAGATCATCGTGGGACGGCGCGCCCTGGCGGAGATCGCAGCGCACAGCAACAGCCAGACAGCCAGCGAGCTGGGCGGTGTGCTGCTGGGACGGGTTTACCGGCACGTCGGGCAGCAGTACGTGGAGATAGAAGCGGCACTACCGGCGCCGAGCGAGGACCGCGGGCCATTCCATTTCACCTTTAACGCCGACGTGTGGGCGCACGTGAACCGCGAGCGCGAGGCGGCGTTCCCCGGGCTGCAGATTGTCGGTTGGTTTCACACGCACCCGGGCCTGGGCGTCTTCTTCTCCGGCGACGACGTCGTGGTCCATTCGGCGGCGTTCGTCATGCCGTGGCACATCGCCCTCGTCGTCGATCCGCTGCACAATGAGGCCGGCTTTTTTGGTTGGCAGGGGCGCGACATCGTGCCGCTTGCCGGCTGCTACGAGCTCACCGGCAACGGCGAGAGTGGCGAGAGCGCCTTTCCCTGGCGGCTGGTGCGTGCGAATGTGTGGGATGAGACGTTCGAAGGGCATCTGGCGCAGCGCGCGCTGGCGAGTGATGTGCGCACCGCTCTGCCGGGCTGGCCCTCGCCAGGGCCGTGGCTGGCGCTGGCCGCCGGACTGGCAGCGCTGTTCATCGCTCTGGTCGTGCTGATCGCAGGGATTCTGCCGCTGGTCCGGCAGAACCGGGCGCTGCAGGCGGCGGCGCTGCCGCTGTTGGAGGAGCGGCTGGCGGTGGCGGCGGCGGCCGGCGCAGCAGAGTGTCCAAACGCGGGCGTGCGGCTGTATACGCCTGCAGCGGGCAGCAGCATCGCCGTCGCCGACGGCGGTAGCATTTCAATTACGGGCCTGGCGGCGCTGCCTGACGCGCGGCGCTACCGGCTGGAGCTGCGACCGAGCGGCGGCGACACGTGGTACGAGCTTGGCGTGGCGCCCCGGACAGAATCGCTGGGCGAACTGGCGGCCTGGGATACGACGGGTTACGTGGCAGGCGCTTACGAGCTGCGGCTGACGCCGCTGAACCGGCAGGGAAGCCCGCTTCCGGGAGCCGCGCCGTGCACGATCCAATTTGCGCTGGCGCGATGAAAGTCACCTCGTTGTGGAGCTGCGCCGATGATGTCTGCTGAAGACACGACCTACGCTGCGGTTATCCTGATCACCCTGCCCGGAATGAGCGCGCCGGAGACGGTGACGCTCACGCTGCATCCGCCGGACCTGGTAGCCGTGGGCGGCGGCGCGCCCAAGCCACTCGACGAGTGCACCCTCGAGGAGCTGGCGGCGTTTGCCGGGGCGCTGAAGCAAGAGCTGTGGGCGGCGTACCGGCAGCAGTCGCTGCGTGAGCTGGCGGCGGCAGATGATGTGGCGCTGCAGATTACGCTGCTGGACGAGGGCGGTACGCGGCTGGTGGAGATGGACCAGGCCAGCGCGTCGCCGGAGGAAGATCGCCCGATGCAGGCCGGGGCCGAGGGGGTAGCGCTGCCTGCTGGCGACGAGGCACCTAGGGCCGCAGTCCCCGCCGAGGGCGAAGCTGTGGAAGCGGTGGAAGAACGGGCGGAGGTACCGGCGGAAGAACCGGCAGAAGCACCGGAAACAAAGCCGGCAGAAACAGCGGCGGCAGAGGTACCGGCTGAAGAACGGGCGGAGGAACCGGCGGAAGGACCGGTGGAAGAACCGGAAGAAACCGCCGAGGCGGACGCTGCAGAAGCGGCACCAACAGCAGAGACTGCCGTGGGCGAGCCGCCGGCTGTGGCCGAGCTGCCGCCGGGGGCGGAGGCTGCCCCCCCGCCGGGAGAAGATGAAGTGGCCGTTGCCGGCGTGCTGCCGGCCGCACCACCGGAAGAAGCCGAGGCGCCGGCCGTGGTTGTGCCACCGCGGCGCAAGATGCGTATTGCCGGGCTGCGCCGGCCGCACGGGCATCCGACCCCGGCGGCTGCGGACATCCTGATTAATGAGACGGCTTTTCGCGACGCGCAGGCGCATGCCCTGTCGAGCCTCGACCGGGAGGTCGCGGGGATGTTGATCGGCCCGCCGCCGGAGAAGCAGCCAGACGGGCGCTACGTCGTCCATGTGAGCGATATCATCATTGCCAAACACACGCGCATGCATGGGGCGAGCGTGACCTATACGCCAGAGAGCTGGCGCTACGTCACGGATAAGATGCAGGAGCGTTATCCGGACGACGAGGCGGTGATCGTCGGCTGGTACCATACGCATCCCGGATTTGGCATTTTCTTGTCGGGGATGGACCTGTTCATCCACCAGAATTTCTTTACGCAGAAATGGCATATTGCCCTGGTGATTGACCCGCATGCGCGTAAGACCGGCTTCTTTTGCTGGGACCGGGCGCAGACGGCCGTGCAGCCATATGAGTTTCCGTGGCCGGTGTGGGCAGCGGGGTCGTGGTGAGGGCGCCGTGAGCGGCAGCCGCGACGCGACGTTTTATGTTAAAATTGGAGTGTGCGCCTGAACTACCGGGACGTATCACGACGATGAACGAGCACGACGGAATTATTCGCATCACGCCGGAAGATATTGCCGCGGCGAACCAGCTAAGCCTGCACTGCCCCATCTGTGCCGGCACGGTGGAGAAGAACGTGCGCCAACGTGACGAGAGCCCTGTTTACTGCACGGCCTGCGAGACGCTCTATCACCAGGCGTGTTGGGAGCAGAACGGGGCGCACTGCGCCGTTCTGGGCTGCAAGGGGACGACGGTGCGGCGCTATGGTGCGCTTGACCTGGAGCCGGCGCTCGTCATCAGCCAGCGTGATATTGCCCGCCACCCGCCCCGCGCTGTACGCGTCCACGACGGGCGTACGGAACGGCTCAAGCGCGAGGAGCAGCGGCGCCGGCAAGCACAGCACGGCCGGGGCTTTTGGCAGGTGCTGTGGCAGAATTTGCTGCGCGCCATCCGCATATGGCCATCCGACCCATCCTGATCGACGCCGGCTCGCCGTTTATCGAGGAGAGCTGCGCGTTATGTAAAGAACCGTTCACGACCGGGCAAGAGATTATTGTCTGCCCGGACGACGCGGCGCGGCACCATCTGGCCTGCTGGCGAGCGAACGGCGACCACTGCTCGGCGTATGGTTGTGAGGGTAGCGGCGCGCCGGTTGTGCGCCGGCCGTTCTTCGAGCGCAGCATCATCGAGGGCGAGCTTGTTGGTGTGCCGAGCGAGGGGGTGACGCGCACAGCCGATGGCGCGTCGAAGATCCGCGCGCTGCCTGCCAGCAGCCTTAGCTGCGCACAGGGCTGCCTCATCCTGGCGATTGCTGTTGCGATCATCCTGTTCGGCGTGAGCTGCTTTGGGTTGTGGTATATGCTGGATTACCTGATGATGGAAGTCCTTAACCTACCCTACCGGGAGCCGCTGTCGATGCTGCTGATCTCCCTGGCTTGATGGGAGGCGGGGACCGGGGACATCCGAATTCGGCTCCGCTTGGAGGAAGCGGATGTCTGCAGGCAGAAATCACGGTACACTTCCCCGCGAAACTGAAGCAGAATGAGGTGAAGTATGGCCAGTCTATTTGATTCCCTCCTGGAAAAAGTCCACGAAATCCACGACCTGTCGAAAGCGGGAGCGCTGTTGTCATGGGACCGCGAGGTGATTATGCCGCGGGCTGCCGAGGAGATCCGTATCCGGCAGATGACGACGGTGCAGCGGTTTGTGCATGAGCTGTTCGTCAGTGAGGAGATGGGCGAGCTGATCGAAGGGGCGGCTGCCGAGCTGGATGGCGCCGGTGGGGACGGTTTTGCGCCGAGCCTGGTGCGGCTGCTGCAGTATGATTACGAGCGGGCGCGCAAGCTGCCTCCCGACTACGTGCGGCGCGAGGCGGAGACGAGCGGGCGCGCCCACGGCATCTGGCGCGACGCGCGGGCGGCCGACGATTTTGCCAGCTTCCAGCCAATCCTGGAGCAGATCGTCGCTCTGGGACAGGAGAAAGCCGAGCTCTACGGCTACGAGGACGAGCCTTACGACGCGCTGCTGGAAGGTTACGAGCGGGCCACGACCACGGCGGAAGTGCGCGCTGTCTTCGATGCGGTGAAGGCCGAGACGCTGCCGCTGCTGCAGGCTATTCAGGAACGAGGGCGAGAGGTGGACGATAGTCTGCTATACCAGCAGTACGACGTGGAGCGACAGAAAGAAGTGGCGCGCTATCTGGCGGCGGCGCTGGGCTATGACTTTGAGCGGGGGTATATGGGCACTGCGGTGCATCCGTTTGCCAGCAGCTTCTCGCGCAACGACGCGCGCATTACTGGCCGCTGGTATCCTGACTTCCTCTCGCCGGCGATATTGGGCGTGATGCACGAATCGGGACACGCGATCTACGAGCAGGGCACGCATCCCGACCTGCAGCGAACACCGCTGGCACGCGGCACGTCTGCGGGCATCCACGAATCGCAGTCGCGCCTGTTTGAGAATGTTGTCGGGCGCAGCCGCGGCTGGTGGCGGGCGCACTTCCCGAAATTGCAGGAGGCGTTCCCGGCGCAGCTGGGTGATTACACGGCAGAAGATTTTTACCTGGCCGTGAACAAGGTGCAGCCATCGCTGATCCGCGTTGAGGCGGATGAGCTAACGTACAACCTGCACATTATCCTGCGCTTTGAGCTGGAGCAGGCGTTGATTAACGGCGAAGTCGCCGCCGCCGACCTGCCGGAGGCGTGGAACGAGAAGATGCAGGCGCTGCTGGGTATCACGCCGCCGACGAACCGGGAGGGGGTGCTACAGGACATTCACTGGACATGGCCGAGTTTCGGTTACTTCCCCACTTATGCGCTGGGTAACCTATATGCAGCGCAGTTCTACGCGGCGGCAAGCGAGCAAGAGCCGCAGATCCTGGAGGAGAAAGAAGCGGGCAAGACGGATACGCTCCTCGCGTGGCTACGTGAGAACGTGCACCAGCACGGGCGCAAGTTCCCGCCGGCGGAGCTGGTGCAGCGCGCGACCGGCCGGGCGCTGAGCCACGAGCCGTTTGTTGCCTACGTGACCAAGAAGTTTAGCGACGTTTACGCGTTGTAGGCGGGAAACTCAACGGGCGCTATCCGGGGCGTGGCTGCCATCGCCGTGGGAATGGGCTGCGCCCCGCTCGTCATCCTCGTCGATAACGGGGAACTGCACCCGCGCCCGGGCAACGGCGAGGCCGTCGACATCGAGCACGGTGAAGTGCACTTCGTCGGCAAAAATGAGCTCGTCGCCAAGGCGGGGCGGCCGGCCAAGCCCGCTGACGATGAGCCCGCCAACGGTCTCGACATCGGGGAGGGCCTCTTCAGCGCCAAGGTAAACGTGACCTGACAGGTCATCGAGGAGGTAGTTGCCGGCGACTTCGAGGGTGCCTGGCTCAACGAGCAGGAAAGGCTCTTTCTCCACGTCGAATTCGTCGCGGACTTCGCCGACGACCTCTTCGATGAGGTCTTCTAGGGTAACGATGCCGGCCATGCCGCCGAATTCGTCGACGACGATGGCCATGTGCAGGCGCTGTCGCTTAAACGCAGCCAGCAGGCTTTCGACGGGGAGTTGCTCCGGCACGGCCGGCGCAGGGCGCAGCAGCGCACGCACGTCGAACTCGCCGTTGCCGCGCAACCGATGGTTGAGCAGG
>JAVVFG010000160.1:0-8619 GCA_032260445.1 Anaerolineae bacterium | reverse complement strand
GTTCATCGTCAGGTTGGAAACCTGACCTACCTTATGGCGTTCATCGTCAGGTTGGAAACGTGACCTACCTTATGGCGTTCATCGTCAGTTCGTCGTCAGGTTGGAAACCTGACCTACCTTATGGAGTTGGCCGGGGAGGTGTGGGGGGTGGGGGCAGGGGAGAACCTGCGCCGCTTCATCCGCAAAAAAAGAGAAAGCTACTGGCCTTGCCGGCTAGTAGCTTCTTGCTCCGCGAGGGTTTAGAATAAGGCTCCCCGACCACCTAAGACCCCCGGGTCCCAGAGATGTGGCACTCACAACCTCTCTGGCGGATAAAGGATTAGAACGTCCGCCAATCAACAACCTTAGTATATCGTGAGTGCGGGGGATTGGCGACGACAGGGGCGACAGGAGAGACCTGCCACTTTCGACAGGTGTTACCCTGTCGGATCCGACAGGTCGGCGAACCCTTGCTCGTCGAGGCCGTGGCGCACGGCCCAGGCGATGGCCTCGGCGCGACTGCCGACGCCGAGCTTGTTGTAGATGTTGCCGAGGTGATAGCGGACGGTCCGCTCGGTGACGGAAAGCTGCATGGCGATGCCGTCGTTGGTGAGGCCGCGCGCCAGATGTTGCAGCACCTGCCGCTCGCGCTCGGTGAGCGGATCGTGGGCGGGCACACCGTGCAGCCGGCGGGCGACGGGGCCGCTGAAGACAGTACCGCCGCTGTAGGCGGTGCGCACCGCCTGGACAACCATCTGCGGCCGTTCGTCTTTGTGGACGAAGCCGGAGACGCCGGCGCGCACCAGGTCTTGCACGTCGATGTAGTTTTCGTAGCCGCTGAAGATGAGCAGCCGGACGGTGGGACAGCGGGCGCGTAGCTGGCGGATAACCTGCAGGGCCGGCGGGCCGGGCATGAGCAGGTCGAGCAGAATTACGTCGGGCCGCACGTCGAGACAGACTTCCTCCAGGATCTGGCGGTCGCCGACCTCGCCGACCACGGTGATGTCAGGCTCCATCTCGAGCAGGTGGCTGATGCCGCTACGCATCACGGGATGGTCATCGGCGAGAAGCACGCGGATCAGATCGGCCATAATGCCCTCCTCTCAGGCGACCGGCAGGGTAACGTGAACGGCGGTGCCGCTGCCGGGCGCGGACTCGATTGTCACTTCCCCACCCTGAAGCTTCACCCGCTCCTGGATACCAATCAGACCAAACTGGTGGCGCCGGACGAGGCTAGCGAGCCGGTCGGGCACGGTGAAGCCGCGGCCGTTGTCGCGCACGGTGATGCTGGCGACGGCACCATCGCAGCGGACGATGACGGCGGCGGCGGTCGCGCCGGAATGGCGCTGCACGTTGCGCAGCGCCTCGCGTGCGACGTAGAAGAGGGTTGTCCGCACGCGCTCGTCGAGGTCGTCCACGGCGCCGCTGACGGACAGCGAGACTTGGAGCGGGGGCTGGCGCAGCCCTTCGTTCTGCAGATAGGCTTCGAGCGCCTGGCGCAGGCCCATTTCCTCCAGGCCGGGCGGGCGCAGCTCGGCCATGAGCTGGCGCAGCCCGGTGGCGACGGCAAGCAGCTCGCGGCGCACCATTTCCAGGCCGGGGATGACTTCTTCGAGCCGCTCGCGCGCCGTCCAGGTCTCGTCGGCCTCGGCGCGCGCCTGCATGTCGGCGACGGTGACGCCCAGGGAGAGCAGCTCCTGCACGGAGCCGTCGTGCAGGGCACGGGCCAGGCGCTGGCGCAGGGTGCCTTCGCGCTCGGCCAGCTTCTGGCGCGCCTCGCGAAGCTCTTCCTCAACGCGCAGCTGCGCGGTGATGTCGATGCCGGTGCCGACGTAGTGGGTGAAGTTGCCGCTCTCGTCGTAAATCAGGCTGAGTATCCAGGCAACGTCGTGCGTCTGGCCATCGCGCGAGAGCCACTGGCTGCGGACGGGCACGGCCCGCGGGCTGCCGCCGCCGCGCACGAGGATGTCAACGGCTTCCTGCACGGCCGGGAAGGTCTCGTCGGTCACTAAGGGGCGGCCTTCGCCGCGGTTTAGCTCCTCGACGGTGTAGCCGGAGATGCGTTCTGCTGCCGCGTTGAAGCGCGTAATCTGGCCCTCAACGGTAGCGACGACGACGAGGGCCTCCATATGGTCGAGGATGGCATTGACGAACCGCGATTCTTCCAACAGCTCGGCGCGCGCGGTGTCGCGGCTGTGGCGCAGCGCCTGGTAGAGCTGCTCCTGGTGGTGCAGGGTCCGCTCGCGGAGGGCAGCGGCATAGCTGTAAGCGAGGGCGCCGAGGGAGGTGTACACGGCGGCCTCGGCGACGCCGTTTTCGCCCAGTGCGTCGCCGATGAGGGGGAGGATGGCCTCGAGCACGCCAGGCTCGATACAGCCGGCGCGAACGAGGGCGCTGCCCAGGGCGCTGGCCGCCGCTGGGCCGTCGCTGGGCGCCGCGCGCATGAGGTGTTCCACCGGCTGCTGCAGGCATTGGGCGAGTGGGGGGTCATCCGGGCCGCCGAGCCAGAAAGGGGCTGCCGCTGCGGCGAGGCTGTCTGCCAGGCGCCGCGCTCGCCCGGTGGTGTGTGCCGCCGACCTGTCCATCAGCCGCGTTCGGGGACGCGGGCGACGCCGGTGTAATCGCTAAAGCCGCCGAGCTCGGCGATATCGTCCATGGTTGCATCCGTCCGCCACAACGGTGCCAGGGTCATACCCGGCTCGACCAGCTCCAAGCCGTCGAAGAACCTGTCGATGGTGGCGATGGGGCGCAGCCGGGCAGGGTCGGACGAGTCTTTGTACATTTCGACGACGCGGCGCAGCTCGTCGGAAGCATAGTCCTCGCTGTTGTGGCTGAGGCAGACGTAGCTACCGGGCACCAGCAGCGCGTAGAACTCGCGCAGGAGGCTGAAGACTTCGGCGTCGTCGAGGATGAAGGGGAGCACGGCGATACAAATGAGGCCGACTGGTTGGGAGAAGTCAATCAGTCGCCTGGTTTCCGGGTGTTGTAGGATGTCCTGCGGGCGGCGCGCGTCGGCATGGAGAGCAGCGGCGTCGTGGTTGCCGCCGAGCAGCATCTTGGCATGGGCCACGGCAATGGAATCGCGGTCGATGTAGACGACGTGCACGGGCAGCCTACGCTCCTTGGCGCGCTGATGGATGTGGCCGACGGTAGGGATGCCGGCGCCGACGTCCATAAACTGGCGTATGCCTTCGTCGAGCATGAAGTCGACGACGCGGCGCACGTAGGCGCGGTTGGCGCGGGCGAGCGCGCGTGACTGCGGCAGGACGTGCAGCACCTGTTCGGCTGCCTGCCGGTCGACTTCAAAGTTGTGGTAGCCGCCGAGATAGTAATCGTACATGCGCGCCGGATTGGGCCGGCTCATGTCAACGCCCGGTGGTATCCAGCTCTGGTCTTGCTCCATGGTGTCCCCCTGTGATTGCGTGGCTCGGTTGCCCTGTCTTGGACTAATGGTAACCATTGTGAACCAGGCAGGGGACTTGTGTCAAGCGACTGGTGGGGCGGCGCGGCGCGGCAGTGTCAGCGGTAGAGGCCTTCGGGGTCGAGTTGTTCGCGGATGACGGCAAGCTCTTCGTCGCTGGGCGGCGCCATCTCGCGCAGCGCGGGGCTGACGCGCAGGGGCCAGCCGACCAGCTCCTTTACGCCGTCCACGGTCTCGCCGGGCGCCAGCTCGACCAGGGTCATCTCGTGGTCGGGGTTGTCGAAGTCGAAGAGCGCTTTGTCGGTGACGACGACGGCCGGCCCGTCGCCAGGATAGCCGAGGCGCGCGCGGGCGTCGCCGCCGTCGAGGTGACCGGGGCTGGTGAGGAAGTCGAGCTGATCGACAAAGGCGCGTTTGGAGAGGCGCATGATCATGAGGATGCGGCGGGCGTTGATGGCGATTTCAGCGGCGCCGCCGCTGCCGGGCAGGCGTACCTTCGGGCTGTCGTAGTCGCCGATGACGGTGCTGTTGAGGTTGCCGTAGCGGTCGATTTGGGCGCCGCCGAGTAGGGCGGCATCGACGCGACCGCCTTGGAGGTAGAGCATGAAGAGGTCGGCCATGGAGCCGACGGCGGTGGCGCCGCTGACCAGGGTGGGGTCGCCGATGCTGAGGGGCAGGCGCGCCGGCTGGGCGCCGAAGACGCCGCTCTCGTAGACGAGCTCCATCTCTGGCGAGTGGGTGCGGCGCGCGAGGTTGCAGGCGATGTTGGGCAGGCCAACGCCGACAAAGACAACGCGGCTGCCGGCGAGCGCGCGGGCGGCGGAGACGATCATGAGTTCGGATGGGGAGTAGGGCATAGAGCCTCCGGGATGAACGGTGAGTCAGGCGTTACGAGTTGCGAGTTACGAGTTACGAGGGTCATCAGGGCTAATCGTGGTGGCGGCGGAGATGGGTGGTGAGGATGGCGATTATTTCGTCGAGAAGATTCAGGCGATGGTCACAAACGTTGTCCGGGAGCAGATGGCCGGAGCGCCAGTACCAGCCCTGAGCTTCGCGTGCTTCGGCGAGCGCAATGCGCATGTGGAAACGGTAATCCTTTCCCTTGCCCCGCCCGTAGGCCTCTTCCATATTCGCGCTGATGCTGCCAACGGAGCGGATGAGCTGGCTCGACGCCGCACGGCCGCGCACATCCCGCATGAGATGCTCACAATCATACCAGGCCAGATCATAGAGAAAGAGCGCTTTCTGGTAAGCCGCGAATCCCCACAACGGTCGTTCGCGGATGGTGCGATGCACGCTTTCCTGCCATCCCTCAAAGCTACCCGGTTTACCTCTCATCGCCAGCCCCTCACACTCGTCACTCTTAACTCGCACCTCGCAACTCACACCTAATCATACCTTCCGTAATTCACGCGCCCTGCCCACATCTCTCCTGGGGCGAGGGTGGCTAGGCGGTCGGGGCCGAGTTTTTGTAGGTAGGCGGCGCGGTCGGGGACGGCGTAGACCCATTCGTCGAGCCAGGCTTCGGTGGCGGCCTGGTCGCGGCTGATTTCGTCCCACTTGAGGTAGAAGGGGTTGTCGCGGTCGTAGTAGCCCTGGACGTAGCTGGGGTGCGCGCCGTAGGGCTCGTGCACGACGGCGTCGACGACGAGGCCGGGGATGACGGTGCGGTTGGGGTCGTGGCGGATGACTGCCTCGTCGACGATTTCTTCGACGACGACGACGACGTGGCGGGCGGCGAAGGCGACCTCTTTTTGCATGCCGAGGAGGCCCCAGAGCTGGGTGTTGCCGGCGGCGTCGGCGCGCTGGGCGTGGACGATGGCTACGTCGGGGTTGAGCGGCGGCACGACGGCAATTTCCTCGCCGTCTTCGTAGGGGCTGGTGACGAAGCGCACGCGATCGTTGACGGCCACCATCTCGCTACCGCGGTAGCTGCGCAGGGGGAAGAAGGGCAGGCGGCTGGCGCCGGCCAGGTAGCGCCCGACCATGCCGAAGTGGGTGTATTCCTCGATAGCCAGCGGCTTCGGGATGCCCTTCTCCACGGCGCGGCGGATGGCGTGCAGGCTGCCGACGCCGGGGTTGCCGAGGTAGCTGAAGATGAGCTTGCTGGCGACGCCGGCGGCGATCATCTGGTCGTAGACGAGGTCGGGCGTCATGCGGATGAGGGTGAGGCCTTGCTTGCGCTGGCGGATGATTTCGTGGGCAGCGGCGAAGCAGATGAAGGCGGTGAAGCCCTCGATGGCCACGCTGCTGCCGTCTGGAACGTAGCGCTCGACGGCGCTGGACATGGAAAGGATTTTGCCGGCCATGATGGGTCCTTAAGGCTGGTTGTGATAAGCGTGGATCGCCGCGACGACCTGCTCCGGGGTCGCGGCGAAGGTGAGGAGCGAGCGGTCGCCGTCGGAGAGCCAGCCGGTGGCGAGAAAGGCCTGCAGTGTCTGCGGCCAGAGGTCGCCGAGGAGGACGAGGGGACGGTGCTCGATTTCGCCGACCTGCAGCAGGCTCCAGGCGAGGGCTAGTTCGCTGAGGGTGCCGATGCCGCCGGGCAGGACGACCATCCCGTCGTTGTGGCGCACGAGGTGCAGGAGGCGCTCGGTGAGCGTCTCGTAGAGGATCGGTTCGACGACGAAGGGGTTGAAGCTGGCGCCGCGGAAGCCTTCGATGCGGCTGCAGCCGACGCCGATGACGTGGCCGCCGGCGGCGGCGGCGCCTTCGCTGACGGCGGCCATGGTGCCTTCGTAGCCGCCGGTGGCGACGGCATAGCCGGCCGTGGCGAGGTGGCGGCCGAGCGTCAGGGCCAGGTTGTAGGCGTCGCTGCCGCGTGGCGGGCGGCTGCTGCCAAAGACGGCGATTGTGGGCTGGTTGGGCATGGGCGCTCCTTGCGAACGTGCGAACGAATGGTCGGTGGGTGCCAGGGCTGGTGCTGGGCCCGGCGCCGGAAGCTTGCGTTACAGCCGGTAAGTGTACCGCGCTGGGGCGCGGGCGGCGAACGCCAACGTGCTTCTAATTTGCCACCTTTAGGCGCTTATGGTACACTTTGCAGGCTATCATGGCGGATGTGGTGTAGGGGTTAACACGTCTGGTTGTGGCCCAGAAGATCGTGGGTTCGAATCCCACCATTCGCCCCTAAAGAGAGACCCGGCTGGTGAGGCCGGGTCTTTTTTCTTACGGCGCCGCGCGGGATTAGCGGTTCAGGGCGCGCTGCAGACCAGACCGTAGCTCTTGGAGCCCAGGTGTAACGCCGTGTGGCGAGGTCGGTGGCGACGGGGGGCGCGCGGGCACGATGAACAGGGGTTCGCCGCTGGACGCTGTCTCCAGCTGCTGCGGGGCGCTGGTGAGGCTGACGTCGTCGATAAACATATTGCTGTTCAGGGTCGAATCGGTAAAGGCGGCGAAGGTGAGCATTACCTCCTGGCCCGCATACCGCGATATGTCGACCTCGCGCCGGACCCACCCGCCGGTCGACGTGTCGCTACAGAGGATGTAGGCGTCAAGCACGTCATCCTCGGTAATGTCGCCGTCACTGTCCATCGTGACCCCGCCGATATCGTAGTCCGCCGAGCAGACATCGCCTGACGCGATCCATAGATAGTAGGCGAGCCGGGTTGCCGTGCGCGGGACGGTGAAGACCTGTCCCAGCAAGGAGGCTTCATCGTACGCGCCGCCGAGCCACGCTGCCCAATTGCCGCTATGCGGCGGAATGGGTAGATCCTGGGCCTCGAGGATGATCACGTATCCCTGTTCCGAGTATTCAACCCAGCCGGCGGCGCCGGACTCAAAGTTACCGTTGACCAATGCAGCCGGCGGCGGGGGTGGTGGCGGGGGCGGAGGCGATTTGATGACGATGGGCAAGTAGAGGTGAGAAGTCTGCAGGGGTGCCTCCGCGGTGTGGGCGGGTGCGGCCTGCGCCAGCGCGGCCAATACCGACAGCGTAACAAGGCCTACAGCGAGCATGAGGGCAACGACCTGCCGCCTCCAACTGGGGTTCATTCGGTTCTCCTTGGCTAAGTTGCGGCTCCCCGCTGGAGCCGCCCGCGCACATCATAGCATGAAGCGAAGAACGCTGTCTAGCGTTTGCATCGTGGCTACCATCCAGTACGATTGGCGGGCGCAGCGGCGCGTTGCGACCGTCACGACATAGGGACTGGATGAAAACCGAGAAAGAAAAGATGTTGGCGGGAGAGTTGTACAATGCGCTGGATCCGGAGCTGGCGGCAGAGCGGCGGCGGGCGCGGTTGCTGACCAGGCGGCTGAACGACTCCGCGGACGACGAGGAGGCGCTGCGGCGCGCGCTGCTGCAGGAGCTGTTCGGCAGCAGCGGCGCGAATCTGTGGCTGGAGCCGCCGTTCTACTGCGACTACGGCAGCAATATCCACGTGGGCGATAACGTCTTCTTTAACTTTAATTGCGTCGTGCTCGACGTCGCAGAGGTGACGATCGGCAGTGGCACGATGTTTGGCCCGGCGGTGCAGATTTATACGGCCACGCACCCCATCGAGGCCCAGGAGCGCATGAAGGGGCTGGAGGCGGGGCAGCCGATTCGTATTGGCGCCGAGGTGTGGGTTGGCGGCGGGGCGATTATCCTGCCGGGCGTGACCATCGGCGACCGCAGCGTGATTGGCGCGGGCGCGGTCGTCACGCGCGACGTGCCACCGGATGTCTTTGCGGCGGGGAATCCCTGCCGGGTGGTGAAGGAGCTGTAGGGGCGGATTTGAAACTCGCCCCTACAGAAACGGCGCCGTAAAAGAGAGGGTGCATGACTGGATTTTTTGCAGGGATTGGCATCGGCCATGTGACGGACCGCAAGCGGCATACGGGCTGTACCGTCTTCCTCTGCCCGCCGGGGACGACGGGTAGCGTCGATGTGCGCGGGCCGGCGCCGGGCAGCCGCGAGGCGGCCCTGCTGGCGCCGGAGAAGCCGGTGAGCGTGGTGCACGCCGTGGTGTTCAGCGGCGGCAGCGCCTTTGGCCTGGCGACGGCGGATGGCGTGATGCGCTACCTGGCGGAGCAGGGGGTGGGCCACCCGACGCCGGTGCGGCCGATTCCGATTGTGCCCGCGGCGATCGTTTACGACCTGTTTCTCGGCGGCGGCGCGCGGCTGCCGGATGCGGGGATGGGCTATGCCGCGGCGCAAGCGGCGGCGGCGCAGCAAGGGGCGGCGCAGCAAGCAGCGGAGGCTGAGCCTGTCGCGCAAGGCAATGTGGGCGCGGGGGCCGGGG
>JAVVFG010000159.1:0-8743 GCA_032260445.1 Anaerolineae bacterium | reverse complement strand
GCGCTGGAGACGCTGCGCGTCATCGACGAGGAAGGGCTGCTGGAGCAGGCCGAGGAAACGGGTGCCTTCGTGATGGATCGTTTGCACGACATGGCAGCACACCATGCGAGTATTGGCGACGTGCGCGGGCGTGGCCTGATGCTGGGCGTGGAGTTTGTGCTTGACCGCACGACGAAGGAGCGGGCGGTGGCCCTGCGTAACGAGATCGTGCAGGCTGCCTTCCGCAATGGGCTGCTCTTGCTGCCCTGTGGGGCGAATGCGATCCGCCTCACGCCGCCACTGAATATCCCCCTGCCGCTGGTCGAAGAGGGGCTGGCGCTTTTCGAGGAAGCGCTCACCGAGGCCGAGGCGCGTTACCTGTGATGCGCGAGAAGATTGCCAGCCTCCACGGGCGCCTCGCCGGCGGGGTGCTGCCGGCGACGGCGACGCCCTTGCACGACGACGGCTACACGGTAAACGCCGCGGTCGTCCCGGACCTCGTCGATTTTCTCATCGAAGCGCAGGTACGGGGGTTGTTCGTCGGCGGTACGACGGGCGAAGGAATTCTGCTGGCGCCGCGCGAGCGCGTCTCGCTGCACGAGCTGGCGCTGGCGGCAGCGGCAGGACGCGTACCGGTGCTGCTCCACGTGGGGGCAAATACGACGGCAGAGGCGGTGGCGCTGGCGCGCCATGCGGCCAGTTTGCCGGCGGACGCGATTGTGGTGATCACACCGACCTTTTACCCGATGGGCGACGACGCGCTGCTTGCCTATTTCACGGAGGTCGGCGCCGCTGCGCCCGAGATACCATTGCTCGTCTACGATATTCCACAGATGGCAGTCAATGGCATCAGCCCGGAGTTGCTGGCGCGGCTGGCGGATGCGCTGCCTAACTTTGCGGGTATCAAATGCAGCCGGCCGGATGCGCAGATGATCCGCCGGTTGATCGACGCGGCGGCGCCCGGTGTGGGCCTGTACGCCGGCAATGAGGCGATCGCCCTCGGCTCGCTGGCGCTGGGGGCACACGCGTTGATCAGCGGCCTGGCGACAGCCGTGCCTGAACCATTCGTCGCCCTGACAGGCAGCTTCGCGCGTAGCAACCTGGCGGCGGCGCAGGAGGAACAGCGCCGTGTGAACCGCCTGCTAGCGCTGCTACCGGCGGGGGCGCGCATTGGCGGGATGAAGCGTATCCTGCAGCAACGAGGGCTGCCGGTCGGCCCGTGCGTGCCGCCGCGGGCCATGCCGGAGACGCCGCTGCTGTGGAAAGCCATGCAGGAGGTGCTGGCGTAGCGTTTTCGCCTTCTGGCACAAGCGGATCGCGACCTCAGTTCGTTGCAGGCTCACGCGGGAAGCGTTACAGTACAGCCATGCAGTTGATTCTTTTTGATATCGACGGTACCCTGATCGCGCTGAGCCGTGCCGGACGGACCGTGTTGGCGGGGGCGCTGCGGACTGTGTTTGGCACAGCGGGGCCGATAGACAACTACTCGATGGCGGGGAAGACGGATGCGCTGATGATCCACGACCTGATGGGCGCGGCGGGCTTCGCGGCGGCAACCATCGAGACGCGCCTGGAAGAGGTATTTGAGGAGATGGCGTGGCAGGCGCCAGCTGTGTTCGCCCGCTTCGAGATGCGCCCCTGTGGTGGCGTGCCTGAACTTCTCGAAGCGCTGCGGCGGCAGAACGACGTCCTGCTCGGCCTGCTAACCGGCAACAACCGGCGCATTGCAGGGCTGAAGCTGCAGGCCGCGGGACTCGACCCGTTGCTGTTCCCAGTTGGCGCGTTCGGCTGCGACCATCGTGACCGCAACCGGCTGCCGGGAATCGCCCTGGCGCGCGCCCAGGCGTTGATGGGTGAGGCATTCGTCCCGGAAGAGACAGTGGTCGTCGGCGACACGCCGGCGGATATCGTGTGCGCACGCAGCAGCGGGGCGCGCGCGATTGCCGTTGCCACCGGGGGCTATTCGGCGGCGACGCTGGCAACGTATGACCCAGACCTTCTTCTTTACGATCTAGCCGACACGGACAGTGTGTTAGGGAGCTTGCGGGCAAGGGCAGTGGACGCGCATGCTTGAAGGGATTGAGAATGGTGCTGCACTGCTGCGGTTAGGGCTGTCGCCGGCCGAGCCGAGCGACCTGTCGTTCGCCGAGGCGGCAGACTGGGTGATCTGGCAGTTCCCGCTGCAGCGGCGGGGCGGGCTGTGCGGCGCCGCCCACCCTCCACTTGCCGATTTCGGCTGGCTGCCGACGATGATCGACCCGGGGGGTAAGATGATCCGGATCCATCCTTCGGCGGTGTTCCCGACGCCGGAAGCAGCCGCTAACTGGATGGCGGGACGCCAATCAGAGGGCGGGGTGCGGAGCAGTTAGGCTAGCGGTTCGCCGGGCGCGGGCGAGGCGGGCAGTCGCTAGATGACGGTGCCATCAGCGATGATGGCATTCTTGGGCACGATGACGATCCCATCACGCGCGACCCAGTTTTCGCGTTCCTCGTCCGGGCGGTCGGGCAACATACGGATGATGACGCGCCGGCCAATGCGCGCATTTTTGTCGATGATCGCGCCTTCGATGACGGAGCCAGAGCCGACGCCGACATCGGGCCGGCCGAGACGGTGGTTTTCCTGGCGGGCATCCTCCGGCTCGTAAAAATCGGCACCCATCATCACGGTACGGTGGATGGTCACGCCGCGCCCGACGACGCTGCGCAGGCCGATGACCGAGTAGCGAATGGTAGCGTCCTTGATGCGGCCGCCATCGCCAAATAGGACGTGGTGCACATGGGCGCCTTCCACGCGCGACCCGGGCAAGAAGCGGGGCCGCGTGTAGATCGGCCGGTCTGGATCGTAGAAATCGAATGGGGAATGAGGCGCAGCGAGCTCGAGATTGAGCTCGTAAAAGCGGCGGATGGTCCCGATATCTTCCCAGAAATCGTCGAACACGTAACCCATGACGCGGTGGTTTTCCATAGCCGCGGGCACAATGTCGTGGCCGAAGTCGTCGCCGATACCCTCCAGCAGCTCGAAAAGGGTCTCGGTCCGGAAAACGTAGATGCCCATGGAGCCCATGTACGGCTTGTCGGCATCCGTACGGCTTTCGAGTCCGGCAAGCTTGTCGGCAGGTGGCTTCTCGGTAAAGGAGACAATCTGGTTATCCGCGCTGAGTTTGAGGATGCCGAGGGAGAGTGCTTCGGCGGCGTTTACCGGCTGGACGGCGACGGTCACATCGGCGCCACTATCGAGATGGTATTCGACAAAGCGGCGGTAATCCATGCGGTAGAGGTGGTCGCCAGCGAGGATAAGCGTGTACTCGGTACCGGCTTCGCGGATCTCTAGCGCCTGCTTGCGGACGGCGTCCGCCGTGCCCTGATACCACTCCTCGGTACGCGGCGTCTGCTCGGCGGCGAGGATCTGCACCCAGCCGCGCGTGAAGGCGTCGCGCGTGTAGGTGCGGAAGACGTGGCGGTGGAGCGAGACCGAGTTGTACTGGGTAAGAATGGCGATTTTCTGGATGCCGGCGTGGAGGCAGTTGCTCATGGGGATGTCGATGAGGCGGAACTTACCAGCCAGCGGCACTGCCGGTTTGGCCCGTTCCTTGGTGAGCGGATAAAGGCGCGTGCCAGCGCCGCCTCCGAGAATTAAGCCGAGCACGTCGCGCATATCTACCATTGATCAGTCCTCCCGCGGCAGGCCGTGCTGCCAGTCAGCGATGTTTGTTTCTGCACCGCCCTCCGGCTGCGCCTTTGCGGAGACGCAGCTGGTCTCATTATACAGGAAACCGCCGGTTTGTTTAGCGGCGGCTGTCTGCTGCAGTCTCCGGTTTGGCCCGTTGGAACGGGCGTGCTATCCTCCTGCCAAAAATCGAGGATGGTTTTATGAGTCGCGTTATCAACACGAATAGTCCCAACAAAGTACGGAATCAGGCCCGGCGCACTATTGCCGAGATATTGCGCTTGCTCAGCCGTAAGCCAGAGATAGACGACGAGTCGAAGGATATGGCCGCGGTCGTCGTCTACTTGCTGCGCGACATTGACGAGAGCGTCAAACAGACGGTGGAGGCCTGGGAAAAGCGGGGCTACTGGATGAAGGCCGAACGCTTCCTGCGCGACTGGGAATGGCCGGCTGAGGCGGCGGCCAATCTTGAAGATATTATTCGCAACGACGCGTGGGATCTGCTGCCGCAGCTGCTTGCCGAGCTCTTTCCTCAGTTCAGTGACATCCAGATCAAGAAGATTACGCGTTCGCCGGCGACGTGGCGGGGTGCACATGCGCGTCTGCTACAGGAGCCACCCACCCCTCTGCCCTGGTAACATGATTAAGGGCGCCGTCACGGCTCTGGCCCTCCTCACGCTGGCGGTGGCTGCCTGTTCTGCGGCGCCGGCGAGTCCTGCGCCGCCGACCTTGGTGATCGTGGCGGCAACGCCCACGGACGTCGAGCTTGCTCCTCAGCCCGCGTCGACCGGTACGCCCCGGGCAAAAGAGGCGACGCCGACGATAACAGCCGCGGCAACGGCGGCGAGCAGCGCAATGCCCACGCCGACAGCAAGCCCCACCCCGTGCACGAGCGCGGGAGAAGTCGTGGCCGGATCGTTCACGAGTGCAACAGCTGGCGGCGAGCACGCCTATCGGCTCTATCTGCCGCCTTGTTATGGCGACGACGGGCACGTCTATCCGGCGCTGTACCTCTTTGCCGGCAACATCCACAACGAAGGTAAATGGGACGAGCTGGGAATTGACGAAGCGGCAGATGCGGCGATCGCTGCGGGCGAAATTGCGCCGCTCCTCATCGTGATGCCGGCGGGCGGCTGGCTGGCGGACGAGACGTCGGGTGGCCCGGGCTCGTACGAGAGCCTGGTGCTGAATGAGCTGATCCCACACGTGGAGGCGACGACCTGTGCCTGGCCGGACGGAGCCGGCCGGGCAATTGGCGGCATCTCGCGCGGGGGTTATTGGGCATTGGAGATTGCTTTCCGGTTCCCGGAGCAGTTCGCGAGCGTGGGGGGGCATAGCGCCGCGTTGCTCGATACGTTCGCCGGGCCGGACGTCAACCCGCAGCAGACGGCGCTGCGCAACGATCTTGGCGACCTGCGCGTTTATCTGGATATCGGCGAGAACGATCATGTGCGAATGAACACGATTCGCCTGCATGAGGCTATGGCGGCGGCCGGCATCACCCACGAGTGGCATTCGAACGAGGGCCGGCACGACGATGCGTACTGGTCGGGGCATGTGCCTGAGTATTTAGAGTGGTATGGCGAGACTTGGCCGCTGGATAGAGAGGGTTATCCCCTGTGCACAGAGTAGGAACGGGCAACTAGACATCCGATTTCGGCTGCCGCTCTAAGAATTCGGATGTCCGGGCGGGACGCTCACGGCGGCGGGAGAGCCACCACATGATCACCAGCACCGCTGCACTGAGCAGGACGAGGGCGATCGCTTTGGCGACGGCGCCGGGGGCAAAGATAGCGACGAGACCAAAACCGAGGGCAACCGCGTAATAACCGAGCACGATGCGGCGGGTGGGCAGGCCGAAGTCAGATAGCCGGAAGTGGAGGTGACCACGGTCGCCGCGAAAGGGGCTTTGACCGCGCCGGAGGCGGTCGAAGATCTGCCAGGCGACGTCGAGAATGGGGACGGCGAGGACGAGCAGCGCCGTGGCGATTTTGGCCGGTGAGAGAATGGACATGGTCGCCAGGCCATAGCCGAGGAAATAGGCGCCGGCGGAGCCGAGAAAGATGCGCGCCGGGGCAAAGTTGAAGGGGAGAAGGCCGAGCAGCGCGCCGGCCAACACGAGCGGGAAAGCGGCTACGGTGGTCTGTTCCAGATTGTAGCCGTGCCAGGCAAAGAGCAGCGCGGCAATCAGGCCGACACCGGCGGCGAGGCCGTCCAGACCGTCGAGGAAGTTGATAGTGTTGATCATACCGACGATCCAGACCGTCGTAAGCAGATAGACGAGGAGTGCTGCCCACAGGTAATCGTCCATCGGAATACTGACGGGATCGGCCAAGCCGGGCACGCTGAAGCGCTGGATGAAGACCTTATGGTAGATGGCGATGGCTACGGCAAGGAATTGAAGGGTAAAAAGCGCCCAGGGTGGCAGTTCCCAGCGGTCGTCGATGAGGCCGCCGAAGAACATGACGACGCTGCCCCAGAGAACGCCGCGCAGGAGACGGGCCTCCTGGAGTCCCGCCTCTGTTGCCGGCGGCGGCAGGAGCCGGTAGGCGAGTAGGGCGCCCACGATGAAGGCAGCGAAGAGCGGCAGTCCGCCGAATTTGGAGACTTCGCCTTTGTGGTGGCGACGCCCACCAGGGATCGCTACGAGCCGCCAGCGCGGCGACAAGCGCGCTGCCAGCGGCGTCAGCAGCAGCGAGAGGGCAAGCGCCACGGCGAAGGGGAGCCAGTAGCGCATCGTCAGGCGTGCGGGTGGCGGCTAGCCAGTGCCAAACTGGCGGTCCCCGGCATCGCCGAGGCCGGGGATGATGTAACCAACGTCATTCAAACGCTCGTCGATCGCCGCAATGTAGAGGGGAACATCGGGATGGGCTTCTTGCAGGCGGACGATACCCTCTGGGGCCGCGAGGATGCCGACGAACTTGATGCGCTCCGCCCCCCACTTCTTGAGCATATCGACGGCGGCGACAGCCGAGCCACCGGTCGCCAGCATGGGGTCGAGGACGAGGCAGAGCTGAACGGTGGGCGAGGTGGGCAGCTTGTTGTAGTAGAAGACGGGCCTCAGCGTTTCTTCGTCGCGGTAGAGGCCGATATGCCAGACCTCGGAGCCAGGCATCATCTCCCAGATGCCGTCGACCATGCCTAGACCTGCGCGCAAGATGGGCATAAGGCCGATTTTCTCCTTCAATTCGTAGCCGTGCGCTGTCCCCATCGGGGTGGTGACCTCGACGTCATCAAGCTCGAGATCGGCGGTCGCTTCGTAGGTCAGCAGAATCGCGACTTCGCGGATCAGCTCACGGAATTTCTTTGGTTCGGTGGCGGCGTTACGCAGCAACGTCAGCTTGTGTCTCACCAGGGGATGCTTTGATTCATGGATCATGCGCTCCCAATCCTCCTTTCTAATGGTTCGGCCTGGCACGACGCTGCAGGGGATTGTACAGCGGGGGCACAAATAGGCAATCGCCGGTGCATGGCGTATAATTCTGGAACATATGAGCAACGAGCACAGATCGGAACGGCAGATATCGCCCGCCGCCCGGGGCGACGAGCGGCAGCTAGACGGGCTGCTGCGCCCGCAGCGCCTGGCTGAGTTCACCGGACAGGATGGGATGAAGACGAACCTGGGCATTCTCATCGAGGCTGCCAAGGGGCGCGGCGAAGCGCTGGACCACATTCTCTTCCACGGGCCGCCGGGTCTGGGAAAGACGACGCTGGCGCACATTGTCGCCAACGAAATGAACGTCAACATCCGCGTAACTGCCGGACCCGTGATAGAGCGCTCGGGTGATCTGGCGGCGATCCTCACGAATCTGCGCGCCGGCGACATTCTATTCATCGACGAGGTGCACCGCCTGGGGCGGGCGGTGGAGGAAATCCTCTACCCGGCGATGGAGGATTTCATGCTCGACCTTGTCGTCGGCAAGGGACCGGGGGCGAAGAATGTGCGGCTGAAGCTGCCGCGCTTCACGGTCATTGGCGCGACGACGCGGCTGGCTCTGTTGACGGCGCCGCTGCGCGCTCGCTTTGGCGCCCATTACCGCATGGATTTCTACGACGAAGAGGCGATTCGCTCCATCGTCACACGGGGCGCCCGGGTACTTGAGGTGCCGATCGACGCGGAAGGCGCATCAGAGATTGCGCGACGGGCGCGGGGTACGCCGCGCGTCTCGTTGCGGCTGCTGCGCCGGGTGCGAGATTATGCCCAGGTACGGGCGAGCGGGGAAATCACGCGCGACGTGGCCCTAGAGGCGCTGCAGCTGCTGGAGATAGACGAGCTGGGCCTCGACAACCTCGACCGGCGTGTGCTGGAGGCGATTATCGGCAAGTTCGGCGGCGGGCCGGTTGGTCTGGAGACGATCGCCGCCTCGATTAGCGAGGAAGCGGACACCATTATGGACGTGGTTGAGCCCTATCTGCTGCAGCTGGGCTTCCTGGAGCGCACCGCACGCGGCCGTGTCGCGACACCTCATGCCTATGCCCATCTCGGCGTGGCGCTGCCGCCGGGGCAGGCGAGCAAGCGCAACAGCCAGCCAGGCCTGTTTGACGAATGATGCTCTACTACGCGCGTATTCTGATTATCATCGGCTTTACCCTTGTCGTCGCTGGTGGCGTCATCCTGCTGGCGGCCCGCTACTTGCCGTGGCTAGGCGACCTGCCCGGCGATATCCGTTACGAGCAGGAAAACTTCAAGTTCTACTTCCCGCTGGCGACGATGTTGCTCTTGAGTATCGTCGCCACGGTGGTACTCAACATCGTTCTGCGCATCTTCAGACGGTAACGGGATGAGCGGCGACGACCTGCGTACAGCCGATTTCGACTACGAGCTCCCGCCGGAGAAAATCGCGCAGCAACCGATCGAGCCACGCGATGCCAGCAAGCTGCTCGTCCTGAACCGCGATAGCGGGGAGATCGAGCACAGAACGTTCCGCGATATCGGGGCGTACCTCGATTCCGGCGACATCCTCGTCGCCAATGACAGCCGTGTTATCCAGGGTCGCCTCTTCGGTACGAAGCGCGAGACGGGCGGGCGTGTTGAGCTACTCTTGCTGGAGCGGCTGGGGCCGGCTCACTGGCGGGCGCTGGCCGGCGGGAAGCGGT
>JAVVFG010000158.1:0-8767 GCA_032260445.1 Anaerolineae bacterium | reverse complement strand
CTCGACGAGACGATCCTCACGAGGTGCCTAGAACGACATGAGCCATCGATCACCAACTTGCTCAGCTCCATTACGGCTCCGTATATGGTGCAACAGGGTAAGCGCCGTTGGGTTGAGAAGACGCCTGACCATCTGCAATACGTGAGCCTCATCCGGAGATACTTCCCAGACTCTCCGATCATTCGTATTGTTCGTGATCCGCGCGACGTTTCGCTTTCGCTGCTTAAGGTGCCATGGGGCGCGAAGACGCTGGTGGAAGCATTGTCGTTCTGGAAACGGCTGCACGACAGCAGCATAGCGTTCTTCGACGAGGATCCTTGCAGTTACACAGTACGCTTCGAGGACCTGCTATCGTCGCCACAAGAGACGCTGCGGGCGCTCTGCGACTTCATCGACGAAGCATATGAAGAGCAGATGCTCGATACGTCGCAGACAGGTTCAAAGGTAAACAGCCGGCAAGTTGCCTGGAAGGAAAAAGCAAGCCAGCCTATTGATAGGTCGCGCGCTGCGGCCTGGCGCGATGGTCTAAGCACTGGCGAGAACCGGCTTGCGGAAGCACTCGTCGGTGATTACCTGGAGCGGTTCCACTATCCGCGCCTAGCAGATCTACCGTACCTGGCAGAGGTATATCCGGCCCCACTCCCTACTGACCGGCACACAGCCGAGCTTATCGGGCTTGCAGGGAAAGGCGTCCGTTTCTGGCGCAGAAGTCCGGACGAGAAACCCGCTGCCCGCATCTATGTCGGAGATCCAGGCGACTACCATTGGTTAGGCAAGCGGAAGCCAGAAAGGGCGCTGAGAGCAGCAGTAATCGCGAAGGATGTTATCCAGGCCCATTTCACGCACAAGAAGTTGTTCTGGATTGCCGACGAGCCGGTGAAAGCATCCGAGAGAGCGCTGGAGATTAGCCGGGCGGGGTATCCTGCCACGCTGCTGCAGGGCCTTCTCAACAGGCACCGAGTTAGCCACTCCGCTTGAAGCGGGAGTAACACGCACGTGAATACTGCCAGAGCATCCCGTTTCGTACAGACCAACTGGGAATGGGCATCGGCAAGCGGCTCTATACTTATCTTCGTAGCCGCTATTGTTCTGTTTCTTCTTGCCACTCCCTGGGGTATCGGTACCTCGCCGGATTCGGTTGGGTACGTCCACCAGGCAAGAGCAGTGAGCAGCGGTGGTGGGCTTGCTTCGTTAGGCACACAGTGGCCGCCGCTCTACCCGCTGGTACTAGCCTTGTTTGGCGACGATCCGCTGGTCGGCGCGCGACTGCTGAACGTCATTCTGTTTGCGGCAAACGGGGTCTTGTTCGGCGCGATTGCTGGGCCTGTAAGCGGAAACCGGTGGCTTTCATTCGCGGGCAGCTTGCTTCTGCTAACGGCAACGCCCATCGTGACTGTTCATGCCTATGTGTGGAGCGAGGCGCTGTTCCTCTGGCTGGGTTTCCTTGGCCTGCTTATCCTAACACAGTATTTGCAGAGAACTGAGGGACGGCTACTGGTTGTGGCAGCCGCCCTGCTCGCTCTGGCGGCGCTGACGCGCTATGCAGGTCTGCCGTTCATCGTAACGGGTATGCTGGCTATCGTGCTGCTTACGGAGGCGCCGCTAACTCAGCGGATCCGAACGTCCGGGCTCTTCGGTCTGACCAGCGCGCTGCCACTGCTTCTTTGGTTAGGATGGAGCTTCTTCCACTCTGGCACGGCCGGAAACCGCGTGCTGGCTTTTCATCCAATCGGCCGGGCGCAGATCTGGCAAGCTATCTTTACCGTGACAGGCTGGCTGCACCTGCCGCCGGGCACGCCCGGTCTGTTCCGGATATTACTTCTCGCCATCCTGTTCACGGCAACCGTGGTAGGAGTGAACATCTGGTGGCGGCGACACGAGATGGCAACGGTGCCCGCTGCACGCACCCCATTCATCTGGCTTGCGCTGATGTTCGTGCCCATCTATCTCGGCTTTTTGGCGCTGACGATCTCGTTTCTCGACGCGAACACGCCGCTGGACGACCGCATCTTCGTACCGCTTTACTTCGTGGTACTTCTGGTGGTCATCGCCGCCGTTGGTATCGCCATACAGCAGGCAACCCAGCGCCTGGCACGCTGGCTGCTTATCGCAACGCTCGGGGTGATGATGCTACTCCAGTTTGACAGTGCCGCTTCCTGGGTCCAGATGCACAGGCAGATTGGCCTGGGTTACTCCAGCCCGGCGTGGCAGCAGTCGCAGACCGTGTCGGCTGTGCGTGGTCTGCCGGACGATGCCATCATCTTCTCGAACGCACCTGAGGCGATTGATCTCCTAGCGCAGCGCGAGGCGCTGTCTCTGCCGCGCAAGAACGCGGCGATGTTGGGCGAGGCAAACGCTGGTTACGACGATGAGATAGCCGCGTTAAAAGCGGCAGTTGATTCAGGGGCGGTCATCGTTCACTTCGATGCAGTGGCAGACCGTCCGGTCACCTCGCCAGGCGAGCTGGCCGAGGAGATGCTGCTGTCCGTCGTGCAGCGTACGGAAGATGGTGTGATTTTCGGCGCCGGACGTACGCAGTAAGGAACAGCATTAAGCAACTGAGGTTGATTCGAGCATGAAGCTATCCATTATCATGCCCGCTTACAACGAGATAGATACGATCGCGACGATTGTCGAGATGGTCATGACTGTGCCGCTGCCGCTGCAGCGCGAGCTGGTCATCGTCGACGATGGCTCCAGCGACGGGACGCGCGAGTACCTGGCCTCCATAGACGGGCAGTTTGCGGGGCAGGGGCCGATTAACGTCGTGCTCCATGAGCAGAATCGCGGGAAGGGGGCGGCGCTGCGTACCGGCTTCGCCCACGCCAGCGGGGATGTGATCATCATCCAGGATGCTGACCTGGAGTACGATCCCGGTGAGTACATGAAGCTGCTGCAACCGATCCTCGATGGCAAGGCGGACGTCGTCTATGGCTCGCGCTTCGTCGGCAGCGAGTCGCACCGCGTGCTCTACTTCTGGCATTCGCTGGGCAACCGCTTCCTGACGACGCTTTCCAACATGTTCACGAATCTCAACCTGACAGACATGGAAGTCTGCTATAAGGTGTTCCGGCGGAGCGTGTTGGAGCAAATCGTGCTTGAAGAAGACCGCTTCGGCTTTGAGCCGGAGTTCACGGCGAAGGTGGCACGAACGGGTTGTCCCATCTATGAGGTTGGGATCGCTTATCACGGGCGGACGTACGACCAGGGGAAGAAGATTAACTGGCGGGATGGTGTTCGTGCGATCTACGTGATTCTGAAATACGGGCTGATGCCGCACGCGGCTGCACCGGCGAGGAGCGGTCAGCGCACGGGTGCGGCGCACCCAGTCCGGGTTAGCGGGTCAGAAAAGGTAGCAGGATGAACGAGCGCGGGAACGGCGCGTGCGTCAGCATCATTATCCCCGCCTACAACCAGGCTCATTATCTGGGCGAAGCGATTCGCAGTGCGCTGGGGCAGAGTTATGGCGATGTCGAGGTGATCGTCGTCGACGACGGTTCTACCGACGGCACGCAGGCGGTGGTGGAGGCGTTTGACGACGCTCGGCTGCGCTACGTTTACCAGGAAAACCGCGGGCTCTCGGCGGCACGCAACACGGGTATCCGCCACGCGCACGGTGAGTACCTGAGCTATCTCGATTCGGATGACCGCTTTCTGCCGGAGAAACTGGCACTGCTGCTGGCAGTGCTGGAGCAACGCCCAGAAGTGGGTCTGGTCGCCGGGCAGGCCATTCCAGTGGACGAGACAGGCGCGCAAAACGGGCGCCTGTTTGACCAGCCGTTGCCAGTAGACGGGCGGGAGCTGCTCCTGGGCAACCCGCTGCACGTCGGCAGCGTGCTCGTGCGCCGCTCGTGGCAGGAGCGCGCAGGCTTTTTTGACGAGCAGCTGCGCTCCTACGAGGACTGGGATATGTGGCTGCGGCTGGCGCGGCTTGGCTGTGAGATGGCCTGGGTGGCGCAGCCGGTCTCCCTCTATCGCTTTCACGCCGACCAGATGACCCGCGATGGCAGCCAGATGACGACGGCAACTTTCGCTGTACTCGACAAGCTGTTTGCCGATCCAGCGCTGCCGGCGTCGTGGCGCGAGTGGCGTCACCTGGCGTACAGCCGGGCGCACCTGCGAGCGGCGGCCCAGGCCTACCGGCGCGAGGAGAGTCTGGTAACAGCCGGCAAGCACCTGGAAGAAGCAGTCGCGCTTGACCCGAAGCTGGCAGCGGGCGGCGGCGAGCGGCTGGCGCAGCATCTGTTTGCCTGGACTGACCTGCCGAAGATTGCCGACCCTCTGTCTTATCTGCAACGGATCTACGACAACCTGCCAGCAACACTGACCTGTCTCGGCGCGTGTCGCCGTGAAGCGCTGGGGCAAGCGGCGATGCGGCTTGCTTTTGCGGCTGAGCAGCAGGGCGATCTCGCTCGCGCCCGCACCTCACTACATCACGCGCTACGCTACCAGCCGCGCTGGCTGGCGAATCGCGGTGTGCTCTCTATTCTCGTTCGTTCATACCTTGCGCCACGGAGAAGCTAAGAACAGCTATGGGATTGAACCGCCCCTTTTTCCTCGGATCTGAAGTGACCCCTTTTGTTATCCTGTTTGTCGAGCGGGACGGCAGCACCTATATGACGAGCATGCTTGGCTCGCATCCAGATATTGAGATGGTCTACGAGCGCTTCTCTGTGATGCGGCAGCGCGGCGAAGATGCGGCCGCCCAGCTTAGTTGGGCGCGTGACTACTTCACCCCGCCGATTGTCGGGCGTCGTGCCGCCGTTGGCTTCAAGACAAAGCTGGTCGACGTGCTAGACCCCGACGGTTTTGCAGCGCTGCTACACGAGAAGCAATGCCAGATCATTCGCATGCAGCGGCGCAACCGGGTGAAGGCTGTTATCTCGCGCATCAATGCCCGCCGCCTGTACGAGGCGACAGGTAAGTGGAACCTATACGATAAGTCGGACCGGATGCCGCCGATGGATGTGGATGTGGCCGAATTCGTCCAGTTTCTGGACGAGCGGGAACAGGCCGAGCAGGAGCTTGACCGCTACGTTGCCCAGTTGGACCGGCCGGCGCTGACCATCGTCTATGAAGATCTCCTCGTCGATAGAGACGGTGTGTTGGCGGCGGTCTTCTCGTTCCTTGGCGTGGGACAACGTCCTGTCACAGAGAAGACGATGAAACATACGCGCGACGATTTGCGCGCGGTGGTGACGAATTTCGACGAGCTGCGTGATAGCGTAGCAGGGACCAGATACGCGTCGATGTTTGACGAGGTACTGGTGCCTCTAAACGCGTGAAGCGATTTATCGAGATCGCTCAACTGTGTGGTCGGGAGCTGCCTGCGTGCTGCCGGCCCGACTGTCACTTATTCCAGAAGGTCTTATAGAAACATGCCAGGCATTATCGGATTCGCAGGACAATTTGGCGGGCAGGCAGCGGATGCGCAACTGCTGGCGCAGATGGCGCAGGCACTCGAGCCGGAGCCGCGCTTCCGTGTAGAGCTCGCGCAGCGCGCTGCGTGGGGCATCGGCCGAGTGACGCTAGGGATTGCCAACCCAGAGGCGCAACCGCTGTGGAACGCCAGCAAGACTATCGGCCTGGTCATGGAAGGTGAGCTGTTTGACCCGAGCGCTGCCCGGCAATCGCTTCTGGCGCAGGGTTATCCGCTCCAGGATGGTGGCGACGCAGCCCTTTTACTTGGTCTGTACGAGACGCGCGGCGAGGCTTTTGTCGAAGGGCTCAACGGTGCCTTCAGCGTGGCGCTCTGGGACAATACGGCACAGAAGCTCGTAATCGCTAACGACCGCCTCGGGCTGCATCCAGTCTACTACAGCCGTAGTCACGATGGGTTGATCTTCGGCTCGGGTGTGCGTGCGCTGCTGGCGCATCCAGCGCTGCCGCGCTGTGTCGACCACGTGGGCGTCGCCCAGTTCCTGGCGTTCGACCATCTCCTTGGACAGCGCACGCTGGTAGAAGACGTGCAGCTACTGCCGCAGGCCACGGTGCTCGTCTACGAGGATGGGTATCTGCGGCAGCAACGCAACTGGGAACCGCTCCATCCGCGCGAGTATCCCTTCCGGTTGGAAACAGAGTGGATGGACGACCTGCTGCACCACCTGCGGCAGGCGATGGTCCGGCAGGCGCCTTCAGGCGAGGTTCCGGCCGGCATGCTGCTCAGCGGCGGGCTCGACTCGCGCTTGTTGCTGGCGCTGTTAGGTGAAAGCCAGCCGCTCGACAGCTTCCATACGTTTAGCTGGGGCCTGCCCGGTTGTGACGATGCTCGCTTTGCCGCGGAGGTGGCAGACGCGCTCGGCAGCCAGCATCACTTCTTCGCGCTGCGACCCGACTGGTTGCGCGGGATGGCCGAAGAGGCGGTGCGGATCACCGACGGGATGGGCAACCTGGTTAACCTGCATGCCGGGGCGACGCTGAAGGAGCAAACTGAGCACGCGCAGATCCTGTACAAAGGGTTTCTGGGCGACGCGATGGCCGGTTTTGCGCAGCGCCCGCAGCATTGGGCCGATTACTCGCCAGACAACGCAATCCGCGCGCACCAACTGGCGCACCGCGAGCAGGGCGTGTTGATCTTCGAGCAAGACCGACTAGATCAGACGCTGACCGCTGCGTTTAGGGAGCGTGTGGGTGACGCAGTCATGGAGAGCTACCGTGCGGGCATGGCGGCCGCACGGACGGCGCAACTGGCCGACCAGCGCATCTACTACGACTACACCCAGCGGGTGCCGCGGCATACCCTGAACGGCGTGCTCATGGTACGCAGCCGCGCCGAAGTGCGGTTGCCCTTTGTCGACCGTGACCTGGTGTCGTTGATGCTGACCATCCCGCCCGGCTTTCGCTACCGGCGCGAGCTGATGCGCAACACGTTCATCCGGCAGTTCCCGAAACTGGCGCAGATACCGGTACCGGATACCGGGCTGCCGCTGATCGATTGCGCGCGCGACGTGCGCATCCGTGCCCAGCGTCTCGTGCGCTGGCACCTGAATAAAGCCGGGCTGAAGCGGGTCGATTATCTACAGCGGCGCCCTTACAAAGATTATGGCACCTGGTTCCGCACTGTATTGCGGGATTGGGTCGAAGACAACTTGCTCAGCCAACGGTCGTTGCAGCGCGGCTACTTCGAGCCGGAAGCGATTCGCGGTCTGGTACGCGCGCACATGAACGGCGCCGACCACAGTATCCGCCTCGGCGTGCTGCTCAGCCTGGAGCTATGGCAGCAACAGTATATGGACTGACACGGCAGGAAAGATGCAGCTTGGAATCGCCATCGAAGAAACCTGGGACTTCCTGCACGAGATCTACGCCGATCTCGATGCACACCACGACGTAACGCTGTTCCAGCGGCGCCGGTTCTCGCTGCCAGTCTTCAACACGCGCATCAACCGGATGTTATTCGAGCGCGACCTCGGCACCTTCTTGTGCGGCAACGACGTCGTCTTCTTCGAATGGGCCAGCGAGCTGCTCGCCGCGGCCACAGAGATGCCAAGGACGGCCGGTATCGTCACCCGCCTGCACCGGTACGAGATGTATCGCTGGGCCGAGAAAGTGAACTGGGATGCGGTCGACCGGATCATCCTGGTCACCGAGGCCAAGCGGCGCGAGTTCGTGCGCCGCTTCCCCCAGCAGGCCGGTAAGGTGGTCGTCATCCCGGAGGCGGTCTCGCTGCAGCGCTTCCGGCCGACGCCAAAGCCGTTCAGCGGTGACATCGGCATTCTCTGCCACCTGCGCCCGCGCAAGCGGGTCTACGAGCTGATTCTCGCTTTCCACCGGCTAGACCAGCTGCGCCCGGGCTTCCACCTGCACATCGGCGGCGGCGAGGCGGCGGGCTTTGGCGAGTATTACGAGGCGATGCGCGCCCTGGTCGCCAAGCTCGGCCTGGAAGACAAGGTCACGTTCTACGGGCACGTCGAGCGGCCGGAAGCGTGGTATGGGAAGATCGACATCTTCATTTCTAACGGCTACTCCGAGGGGCTGCAGGTGTCGCTGCTGGAGGCAATTGCCTCGGGCTGCTATAGCCTGAGCCACTATTGGGACGGCGCCGACGAGCTGATGCCGGCCGACACGCTCTACTTCGGCGAAGCGGAGCTGGTGGAGCGCATTCTGTGCTACGCCGAGCTTCCAGAGCAGGAACGGCAACGGCGGCGGCTTGCCCTGCACGAAGTCGTGGCGGCGCGCAACGACGTCGACGAGACGAAAAGGCAGATACGGCAGATCATCGAAGACGTAGCCGCAACCCGGCGCTAGTCCACCCACGGTAACGGAGAATTCGTGAGAATTGCTTACCTGCTCGAACAGGACGTCGACGTGCGGCAGCCGCCGTTTGACGGGCCGGCGACCCATGTACGCGAGATCGTGCGCGCGCTACAGCGGCGCGGGCACGAGGTGCGCCTGCTAGCCCGGCTGGAAGGAAGGCTGTGGCGCAGCGACGACCTGGTCACGTTTGAGCCGGTGGTCGTCTCCCTGCTAGACAGCGGTCCCTTACGCTGGCTGGAAAGTGCGGTGCGCCGCATACAGTATGGGCTGCAGCTGCCGTATGCCGCCTTCTTTGAGAGCCAGCGCTTCGCACGGGCCTGCCAGCAGGAGCTGGCTGGTTTCGACGTGCTCTACGAGCGCATGAGTTGGTTCGATTACGGGGGCGCGCTGGCTGCGCGCCGGCTGGGCATCCCGCTTGTTCTGGAATGCAACGGTGACCCGCTCGCCGACTTGGAGGCGAAAGGAATCGCGCCGCGCGGCTGGCAGCGCCGTATGTCGCTCTCCTTGATGA
>JAVVFG010000157.1:0-8794 GCA_032260445.1 Anaerolineae bacterium | reverse complement strand
CAGCCGTTGCAGCTCGCTACTGCGGCGTGCGGCAAACGGCAGGAGAAGCAAGGTGGCGATACTGAGCCGGCCGGTGGCGATGACCAACGACGGGGCATCTTCCTGGGCGTAGCGGACGAGGATGGCGCTCGTCGAGGTAGCGAGGACGCCGATCAAGAGAACAAAGCGCGGTGGCAGCACTGGTCTTCTGACGTGATGATCGTTGAATGGGGCCACGGCGCCTCGTTTGACAAAGAGTAGGCGGAAAGCTAGAATGACTCTGAGCACAGCTTACGCTGCACCGCATGGTAACATGCGTCCAAGCCGGATCTTAGACAACTATCTGTCTGAGGCCAAGAGACCCCACGTATAAGGACCATACCAATAAAGGAGCGACACATGGCTTTTGAATTACCCCCTCTTCCCTATGCTGAAGATGCGCTCGAGCCGCACATTGATGCGCGCACGATGAGCATTCACCATGACAAACATCATGCCGGCTACACCAACAATCTGAACAAAGCGCTGGAAGGTCACGCCGAGTGGCAGGATAAGAGCATCGAGGAGATTTTGCGCAGCATCGAGCAGATCCCGGATGAGATCCGCACGGCCGTTCGCAATAACGGGGGCGGGTATGCAAACCACGCGCTGTTCTGGCAGATCATGAGCCCCAACGGTGGGGGTACTCCAGGCGGCGCGCTCGCCGAGGCGATCAACGATCAGTTCGGCAGCTTCGATGCGTTCAAGGACAAATTTAGTAGTGCGGCGGCTACCCGCTTCGGCTCCGGCTGGGGCTGGCTGGTGGTTAAGAGCGACGGGAGCCTCGACGTGTACAGCACGGCGAACCAGGATAGCCCCTACATGTCGGGCGACGTGCCCATCCTCGGCGTCGACGTTTGGGAACATGCCTATTACCTGCACTACCAGAATCGCCGCCCCGACTATATCAGCGCCTGGTGGAACACGGTAGACTGGGATCAGGTGGCAGAAAACTACCGTAATGCCCGCTAGCGGGTTATAATTCTGGCACAGGAGACTGCCGTGGGCGGCCCCTGGGCGTTTTTCTTTGAGGAAGGAGATTTCCGATGACACACATTGTGACCAGACTCTGCTTGCGCGACACGGCCTGCATCGAAGTCTGTCCGGTTGAGTGTATGATCCTGGGCCAACCCGAAGAGGAATGGCCCTGGCTGTACATCGATCCGGATACTTGCATTGACTGCGGCGCGTGCGTACCGGAATGCCCCTACGAAGCGATCTTCCCAGAGGAGGAGGTTCCGTTTGAGTATGAGGCACGGCCCGGGCAGTGGATTGCGAATACGAAAGAGCTCCTGCCCGACGGCCAGCCCTTCGAAGGGGAGGTAGACGGGAATGCGGTTACTGTCCTCAATGCCAAGCAGCTCGAGGGAGGGGAGATCCTGGATCTGACCGAGGACATTCCCCCGAACTACGACTTCTTCTCAATGGGACCGGGCTACGACGCCCTCGACATGTAGTCGTCACGCCGCGGACGCGGCAGGTAGAGCCAGTGACATGAAGTGCCGAATTGGCCGACTATCTTTTTGATTCGTTGGCCAATTCGGTTTTTTTTGGGGTTGTGTAGAGTAACGCCGCCGGGAAGCCTGGCGGCGACCAAACAGTTGATAGGAGCGCGTTGTGGCCGAAACTGACTATCGTGTTGAAAAGGATTCTCTGGGCGAGGTGCATGTGCCAGCCGGCGCTTACTGGGGCGCGCAAACGCAGCGAGCCATCGAGAACTTCCCCATTAGCGGACTGCGGCAGTACCCGGCGTTCGTCTGGGCGATGGTCATCATCAAGCGAGCTGCTGCCGAAGTCAATGATAACCTGGGTCTTTTCGCCGATCGCGAGGTCAATGGTCAGACGATTAGCGGCAGCGAGATTGCCCGCGCGGTGATGGCGGCGGCGGATGAAGTGCTGCGCGGCGAGCTAGCGGACCAATTTGTCGTCGATCCGATCCAGGCGGGGGCGGGCACGAGCCACAACATGAATGTCAACGAGGTGCTCGCCAACCGGGCCAATGAGCTTCTCGGCTTCGGCCTGGAGGCAGCGCCCAAGCCGGTCGATCCCAACGACCACGTGAACATGGCGCAGTCGACCAACGACACGATTCCAACGGCGATCCGCCTGGGCGCTCTGTGGCGCCTGCCGGAGTTGCTGGCCTCTCTGGATCACCTGGCAGAGGCCCTGCGCGAGCGCGCTGTTGCGTTTGACGACGTGGTGAAGAGCGGCAGGACGCACCTGCAGGATGCCGTACCGGTGCGGTTGGGCCAGGAATTCGGCGCCTATTCCCGGGCAATCGAACGTAACCGCGAGAAGCTCGTCGCGGCTGCTGCCGGCTTGCGCCGCTTAGGTATCGGCGGCACGGCGACGGGGAGCGGTCTTAACGCCCACCCAGAGTATCACGCGCGGATGGTCGCCAAGCTGCAGGAGCTGACTGGTATCGAGCTATACGAGTCGGACGATCTTTTCGAGTCGATGCAGAGCATGGCGGATCCGGTTCATTTTAGCGGCGCCTTGCGCACGGCGGCCCAGGATCTGGCACGGATTGCCAACGATATTCGCCTGCTGAGCTCGGGTCCAAGCACCGGCCTGGCGGAGATCAGGCTACCGGCCGTGCAGCCGGGCTCTTCGATCATGCCGGGGAAGGTGAACCCGGTCATGGCGGAGATGCTGAACCAGGCGATGTACCACGTGATGGGCAACGATCTGACGGTGTTGCTTGCCGGGCAGGCGGGCCAGCTTGAGCTGAACGTGATGATGCCAGTGCTTGGCTACAATCTGTTCCAGATGATGGACATCATGACAAATGCAGTGCGCGCCTTTACCGACAGGCTGGTTGCCGGTATCGAGGCGAACCGGGAGAAGGCCGAGGGCTGGCTGGCAAAGAACGCAATTCTCGTGACGGCGCTCAACCCCGTAATCGGCTATCTCAAAGGGGCCGAGGTCGCCAAAGAGGCGATGGCGACAGACCGCACGGTGCGCGAGGTGGTCATCGAGAAAGGCTACCTGAGCGCTGAGGAAGCGGAACGGCTGCTTGACGCGCGCAGCCTGACTGAAGGCGGTATTCATAAGTAGCTAAGGGTGCGCGCTCGTTGTGGCGCCCGTGGATGGCACTAGTGGAAGAGATCGCTGGCACACGGCTAAGCTTACTGGCAACCCAATACGCGGAAATGCTAGCGCATCTGCGCGCAGCTTATCCGGAAGAAGGATGCGGCCTGATGGCCGGGCGCGACGGCGAGGTGCTACAGCTTTATCCGGTGGAGAACATGCTGCACAGCCGGGTTGCCTTTGAGATGGAGCCCTACCAGCAGCTGCAGGCTTTCCAGTCCCTGGAAGAGGCCGGCTGGGAGCTGCTGGCGATTTACCACTCACACCCACATGGCCCGGAGACACCGTCTGCTCACGACATCGCCCAGGCCTACTATCCTGAGGCGCTGTCGGTCATCGTCTCGCTGGAGGAGCCAGAGCGGCCGGTCGTGCGCGCCTTTGCGATCCGTGACGGGCGCGTGCGTGAATGCGCGCTGGCTATTTCGTGACGCTGGCGCCGCGGTGGTGTTATAGGTAGTGCAGGTGGGTTGCCACCGCCATACGCGATAGAGTCCGATTCTGTGGAGGAACGGTAGCTAAATGGACTTGCTGATATTCGTGCCCGCCGTGCTGGTCGGCTATCTCTTTGGCGCCATCCCATTTGGCTGGATCTTTGTGTGGCTGACGAAAGGCCTCGATTTGCGCCAGATACAGAGTGGGCGGACCGGTGGCACCAACGCGATGCGTGCTGCCGGCCCGATCATCGGAAGTCTGACGGCAGTGGGGGATGTTCTCAAAGGGGCAGCGGCGATCTGGCTGGCGCGCGCCCTCTTCGGGCCCCTGGTGAGCGAGCAGTTGCTGCCCTGGGTGGAAGTCGCGGTCGGCGCATCGTCGATTGTCGGCCACAACTGGTCTATCTTTCTCGGGTGGCGCGGCGGTGCGGGGACCGGACCCAATGTGGGGTGGGCAGGCGCTATCTGGTTCCCCATCGTACCCATCGCGATTGTCGTCATCGTGGGCATGATTCTGTGGACGGGGATGGCGTCACTGGCCTCGCTGGCGATGGGGGCGGTGATTGTCATCGCCTTCGCCATTCTCTACGCCACCGGCGTGCTCGTGACGCCCGCTTACTTCATCGGTGCCATCGCGACGTTTCTCATTGTGACCTGGTCGCTGCGCGGCAACATTCGCCGTGTCTTTGCCGGGACGGAGCGTATGGTTGGGCCTGCGGCGCGCCGCGCCGAGCGCAAACAGCAACGGCTCAAAGCGCGGCGCAACGAGGGCTGAGCTAGGGATTCTTGACCAGGGTTTCGTAGTGGAGTAGGCCCATGCGGTCGAAGCGGATGCCATCAACCCGCTCTAGGGCGACGGCCTGCAAGATTTCCTGGGTCAGATCGAGCGTGGGGAACTCTTCAGCCCAGAGGGTCTGGATGCGCGCATAGATCTGTTCCTGCGCTGCCACATCAAGCGGATCGGCCTGCCGCGCCTCGGCGACCAGTGCATCCATCTCCAGACTGCTGTAGTTCGAGCACAGGGTATCCGTGTCGGTGACAAAGAAGTCGAGCCATCCCATGGCAGCCGGATAACGTGTGGGCCACCCCACGGGAGGCCAGCCGAGGAGGAAGGTGCTGTATTCGCATGCCGAGCTCTGCTGGCTATAGGTCCCCCAGGCAGAATTCTGCAGCTCAACGGTGATCATGCCCGTGTCCTCTAGCTGTTCCTTCAGGAGCTGGGCGTACTCATCCTCAAGGTCGGTGTAACGCCCGTCGTTGAGATGCCAGAGGGTCATGATCAACGGTCGCTGTTCGCCGTAGCCCGCCAGCAGCAACAGCTCCTGCGAACGGCGAAGATCGCGCGCGGGCTCGCTGGGGATGGCAAAGGGTTCGCTATCGGGCAGCGGGGAATAGAGCGGTTGGCGCCGCCCGTCGAAGAGCGCGGCAAGCGCCTCGCGGTCGACGGCGTAGGCGACGGCCTGACGAACGACTTCGGTCTGCCAGAGCGGCTCTCCCTGCTGGAAGATGAGATAGCTCTTGAAGGTCGCCGGTCCGTTCCAGGCACGGACGCCATTCTCGGCGAGCAGTGCATCCACGGTCTCTGGCGCCACGTTGCCCCAGGCGATGTCGACGGCGCCGAGCTCGACCGCATTGCGCAGCCGTTCGGAGGAGTCGTAGAAGCGGAGCCGCACGTTGTCGAAGCGTGCCCTATCCTCGCCAGGCCACTGTGGGTTGGCCTGTAGCTGCAGGGACTCGTTCGTTTCCCACTCGATGATTTCGTAGCGACCGATGCCGTTGCAGTTGCGGGCAGGTGCGGGATCAGTGGCGTAACATTCCTCGCTGACGATGAAGTAAGGTGGGGTTGCCAGCAGATGGAGAAAGAAGGAGGCTGGCTGCGCGAGGACGAAGCGGACGGTGTGGCTGTCCAGCGCCTGGACAGCATCAGCATCGGCGAGGGAATTGGTGTCGCTATCCTTGAGGAAGTTGTTGATGTGCCAGTTGCCGAGCTGAGCGGCGCGGCTGATCGAGGCGACGACATCATCGGCCGTGAAGGGTGAGCCATCGGGGAAAGTCAATCCTTCGCGCAACTGGAACGTGTACTCCAGCCGGTCCGCAGATACCTGGGGTGGCGCCGCGGCGAGGACGGGGACGAGCTCGTCTTCGGCGTCGAACATATAGAGGCCGCTCATCGTGTTCATCTTGACTTCCCAGCCGATCATCTCCGGCGGCGCGGCGGGATCGATGTTGTCGAGTGCGCCGGCGACGCCGATGACTAACATATCGCCGGGTGTGCCGATGAGCGATTCGCCGGCCTCGAGCGTCTCTTTGGAGACGAGCCAGTTGCGCACGATGCGTTCGATGCTGCCATCGGCCTTCGTTTCGGCAATGGCCTCGTTGAGGTCTGCCAGTAGATCGAGTTTATCGGCATCCACGGCGATGACGTACGATTGGTAGGTAATCCAGGCGTCACTGCCGCTGCCACCGGCGATCTTGAGTTGCTCATAGTAAGTGCGCGTGAAATGTTCGGCGTCATCGTGGTCGATGATCGCGCCTTTGACTTCGCCATCGATCAGAGCCTGCAGGGCGGCACCAGGGGTGGGATATTCCACCAGATCGTTACCTGGAATGCCGGCGATGCGTGTGGCTGCCTGCCGGCCGGCGAGGGAATCGGCGATGATGGCGACCGGCACCCCGGGGGGGATATCGAGATAACTGCTGATCTCGCGCTCATTGGCCAACACGACCAGAACTTGGCCTGTCTCCAGGTAGGGTTCGGTATAGCGAACGCCGGCGTCAGGATCAGGTGTGGCGATCGCCGAGATGGCCAGGTCGAACTCACCACTGCCGACGCTCTCTAGCAGACCGGCGAAGCCCGTAACCACGAACTCGAAATCATAACCCAGACGCGTCATCAGAGTCTGAGCGAGCTCGGCGTCGAAACCGACCACGTTGCCAAAATCGTCGAAACTGGAGAAGGGTGGGAACGGCGCATCGACGGCGATTGTGCGGTAATCGCCGGCTGCCGGCGGCACTGACGCCGGCGTTGGTTCCTGGGCCGCCGTCGGCGCCGGCGCCGGGAGCGTTACCGGTGGCTCCGTTTCTTCGCTACGGCAGGAGGCGAGCAGCGCCAAGATGAAGACGAGGATGAATAATGGATAGACACGATTCATGGGGCGGTTCCTTACCTTACGCAGGGGCGTCGCCGGCACGCCACTCAGGGACGCCAGTATAACAACCGCGATTTGGGGACACAAGGAGTGAGCGGTCGTGGTTAAGACGTTCTCAGCTTGCCGGGGCTAGAGGGTGACGAGGCTGCCGAGACCTTCGGCCTGGGCCCTTTCCAGGGCGGCTGTAGCCGCGACCGCATCCTGGACGGCAAGCCCCACCGACTTGAAGAGAGTGATCTGGCTCTCGCTGGTGCGGCCAGGCTGCTGTCCACTGGCAATAGCCCCAAGCTCGGCATAGATGTGCGTCTCTTCAAACAGCCCCTGCCGGAGGGGAATAATGATATCGCCGGCCTCGGCAAGAACGGCAGTGCGTTGGTCGACGACGAGCAAGGCGCGCTGGACTATGCCGGCGGGGATTTCCTGCATATCTGGGCGGTAACCGCCTACAGCGTTGATGTGGCAGCCAGGGGAGATGGCGGCTGCCGAGAAGACAGGTGTGCTGCTCGTCGTCGCGGTACAGACGACGTCGGCGCCGGCGACAGCGGAGTCGCCATCGGGTGCAACGCGGATGTCGGCCGGGATTGGACCCTGTCCTGCCAGCTCGCGGGCAAAGCTCTCCGCTTGGACGCGGTCGAGGCTGTAGACGCGTACTTCTTCGATGGCGCGGACGGTGCAGATCGCCTCCAGTTGCGTGCGCGCCTGGACGCCGCTGCCGATGATGGCAGCGACCCTGGCTTCGGGGCGAGCGAGAAGATCGGTGGCGGCGCCAGAGGCAGCTCCTGTGCGAATGGCGGTGAGCGTGCCGCCTTCGAGGAGCGCTCTGGGCTGCCCGGTGGCGGCATCTATCACCAGAACAACACCATGTATCGTCGGGAGCCCACGGCCCGGATTGTCCGGGTAAACGGCGACCGCTTTGATCGCCAAGGCATCGCTGCCAGCAGCGTAGGCGGGCATAAAGAGCGCGACCCCGCTGTGATCGGTGACGTCGATCTGCGTGCGCAGGGGCAGAGTAACCTCGCCAGCGGCAACCTGGGCGAAGGCGATCTTTGTGGCATTGATGGCCGCCGCCATCGGAAGTGCCTGGCGCACCTCCGCGGCATCAAGGATGCGTAGCTCCACGTCGTTATTCGATACCCAGATAGACTTTCTTGACCATGGGATTCTTCTGCAGCGCGGATGCTTTGTCCTGGAGGACGATCTCACCTGTCTGCAGGACGTAGCCGCGGTGTGCTACTTGCAGGGCCATCTGCGCGTTCTGCTCCACGAGGAGAATGGTGGTGCCGTCGCCATTAATCTCGGCGATGATCTGGAAGATGGTCTCGACGAGCAACGGCGCCAAGCCCATAGACGGCTCATCCATCAGCATGATGTTGGGTCGTGACATCAGGGCACGTCCAATGGCCAACATCTGTTGCTCGCCGCCGCTCAGCGTGCCTGCAACCTGGTTGCGCCGCTCCTCCAGTCGGGGAAATAGCTCGAAGACATGCTTCAAATCGCGGGCGATGCCGTCGCGATCGCGCCGGTGGTAGGCGCCCATTTCCAAGTTTTCAGAAACGCTGAGGCGGGCAAAAACGCCGCGCCCTTCCGGGACCATGGCGATCCCTTTGCCGACCAACTGATGTGCCTTGTACTGGTTCAGATCCTCGCCGTTGAGCATGATCGAGCCAAAGCGCGGCTGTAACAACCCGGCAATAACGCGCAAGGTCGTCGACTTGCCGGCACCATTGGCGCCGATGAGGCTGACAATCTCGCCTTCATTGACCCGGAGGGAGATCCCTTTCAGGGCGTGGATGTTGCCGTAGTAAGCGTGTATGTCGTTAACGTCCAGTAGGGTCATCTCTATGCTTCCGTACCAACCTCAGCGGCAGCGCCGCGGCCCAGGTAGGCTTCAATTACCTTCGGGTTGTTCTGCACCTCGAGCGGCGTCCCCTCGGCGATCTTGGCGCCGTAGTCGAGGACAGACACGCGGTCAGAAATGTTCATGACGACACGCATATCATGCTCGATGAGTAAGATGGCGATGCCCAGTTCGTCGCGCAGCAGCTTGATGAACTGTGTCGTCTCAGCCGTTTCACGGGGGTTCATGCCGGCAGTGGGCTCATCCAG
>JAVVFG010000156.1:0-8802 GCA_032260445.1 Anaerolineae bacterium | reverse complement strand
ATCGCTCAGCGAATCGGCCGTCCGCTGCGGGTGCAGCCCGGCATAGTAGAGCGCCTCATCCGCGTAAATATTGCCCACCCCGGCGATGAAGGCCTGGTCAAGTAGCAACGGTTTGAGCTGCCGCGACCGCCCTGCCAGCCGTTGCCTTAGCGCCTTCACGGTAAACGTTTCGTCCAGAGGCTCCGGCCCGAGCCGACCCAGCACCTCTTCCGGATCGCGCACCAGGTAGACCCGGCCAAACTTGCGCGGATTGCGGAAGCGAAGCTCCTCGCCCCTATCGAGCGTGAAAATAGTGTGAACGTGCTTGTCTCCCGGCGCCCCCGTCTCGACTACCGACAGGTGACCCGACATGCGCAAATGAACAATAAGCGTCTCATTTTCGCTCAGACGAAACACAAGAAACTTGCCGCGCCGCTGGACAGCGTGAATCCGCCGCCCGGCAATCCGCTCCTTCATCTCCTCCAGTGGAGGGGTGGCGATGTGCCGCGGCCACGTATTGTGCACCCCGGTGATCCTGCGCCCCGCCAGCAGTTGATGCAGGGCCCGTACCGTCGTCTCGACCTCTGGAAGCTCAGGCATAATGGGAGCCGGTAAATACTCCTACGTCCAATCCAACTCGAAACTATTATACTGGTTAATCGCAATTGTGCAGTGCGCATCTACGGGGTAGTATGGGCGCTATGTATCCGGAAGACCGTGTGCTCGTAGCCTACATGCCCGATCCGGCCGACTTCGCCATCGCCCAGCAGGAACACTGGTATCGCATCCCGCAAGCGACGGCGCCGAAGGGGCTACACGCCGAGTATTTCGCTTTCTACTTCGGCCGGCGTTTCGGCGATGAAAAGTGGGCTATTCACTACTACGCGCAGCGGCTCGGCCACGAGTTAGCCACGCGCCAGATCCTCTTTCCGGGCGAACCGGACCACCCTCGCGCTGGCGAATACTATTACATGGTTCAGCTTGGCCCTCTGCGGAAGCTAGAGACGCCCATTGTCAGTTTGCGCTGGCGCCGGATCACGTTTATTCACACCACCTGGGATCGCTTCCAGGATGCGACCGAAATCAACGACCTCTTTGTCGAGGGCGGCGAATATGTCGACCGCCTTTATGCCACGCTGAAAGAGAATGGGTTGCGTCCCGAGCGCAACTATACCGTGCGCGAGGGCACCCAGGAGTACGAGGTTCCGCTCGCCGTTCCGTGCCAGCAAGGTGAAGTAACAATCACCGCCGAAGAAGTGCCGGCGAGTGATGCCGAGCTGGCCAACCTCATCGCCGGCATCCGGCGCGAGGTGGTAACGCGCGGGGGCATCTGCTAGACGCCGCGGCGGGGATAGACGAGCAGCAGGTTTTCGAGCGCCAGCCGAGTATTGGCGTTGTGCTCTAGCTGCCACAGAGCACGGTCCGTCTGCTGCAGCGCGCGCAGGATCGACGCTCGCTCCCAGCGACGCGACAGGCTCACCATATCGTCCTCAGCATCGACATTGCTGATCGCCCCCACCTCGGCCCCGTCGGTCCCGCTCCACGCCAGGAGCGCCAGGTCACGCCACCAACTTAGCCAGGTGCGCAGGATACCGGGCAGCTCCTCCGGCTTGCGTGCCAGCTTGTCGGCAAGCTCGAAGCGCTCAACCCGGCTGCCATAGAGCGCCTCCTGTAGCCTGTCGAGATGCTCGCCGCGGCTGGTCAGCAGCGACTTATCTTCCAGTGCCTGCAGCGCCCACCCGAGGCGCCCATCTGCCAGATGGGCCAGCAGGTGCGCCTGGGCAACCGGCACCTGCCAGCGGGCCTCCAGTGCGCTGGCGATATGGCCCGTGGGTAGCGGCCGCAGCGCAATAACCCGGCAGCGGCTGCTAATCGTGGGCAGGACGGCATCAGCCTCGCTGGCAGTCAGCAGCAAGGCGACTCCGTTCGGAGGCTCCTCAAGGGTCTTAAGAAAGGCATTGGCGGCGCCTGCCGTGGCGCTGTCGAATTCGGTCAGCAGGGCAATCTTCCAACGAGCTTCATACGCCGCGAGACTCAACCCTTGCTGAAGATCGCGGATCTGTTCAATCTTGAGAGTTAGATGGCCGCGGCTGCTTTCCTCCGGCTCGACGACCCGCACGTCTGGGTGGCGCCCTGCCGCGATAAGCCGGCAGCTACGGCACTGCCCGCACGGGCGCCTATCGGCCGCTTCTACCTCACAGTTGAGCGCCTGGGCGAAGCGTATCGCCAGCGCCGTCTTACCCACGTGGCGTGGCCCGGTGAAGAGATAGGCGTGGCCCACTCGTCCCCGGGCAATCGCCTCGCGCAGCAAACGTACGGCCCACTCATGTCCCACGATCTCGTTCCAGGCGGTGTCCATGTCTCCATTGTAGCCGGAGGAATGGCACGGGCAATCGCAAATTGCTGTTATAATAGGGTGCCATGGAAGATCCACTTATCATTCGCGGCAGCGAGCTGAAAGTAGATGACGTCGTTGCCGTTGCCTACGGACGGCTCGCCGTCCTCGACGAAGCTGTCTTGCCCCGACTGGAGCGCTCTCGCCAGGCCGTCCAACGATTGGTTGCAGAGGGCGCTATTGCTTATGGTATCACCACCGGGTTTGGGCACTTCAAAGACAAGATCATCTCACCGGACCAGACGCGGCAACTGCAGCTCAATCTCGTACGCAGCCACGCGGTGGGCGTTGGGCCGGCGTTGGCGCAGGCCGTGGTACGGGCCATGCTGCTAGTGCGGGCGAACACGCTTGCCCAGGGTTACTCAGGCGTGCGTCCGGTAGTCATTCAGCGCCTTCTGGAGATGCTCAACCAGAAGGTCCATCCCGTCGTGCCCGCGCAGGGCTCGCTGGGCGCTAGCGGCGATCTTGCTCCACTTGCCCACCTCGTACTCGTTCTCATCGGAGAGGGCGAAGCGGATTACGAAGGCGAGCGACTACCCGGCGCAGAGGCGATGCACCGCGCCGGGCTCGAGCCGATTAGCCTGCTGGCCAAGGAGGGTCTGGCCCTGGTTAACGGCACCACGCTCATGGTTGGCTATGGCGCGCTGCTCGTCCGCCGGGCGATCAACCTCGTGCTCACGGCGGATATCGCCGCGGCGATGAGCCTGGAGGCGCTCCACGGCACCGACCGCGCCTACGATGCACGCGTACATGCCCTCCGCCCACACCCGCGCCAGATAGACGATGCGGCCTTTCTGCGCCGTCTTCTCGCCGGCAGCGAGTTCTTGCGCGGTGCCGGCTCGCCCAACGTACAGGATCCGTACACGCTGCGCTGTGTGCCACAGGTCCATGGCGCCGTACGCGACGCCATCGCCTACGCGCAATGGGTCATCAACATCGAGCTAAACGCGGTGAACGACAACCCGCTGATTTTCGTGGATGACGACACAGGCGCCGTCGACGTGATCTCCGCGGGCAACTTCCACGGCGAGCCGATTGCCCTGGCCATGGATTACGCCGCGCTGGCGTTGACGGACCTGGGCAATATGAGCGAGCGCCGTGCGGCACGGCTGGTCGATGCCGACAGTAACGGCGGTGTCCTACCCATGTTCCTCACCGAACACGGTGGTCTGGAAAGCGGCTTCATGATGGCCCATTACACCGCCGCTGCCCTAGCTTCCGAAAACAAGGTGCTCGCCCACCCCGCCAGCGCGGATACGATCCCCACCAGTGCCAATACCGAAGACCACGTCAGTATGGGCGCGACCGCCGTGCGCCATATGGCTCAGATCATGGATCATGTGGAGACGATCGTCGCCATCGAACTGTTCTGTGCGGCGCAGGGGATTGATTTTCGGCGCCGCCTCACGGGGCAGCCGGCCGCTGCCCAGGGGATCGGGACGGCTGTCGCCTACGATTTGATCCGCGAGAAGGTTCCCTTCCTTCGGGAAGATACGGTGCTCGCACCGCACATCGAAGCGGTGCGCCGGCTCGTCGCGTCCGGTACAATCAAGGAGGCGGTAGAAGCGCGTGTAGAGGCAGACGGATAGAGAGATTCGGTGTCCCTCAGCTAATCATCGAACTTGTATGGAGAAGCAATCATGAGAGAAGTCGTCATCGTCAGCGCCGCTCGCACGCCCATCGGCCGTCTTGCCGGCGCGCTATCTGAGGTGCGTCCAGACGATATGGCCGCGCTGGTCATCAAGGAGGCCGTGGGCCGCGCCGCCATTGACCCAGCGATCATCGAGGAAGTGTACATGGGCTGCGCCAATCAGGCGGGCGAGGACAACCGTAATGTGGCGCGCATGGCAACTCTCCTTGCCGGTTTTCCCGAACATATCGCGGCGGTAACAGTGAACCGGCTCTGTGCCAGCGGGCTGAACGCCGTGAACCAGGCGGCCCGGGCACTTGCCGCCGGCGAAGGGGATGTCTTCGTCGCGGGCGGGGTCGAGAGTATGACCCGCGCGCCTTATTCATTCCCCAAGAACTCGCGCGCTTACGGCCCGCCAGGCAACATCACCGGCTATGACACAACCCTCGGCTGGCGCTATCCAAACCCGGCGATGGAGGCGCTTTTTCCACTGGAGGCGATGGGTGAGACGGCAGAAAACATCTTCGAGATGAGCTGCGCTGGCGAGGTTGAAGGCGGCGAGATCACCCGCGAAGCGCAAGACGCGTTCGCCTTTGAGAGCCAGCGCCGCGCGTGGCGCGCTATCCAGGAAGGGCGCTTTCGTGATGAGATCGTGCCCGTGGAAATCCCGCAACGTAAGGGGCCGCCGCTGGTGGTCGACACCGACGAGCACCCGCGCATCCGCAAGACAGAAGACGGCTGGGAGCTCGATACCTCACTTGAAGTCATGAGCAAGTTGCGCCCCGCCTTCCGCAAGGACGGTACCGTCACGGCCGCCAACGCGAGCGGCCTCAACGACGGCGCCGCGGCGCTAGTGCTGATGGCGGCTGACCGCGCCGCGGAGCTAGGAATAGCGCCAATGGCGCGCTGGATGGCGTCAGGCGCGGCCGGCGTTGACCCACGGGTGATGGGGCTCGGCCCCGTCGGCGCCGCGCGGAAGGCGCTACAACGGGCCGGCCTCGCTCTTGACGACATCGATCTCATCGAGTTGAACGAAGCGTTTGCCGTGCAGGCGCTTGCGGTTATGCGCGAGCTGGGCATGGATCCGGAGATCACCAACGTCAACGGCGGCGCCATTGCCCTCGGGCATCCTCTGGGCTGCTCCGGCGCGCGTATTCTGACGACCCTGTTGTATGCGATGCGCCGTCGCCGAGAGGAGGGCCAGCCGATGCGGTACGGTCTCGCGACGCTGTGCGTAGGCGTGGGCCAGGGGGAAGCCACGGTTGTGGAGCTTCTCTAAGGATGCGCGCGCTGGTCACCGGTGGAACCGGGTTCATCGGCGCTAACCTCGTCGCGGAGCTAAACGAACGCGGTATTGCTGCGCGCGTGCTGCACCGGCCGCGCTCGTCGCTGGTAGCCCTAGACGGTCTTTACTTTGAGTCGGTCCATGGCGACATACTTGAGGAGCCGGAGCAGTTAGCGCGGGCGATGGAGGGCTCTGAGTGGGTCTTCCACGTGGCCGCTGTCTCCGATTATTGGCGACAGGGCCGCGAGTGGCTTTACCGGGTGAACGTGGAAGGCACACGCAACGTCCTAGCGGCCGCCCAGCTTGCCGGCGTGCGCCGCCTCGTCTTCACCAGCTCCCTCACCGCGATGGGGACGTCTCCCTGTAGCCGGCCGTTGGACGAGTCGAACCACCTCAGCCAGTCCCCGCAGCAGTTCCCATACGCGCATAGCAAAGTGCTGGGCGAGCAGGCGGTGCAGCAGGCTATCGCGGGTGGCCTCGACGCCGTCATCGTCAACCCGTCGGTCGTCCTTGGCCCACGCGACGTCAACAGAGGCGGCGGTTCAATCATTCTCGAGGCGGCGCGCGGTCTGCTTCGTTTCAGCGCTCCCGGCGGGGCGAATTTCATTGCCGTCGAAGACGTGGTGGCCGGTCACCTGGCAGCGGCCGAGCGCGGGCGCACGGGCGAGCGATACATCCTCGGCGCGCACAACCTGACGTTTGATGAGGTGACGGCTACGGTCTGCGAGGTGGTCGGCCGGCGCCCTCCCCTGTTTAGGCTGCGCAGGTGGATGCTGCCGCCTGTGGCGGTCGGGGTGGCGGTTGCGCGGGGCCTGTTCGGCAACCGGATCCCGCTCGACGCCACGCACGTGCGCCTGATGGGCGCGTGTACGTACGCTGACAGCAGCAAAGCCCGCCGCGAGTTCGACCTGCCGCAGACACCCTTTCCAACAATGGTCAAACGTGCTTATAATTGGTACCGTGTGAACGGCTATCTATAGGCACGGCGCCAGCCTCATCATCATCCAGTAACCTGCCGCGGCTGTGTGCTCCAGTTAGAATTCGAATTGTGAACGAGCTCCGGAGGGAACAATGACAACTGCTGTATCTATGGGCCGTGGACTCGCCGTTGAGCGCGAGTCTGGGTGGATTTACAACCGCAAGTGGGATCTTGCGTTCATCAGCCTCAGCGTCGTCCTCGTGCCCATCCCGTACTTGATCTGGCTGCTGATGAAAGACGTGTTCATGGTTGAGTCAGACGCAGGCCGGCAGGCCGTCAACCTGCTTATCGCTGCCCTAATCGGCGGGCCGCACATGTATGCGACGTTTACCCGCACCGCACTCGATACAGACTTCCGCGAGCACTATGGGGGCTTTGTGCGCTCGTCAATCATCATCCCCCTGGTCGTCGTCACCCTGGCCCTAACCAATCTGACCTTGCTCCTGACAGTCTTCTTCTTCTGGGCCTCGATTCACGTCTTGCACCAGATCGTTTTCGTGGTGGAGGCCTACAACCAGAAGGCGGATAAGGTGGTGCGCACATCGCTCTCGCCGTTCAGCCGGGCCATCGACTACGCCGTTGTGCTGACCAGTTTATACCCAATCGCTGCGTATCGGGTGGCGATTACCCAGGATTTCAGTATCGGCCCCAACCATCTCAACGACATCATTCCCAGCATTTTCGAGCAGCCGTGGGTCGTCTACGCAGCTGGCGCCGCGTTTGGCATCAGCCTGATTGCTTTCATCGCTAAGAGCATTACGGAAATGCGTAATGGCACAGCCCACGTGCCGAAGATCATCTTCATCAGCTTCACCGCCGCTGCCAGCTTTATCGTTCCTTCGCTAGGCAACCTCGACACAGCTTTCCAGGGGATGAACGTCTGGCACAGCTTCCAGTATCTGGCGCTGACCTGGTATATCAACCGCCTGCGTGCTGACCGGGGTGCGCTTAGGCGGACGCCGTTGGTGGAGAGGATGTCCGCGGATGGGAAGGCACGTGTGTATTATGGGTTCAATCTGGCGCTGACATTCGGGGCGGTGGTGATCATTGCCATTGTCTTTGCAATTTTGCACTTCGGCGTCGGGGGGAAGTGGGCCGAGGCGACGTATGCACTCGAGACGTCGTACTATATTGGGGTGCTCAGCTTCCTGTGGATCCACTATTACCACGACCATTTTCTGTTCACGCAGGCGGACGCAGTGCTGCCGTGAGGTGAGAAAAGACAGCGGCTACCGGGGGCGACAGCCGCTGTCTTTCACGCTTTTTTTCGCGCTAGAGACGGTCAGTCAGCGAAGAGAATATCGAGGAAGGTGCCGAGGTTATCTTTGCCTTCGAGGACTTTGAGGTTGAAGACTTCGGTGAAGCCGCAGTTGTGGCAGCTGACGAAGGCGTAACGGTACGGCTGGATTTCCAGCAAGCGGGAGAGCCCGCTGCCGGCCATGTTAAGACGCTCGACGTGGGCGCCGTGCTGGCCGCAGTGACTGCAGACGAATTCCTGCGCCAGCAACTGATCGACTTTTGCCTTGGACATCGAAGCTCCTCCTAGCGAATGAAAACGGTTAGTCGCTAAACTATACGCGAGCGGCGGCTGTGGGTTGCGGGGGGTCAGGCGATGACCTGGCCGAGATCGTGCAGGTGCTCGGCTTCGTGGTCGGCGATGACCTCAAGGATCTCGCCGATGGTGAGGATGCGCAGGCTGCCGTGGCGGCCTTTCTTGTCCCAGTCGTCGGGACCGAGGGTGTTGACGAAGTCGAGGAGCTGCTGGCGGTTGTTCTCAAGGCGCTGCAGCAGCTCGGCGGGCATCTCGTCCTTTAGCTTGTTCACGCCGCTGGCGTTGTAGCGGTCGAGGTCGAAATCGGGCGGGACGCCTTCCTCACCGGCCCGGATCTGGCGCATGAGGCGGAGCATGCCGCTCTCGGCCCAGGCGAGGTGGCGCAGCAGGTCCATGGCCGACCATTCGGTTTCATCGGCGTGGGCGTAGACGGGTTGTGTCCACGTTTCCCGGTCGAGGTCGCGCGTTACTGCTAGGAGGTCGGCGCGCGTGGTGGCGAGTTTCTGCTTGATCTGCTCTTTGTCAGTGTCCATGTCGTCCTCCAGACACGGCCGGCGCCGTGTGATGATTACTGCTCGATGCGGAAGTCGAGGCCGGCGCCATCGGCAGCGACGACGACAACGGCGGAATCGCCCTTTTTCTCGGTCAGCAGGAAGTTGGCGAGCGGCTCGCGCAGGTGGCGGCCGATGATGCGGCGCAGGGGGCGAGCGCCAAATTCGGGCTGGTCGTTCTGGCCGAGCAGCCAGGTGCGCGCGTCCGGCATGACCCGCAACTCAATGCCCTGCTGGCGGGCAAGGCGGAACTCGTTCTTGAGCATGAGGTCGAGGATGAGGGCGAGCTGCTCGGGGGTGAGCTGGTGGAAGAAGATGATGTCGTCGAGGCGGTTGAGGAACTCGGGGCGGAAGAAGTCGTGGACGGCCTGCATGACCAGTGCGCGCTCGTGCTCGCCGACGGCGGGGGTCATTAGGTGGCGCGCGCCGAG
>JAVVFG010000155.1:0-8851 GCA_032260445.1 Anaerolineae bacterium | reverse complement strand
CTTCCGCCTGCTGCGCAAGCCCCTGCGCGAGGGCGGGCCAGTGCTGGCCGAGGTGATCCAGTCCCTGCTGGGATCTGCGGGCGTGTCGCTGCGCGAGCGACTGCGTAGCGCCGGCGACATGGTCGACCGGGGCCAGCGCTCCTTCCGTGCGCAACGCGCCGCGCGTAACGATCCCTTGCAGCGGCTGCGCTCCCAGTTGCTGGCCACCACCGCCGGTCAGTCGCGACTGGATGCAATTGAAGCCGAAATAGCCACAGAGATGGGCCAGGCTGTCGAGACCGCCTTGGCCACACTGGGGACAAGCACATGAAGACGATGACTTTTGCTGCGGCGATCGAAGATGCGTTGATCCAGGCTATGGCCGCTGACTCGCGCATCGTCGTATTCGGGGAAGATGTCCAGATGATCCGGCGTAACCTTTACACCCGCTTTGGCGGCGAGCGTGTGCGTGACACGCCGATCAGCGAGAGTGCTTTCTTGGGCGCTGGCGTCGCTGCCGCCATGGCCGGGCTGCGCCCGGTCGTCGAGATCATCATGGTCGACTTCCTCGGCGTAGCCATGGACGCTCTCCTCAATCACGCCGCAAAAACCTATAGCTTCTCCGGCGGGCGTTGGCGTGTACCCCTGGTCGTGCGCACCGGCTGCGGCGGCGGTTACGGCGACGGCGGCCAGCACGAGCAAAGCCTCTGGGGCTGGCTCGCCCACATTCCCGGTTTGAGCGTTGTCGTGCCCGCGACTCCGGCGGACGCCGGCGGCCTCATGCTGGCAGCACTCGAGGCAGAAGAGCCGGTTATCTTCCTCGAGCACAAGCTGCTCGCCGACTACTGGCTGGACAGCCTCGGCGCCGGCGGGCGCGAGACCGTGCACTATGACGTGCCAGCCGCCGGTGCCGAGGGACCGGTGCCCGGCGCGTGGCAACCGTTGCCGCTGGGGAAGGCCGTGTTGCGCCGCGAAGGCGACGATCTGACGATCGTTACTCTCGGCGTCAGTGTGCATCGCGCCTTGGACGCAGCCACACAACTCGCCCACGAAGGGATCAGCGCCACCGTCATTGATTTGCGCAGCGTGGCTCCACTAGACGACGAAGCGGTGGTCAGTGCTGTCGCCCGCAGCGGCCGGCTACTCGTGGTTGACGAAGACTACGAGGCATTCGGCCTCAGCGGCGAGCTAGCAGCGCTCGTTCTCGAGGCCGGTCTCCGGCCCGCCTATGCACGCGTCTGTACGCGTACGACGATACCGTACGCCCGCCCACTAGAGGAAGCGACGTTGCCGAATGTCAGCCGCATCGTCTCGGCTGCCCGCCAGCTCATCCCGGCATGAAATCCGGCAGGTCTGGTAGAATAGGGCCAGCACCACACGCCTTCACAAGAGCAGAGCAGGATATGGCAGAACCGGCCACACCAGAAGAGTCAGAGAGGCAACCAGAACCCGTCTACATGGAAGGCGCCTTCTGCCCGCTGCCCCTCGCCCACGGCGAGCAAATCGTCATGGGGCACGGCAGCGGCGGCAAGATGTCGCACGAGCTGATCGCGCACATGTTTCTGCCGCCCTTCGACAACGAGCCTCTGCGCGCCGGCAACGATGCGGCTGTTGTCCAGGTCGCCTCCGGCGCGCGCCTGGCGATCAGCACTGACAGCCACGTCGTCACGCCGCTCTTTTTCCCCGGCGGCGACATCGGCCGGCTCGCCGTCTGCGGCACGGTTAACGACATCGCCGTCATGGGCGCCGTGCCGCGTTATCTCACCGCCGGCTTTATCCTCGAAGAAGGCCTGTCCCAGCGCACCCTCGCGCGCATCGTCGCCTCGATGCAGAGTGCCGCCGCCGAAGCCGGCGTCATCATCGTCGCCGGCGACACGAAAGTCGTGGAAAAGGGCAAAGCCGATGGTCTGTTCATCAACACCAGCGGGGTGGGTGTCATGCCGGCCGGTGTCTCCCTCGGCGGTGATCGTGCCCGGCCTGGCGATGTCGTGCTCCTCAGCGGGCCAATGGGCGACCACGGCATCGCCGTCCTCGCGGCCCGCGGCGAGCTGGGCTTTGCCGCCGACGTCGAAAGCGACGTCGCTCCCCTCAACCGCCTTGCTGCTGCCGCCCTGCAGGCCAGCGCCCAGGTCCGTGTGATGCGCGACCCGACGCGCGGTGGCGTCGCCACCACCCTCAACGAGATCGCGCGCCAGTCCGGCGTCGCCATTGTCCTCGAGGAAACCGCGCTGCCCGTGCGCCCCGCCGTCGCCGCCGCCTGCGAGATGCTCGGCTTCGACCCGCTCTACATTGCCAACGAAGGCAAGCTGCTCGTCATCGTCGCTCGCGAGGACGCCGGCGCTGTGCTCGCCGCCATGCAGGCCGCCCCGTACGGCGCGGAGACGGTGATCGCCGGCGAGGTGCGCGAGCAGCCAGCGCGCCGCGTGTTGTTGCGCACGGCCCTCGGTAGCCTGCGCGTTGTCGATATGCTCGCCGGGGAGATGCTGCCGCGCATCTGCTGACCGCCGCGACTAGTTGATCGGCAACACCACGTTATACAACAACAAACCCGAGCCGATTAGGCCGGCCAGCCACACCAGATAGCCGAGCCAGCGGGCGCGCGCCCATAGCCAACCGATCAGCGCCATCCATAGGATGGCTAACGCCAGCGCTAGCAGCCAGAAATCAACGTTCGCCCAGCCGGCGCTGGATGGAAGCAATACGAAAAAGAAGAGCGATAAGGGGCCCAGCGTGCTCGGAAAGGTGAGATAAAGAACCAGCACGGCGACGAGATCCATGTCGAGCCGGTGGAAGAGCGCCGGGAGAAACAACAACGGGAGCAGTAGCCATGGGAATGCGCGTGATTCTGCCGTGGCACGGTAACTCAGTGCCAAGACGGAGAGAGCTAACAGCAGGGCAATCAGAGCCAACAACCAGACGAGCATCGCTTTTCCTGCATCTCGGGCGTGTCATCCCACCTATGATAGCAGGTTGTCGCTCCTCAATCCGCTGTCTACCCTACGACTTCATGACGGTAGCCGCGGCAGATGGAGGAATGACCCCATACGTTTTCGTCTTTTTTGTCCTATCATTCATTCATAACAACGCGACGAAAACAGTAGAGGAGTTCCGATGCTACGAAGCCTGCAAGAATTACGCCGCCGCCCCGTAACGACCTGGGACGGGCCACTGGGCGAAGTTGAAGACATTCTCTTCGATGAGCTTGATTGGCGCTTGCGCTACCTGCTCGTCGATCTCGGCGAGCGGCAGACTTTGCTGGTCCCGAGCGCAATTACCTTTCCGGCCGGCGACGAACCGCTGACAGTCGATCTCAGCCGCGAACAAGTCCTGGCAAGCCCGCCTCTCCCCGGCACCCCGCTCACCCGTGAAGACGAGGCAGCCCTGCACGATCATTACGGCTGGGAATTATACGATCTCGAGCTGGAAACCGATGCCGACGACGACGAGGGCTCAGGGGTGAATCGTCATCTCCGCCGCCTCTCAAGCGTTACCGGTCACTCCCTGCGTGGCAGCGACGGCCGGGCCGGCGAGCTGGTCGATTTCATTGCCAATGATGAGAACTGGGCACTCTTCTACATGGTAGTCCGGCTGGGCGGCCTGCTCGAAGGCAAGAAGGATGTCTTGCTCCCGCCGACCTGGATCGAGGCGCTCGAAGACGGCGACATCGTCGTCGACCTCACCGTGGAGACGATTCGCAACAGTCGCCCTTACGAGCCAGAACACCTGGACGACTGACAGCCGGCGCACGGCTGGGCACAACCCCTATTTGCTCGCGCTGCTGCCGCTCGCTCGTGGCTACGCCTCGAAGTACGAACGCCCTTCGCTGACTGCGTGGATCGCCGGCGCCAGCGACTGAGCAACCGATATCTTCGACAAATAGCCGAGTGCCCCGGCGCGCCGTGCCCGTTCCACCAGGTACGGCTGGGCGTGAATAGACACCATCAGCACCGGCTGGGGTGACCGTTCGTGGATCTCCTCCATCACGTCGATGCCATTTGCACCCGGCATCGCAAAGTCAAGGACCACGACATCCGGCCGCACCTCGTCCAGCACCTTGAGCGCTTCCTCGCCGTCCTCGGCGCTCCCCACTACCTCAATCTCGTCGTCCAGCGCCAGGACCTCGCCCATCATCTTGCGCATCAGGGGATGGTCGTCGACGATCAGAACGCGGATCGGGCTCTCGAAGACGCCAACGCGTGCCGTCCTTGCTAGCGCTGTGCGCAGCGAACTGGCTGGCCCGCCAGAACCTGCGTTTATCCCTTTCGGACCTCCGGGCATCAGCCACCACTCTGGCTGATCCACGCCACGGAGGGCCCCGTCAAATTCCTTCATCGCAATGTATCACTGCCTTCCTCATTCCAACCGCCAACTCGTCGCGGTCACCTCTACTGTACTCGATAGGAGGGGCGATTCGTATAAGGGAATTCCCGACCATTCGCGCGTACAGCACCTACTTCGCCCTACTCCGGCTGCCCGGTGCAGCTCAACTCTGTTAGAATGGCGTCAATGCACAGCACAACAGCCATGCGTGATGCCTGGCAGCAGCTCCTCGCGCGCCTCGGCGCCGCGCCGGCAACAGCCACCCGCACCTTCCAGCGGCTCCATGCCTGCTACAGCGCCCCAGAGCGCGCTTACCACAATCTGGCCCACATCCGCCACGTCCTCGACGTCGTGACATCCCTAGCAGATGAGTGTGACCAGCCTGACACCGTTCGCCTCGCCGCGTGGCTCCACGACATCGTCTATGTGCCCGACGCCGCCGGCAACGAGAGCCGCAGTGCCGCGCTGGCCGCTACGTGGCTCGGGCGTGCCGGGCTGGAGGCGGCGACGTGCGCCGAGGTTACCCGTCTCATCCTGCTTACGGCCGGCCATGACCCACAGCCCGGCGACGCCAATGGCGCTGTCCTCGTCGACGCCGATCTCGCCATCTTGGGCGCAGCGCCGCCAGACTACGACGCCTATGCCCGCGCTATCCGTCTCGAATACGCTCACCTCCCGGATGATGTTTACCGCACCGGCCGCGCCGGGGTGCTGCTTCGCTTTCTAAACCGCCCGGCCGTTTACCGGACCGCGCCGCTGCGCGCCGGGCACGAAGCGCAGGCACGCCGCAACCTGGCTCGCGAACTCAGCGCGATAGCGGCGAAAGAGTAGCCCAGACCGCCGTTTTTTCGGTTATACTAAAGGCACGATTTACGGGAGGTGAGGCAAGCACCCATGACCCTGCACCGCGAACCTATGGCCAACGTCGATCATGCCTGGCTGCGCATGGACGACCCGACCAGCCTGATGATGATTACTGGCGTGATCACCTTTGCAGAGCCGCTGAGCTATGAGCAGGTGTGCCAGGTCATCGAAGAACGGCTGCTCACCTTCGACCGCTTCAAGCAGCGCGTTAGCATGTCCCACAGCAGCCTGGCCTCAGCATGCTGGGAAGACGATCCCCACTTCGACATGGAAGAGCATCTACGCCGCGCCACGCTGCCCGCGCCCGGCGATCAGCAGAGCCTGGAACAGCTCGCAAGCCGCTTGATGAGCATACCCCTCAACCCCATCCGTCCCTTGTGGCAATTTCACCTCATCGAAGACTATCAGGGCGGCAGCGCGCTGGTCGCCCGCCTGCACCACTGCATCGCCGACGGCCTCGCCCTCGTCGCCGTCCTCCTCAGCCTGACGGATGCCGCCCAATCCAGCCCACTGGCCTCACCTCCCTCAGCACCGTCGCCGCCAACGCCGCAGGGCCGGCTGGTGCGCGCCGTGCGTACGGCACAATCCTTGACCAACGACATCGTACATGAGAGTCTCGTCGCCGCCCGTGATCCGCGCCGCGTCATCGACATCGCCCGCCTCGGCGGCGCTGGTGTCGCCCGCCTTGTGCAGATCCTGCTGCGTACCCCCGATCCCCAAACCCTCTTCAAGGGCCCGCTGGGCATCGCCAAACAGGCCGCCTGGTCGCAGCCCATCGCCCTGCAGGACGTCAAGGCCGTAGCTCGGGTGATGGGCGGCACGATTAACGACGTCCTGCTCACCGCCGTCGCTGGTGGCCTGCGCAGCTACATGATCCAGCGCGGCGAGCCGGTCGACGGCCTCAACTTCCACGCGGTGATCCCGGTCAACCTGCGCCCGCTGGACGAACCACTGACCCTGGGCAACAAGTTTGGCCTTGTTTTCCTCACCCTGCCTATCGGCATCGCCGATCCCGTCGAGCGGCTCGAGGCGCTCAAGGCGCACATGGACGCCCTGAAGAACTCGCCCGAAGCGCTGGCCATTTTTGGCCTCCTGAACGTTGTCGGCATGGGGCCGGTGGAGATCGAGAACCTGCTCGTCACGATTTTCGGCACCAAGGCAACCGGCGTCATGACCAACGTGCCCGGCCCGCGCGAGCAGCTGAGCCTCGCCGGCAGCCCCCTGCGCGACGTCATGTTCTGGGTGCCGCAGAGCGGGCGCGTCGGCCTCGGCGTGAGCATCATCAGCTACAACGGCAAGGTCCTCGTCGGCGTCGCCACCGACTCCGGGCTTGTCCCCGATCCCGAATCGATTGTCGCCGGCTACGAGCAGAGCTTTGCCGAGATGATGGCGCTGCTGTCCATGGTGCGCGCTGATGGTCAGGTCGCCCCCGAGGTCGCCGCCGCCCCGGCCCGGGTGGCGCGCTGCCAGGCGACCACCCGCAGCGGCAGCCGCTGCCGCAACCGGGCCCTCGCCGGCGCCGCTTACTGCCGTGTCCATACCCCTGCTGATTAACCCCTGCTGCCCATGAACCTGCGTATTCTGGTCATCGGCGCCGATCCCCTGGCTCGGGCGGGTCTGGCCAGGCTCCTCGAGGGGCAGAGCGGGATGAATCTCGTCGGCCAGCTTGCCGTCAACGACAGCGCCCCGCTCGACGAAGCCGCCGCCGTCTACCGGCCCGACATCTGGCTCTGGGATCTCGGCTGGGATGCCGGCAGCGTGCCCGACGATGTCGCCGAGGCTGACGTACCCGTTGTCGCCCTCTTACCCGATGCTGCCCTCGCCCCTGACGCCCTCGCCGCTGGCGCGCGCGGGCTCCTCCTCCGCGAGGCGGGCAAAGAGCAGTTGCGGCGCGCCCTGCAGGCCGTCGATGCCGGCTTAATCGCCCTTGATCCCGCCATCCTGGCCGCCTTGCAGCCGGACCCTCGCCCGGACGGGCCGCCTCTCGCCGAGCCGCTGAGCGCGCGCGAAGAAGAGGTGCTGCAGCTCCTGGCAGAGGGCATGAGCAACCGCGCCATTGCCCAGGCGCTCGACATCAGCGAGCATACCGTTAAGTTTCACGTCAATGCCATTATGACCAAGCTCGACGCCCAGAGCCGCACCGAAGCCGTCGTACGTGCCACCCGCCTCGGCCTCATCCTTCTCTAGACCTACCCTTTCTTCCAGGTCGCCCCTCGCCGAAAAGTGGATGGACTACCTTCAGCCATCATCTATCATGCTTACCGTAGCGTAGAACCGGCTGGAGAAAAAGACAGACTCGTTGGCAGAAAACAGTGGTATCTGGAGGAAACCGATGGCAGACTCATTTCACACGTTATCAGAACAGATGGCGGATGCCGTCGCACAGGTAGCGCCCAGCATCGTGCGCATCGGCGGCCGGCGGCGCATGGGCGCTAGCGGCGTCGTCTGGGAGTCCGGCGGCGTCATTGTCACCGCGCACCACGTCGTGCGGCGCGAGCACGTAACCGTTGGGCTGCCCGCTGGCGAGAAACTCAGCGCAACGCTCGTCGGGCGCGACTCGACGACCGATTTGGCCGTCCTGCGCGTGGAGACTGGCGACCTCACGGCCGCAACCTGGGACGACAGCCAGCTGCGTGTCGGCCAGCTCGCCCTGGCACTGGCCCGTCCCGGTCGCAACATCCAGGCCACACTTGGCGTCGTCAGCGCCGTCGGCGATAGCTGGCAGACCGGCGCCGGTGGGGAGATCGACCGCTACCTGCAGACCGACGTGCTCATGTATCCCGGCTTCAGCGGTGGGCCGCTCCTCGTTGGCAACGCCTTCGCCGGCATTAACAGCTCCGCCTTACTGCGCGGCGCCAGTGTCACCATCCCGGCGACAACCGTGCGCCGCGTCGTCGAAGCGCTACTCAGCCATGGACGCGTCAGGCGCGGTTATCTGGGCGTGAGCACGCAGCCAGTTCGTCTCCCCGCTGCCCTTGCCGAGAGCACCGGCCAGGAGACGGCCCTGCTCGTCGTCAGCGTCGAGCCGGGCAGCCCAGCCGGCGAGGCGGGTCTGCTCATGGGAGACACCATCATTGCCCTGGATGGCGCGCCGGTGCGCCACCATGATGACCTCGTTGCCCTGCTCACCGGCGACCGGGCCGGCCGCAAGGTCCCGCTGCACATCGTGCGCGGCGGCGAGCAGCGCGAGCTGAACGTCACCATCGGCGAGCGCGCCTGATAGCTCCTACGCCCCACTTCGCGGGATAGCTCCCCTCGGCGACCCCGGCCCATCGTCGCGGCATATCTGTGCCCGGCGCTGGGCCGACGTGTTGCTGCTCAGGGCACCACCCATACTTGCACCGCTCCATCGCTCGTCGCCGTTGCCAGCCAGCGCCCGTCCGGGCTGAATGCGAGGCGAATCACCGGCGCCGGAAGCACGCCCAGCTCGACCCCGTTGCCGTCCGGCCACAGGTACACAGCGCCGTCCTCGCCTCCGGTCGCCGGCACCCCTTCCGGGCTCAAGGCGACGACACGTAGCGCCGTGCGCCGCGTCACCACCGTCGCCAGCAGGGCACCGTCGCTGCTGCGCCACCGCCGCACCGTCCCGTCGTTGCCGGCGCTAACCACCTCACGCCCATCGGCCGAAAAGGTGACCGCCCGCACCGCCCCCTCATGACCGCGCAACGTGTGTCGCAGCGTCCCGGCC
>JAVVFG010000154.1:0-8873 GCA_032260445.1 Anaerolineae bacterium | reverse complement strand
TCCCCGTGCACCGCCGCCTGCAGGAAGCAGGGCAAATCGAGGTGACGATGACGCCGTTCGCGCATCCGATTTTGCCGCTCCTCGTGAGCACCGACCTGGCGCTGCAGGCGTTGCCCGCGGCCCAGCTGCCGCAGCCACCGTTTGTCTTTGGCGCCGACGCCCAAGAGCAGGTGGCGCTGGGCGTACAGCTATACGAGGAGAATTTCGGGCAGGCGCCGCGCGGCATGTGGCCGGCCGAGGGCTCGGTGGCCCAGGAGATCGTGACAATGGTGGCCCAGAACGGCATCGAATGGATGGCGTCGGACGAGGGCGTGCTGGCGAACAGCCTGGGCATGGACAGTTTCACCCGGGATAGCAACGAGACGGTGCAGGAGGCTGACGTCCTTTACCGGCCGTATCTCGTGCGGGGGCGGCGTGGTGGTCCCGTGGCGATCGTGTTCCGCGACGTGGTTATCTCCGACAAGGTGGGCTTCACCTATTCGGGCGTGCCCGGTACGGCTGCTGCTACCGACTTCGTCAATCGCATCCACGCCATTCGCGAAAAGCTGCAGGAAAGCGGGGCTGAGGGTCCGCATCTCGTCTCGGTTATCCTTGACGGCGAGAATGCGTGGGAGCATTACGAGAACGATGGCAAGGAGTTCCTGCACAGCCTCTACCAGCAGCTTAGCGACGACGAGCTGATTAAAACGGTTACGCCTTCTGAGTATCTGGCGCTTGCGCCCGAGCCGCCGCTGATCGACGCGCTTTGGGCCGGTTCGTGGATCAGCCACGACTTCTCGACGTGGATCGGCGAAGATGAGGAGAACCGGGCGTGGGATGCGCTGCGCAATGTGCGCGAGGTTCTGCAGCCCTACCTAACCGGGGCGCGCGCGGCGCCGTCGGAAGCGGCACTTGAGGAAGCGCGGACGTTGATGTACATCGCCGAGGGCTCTGACTGGTTCTGGTGGTATGGCAGCGACCAGAACTCGGGCAACGACGAGAGTTTCGACGAGCAGTATCGCAACACGCTCAAGGGCGTCTACCTCGCTCTGGACGTGGAGCCGCCGACTTATCTGGATGTGCCGATCATCCCGCAGCAGGCGGTAAGCGCCGACGAACCACTGACGGCACTGGTGACGCCGGAGATTGACGGGGTTTTCGACCCGGCCGAGTGGGAAGGGGCGGGCCTGTACGCCGCCGAGGGCGGCGTGATGGCGGCAGCCGCGCCTGCCTTCGAGAGCATTGCCTACGGTTTCGACGGCGACAACTTCTACGCGCACCTCGCGCTACGCGCGCCGGCCGCAGAACTGCTGCAGCGCGGCGTGGTCGAGCTTTATGCCAGCGCGCCGGGCAGAGAAGCGGTCTCCAACTTCAGCACCGGCGGTTCGGTGCTCGGCTTCCCGGCGAACAGAAAGATTGAAGTTGCCGTTGTCGACGGCGCGCTTCAAGGAACTATCTTCCAGGCTGACGACGCAGGATGGCAGGATGAGGGGGTCGCCGTGGAAAGCGTCGCCGCTCAGGGCCAGTCGATCGAGATCGCGGTCCCTCTGGAGCAGCTGGGCAACGCCGACCTGGGCGACCGGATCTCCATGCGCCTGATCTACAGCGAAGCCGCCGGCGCCGGGGCCGAGGCGGCCTACGCGGACACGATGCTCGTTCCGGGAACCGGGCCGGGGGTGCTCCTTGTACCTGACCTGGGCAACATCACGCTCGTCCTGGATATTGACGACCCTGTGGGCGACGACTACGGGCCGGGCAGCTATACTTACCCGCAAGATGCCGTCTTTAGCGCGGGCAACTTTGACATCACCAACTTCCAGGTTGGCTACGACGAGGAGAACATCATCTTCAAGTTCACGATGAGCGGGCCGCTGGACAACCCGTGGAGCAGCGCCAGCGGCCTCTCCCTACAGACCTTCGACGTCTATATCGACCAGGGTGAGGGCGGCAGCCGGGCGATGTTGCCGGGACGGAATCTCGCGCTAGAAGATGGGTTCGCCTGGGACTACGCCGTCACTGTCGAAGGCTGGACGTCTGGCATTTACGTGCCGGGCGAGGAAGATGCGCCGCGCCAGGTGGCGGAGGCAAGCGAGTTCTTCTTGCTGGCTGACCCCGGGCAGCAGAAGGTGACGGTGCGCGTGCCGAAAGCGCTACTCGGCGACAACCCGGAGTCGTGGAATTACGCTGCCGTCGTGCTTGGGCAGGAAGGCTTCCCGGCAAGTGGGGTGCTGCGCGTGCGCGACGTACAGGCGCGGGCAGAGCAGTGGCGCTTCGGCGGCGCCCCGGCAAACAGCAGCAACCACACGCGCGTCATCGACCTCGTCTGGCCCGAAGCCGGCGAACAGGAAGCCTGGCTGGGCGCGTATACGCCGACGACAAGGGCGCAGGCCGACCTGACCGCCGATGATTTTGCCACGGTGCCGATGCTCGCGCCTTAGCACAACAATCAGAGAGCGGGGGGCCTGCAGGCCCCCCGCCTCACCCCCAGAGTATACCTTCGCCCTATACCCGGATACACGACGGCGTCGCGTGGCGCGTCTAGACTTGCCTGGATATTGACTGTAGCATCGCGGCTTGGCGGAGCGCCAGAGCGGCGCCCACCGAAAGGCCGCGAATAGGACTGGAATGATGAAACGATCGATACCAGTGCCACGGTTGACGGTGGCAAAAAGCCTCGCGCCGGAGCCGGGCAAGACGGCGCTCGTGCTGGCAGGAGGTGGAATTGCCGGCGGTGTCTACGAGCTGGGCGCGCTGCGCGCGTTGGACGAGATTCTGCTGAACCGGACGGTGAACGACTTCGATATCTACGTGGGCACGAGCGCCGGCGCTCTCATCGCGGCGGGATTAGCGAATGGCCTCAGCCCGCAGCGCCTGTTCGAAGCAGTAAACGGCGATCATCCAGAAATCGCCCCCGTGATGGGGCGCGATCTGCTCAGTTTTGACAGGCGCGGGCTTCTTGGCCGGACTGCCAGTTGGCCACGGCAATTGTTCGAAGCGGGCCGGCACTATTGGAGCAACGCCGACGACTTATCGCTACTCGATCTTTTCTGGTCGGTCCTGGGGATGATGCCCGCGGCGCTGTATAACAGCGACAGCCTGGAGAAGTATGTGCGCCAGCTGTTCACCGAGGTTGGCGGCACGAACGAGTTCACTCACCTTCTCCCGGAGCTGGACCTGATCGCTACCGATTTGCAGAGCAGCGAGCGCGCTATCTTTAACCGGGAAGAGACGCCGGACGTACCAGTCTCGCAGGCGGTCGCAGCGTCCTCTGCGGTCCCGCTACTGTACAGGCCGGTTCACATTGGGGGGCGGCGCTACGTGGACGGCGCCGTGCGCGGGAATGCGAGCGTGGACCTGGCTGTCGAGCGCGGCGCCTCGCTGGTGGTGTGCATCAATCCGTTGGCGCCCGAGGCACAGCATGCGGACAAGGTAGTTGAGGAGCCACACAACATGCAGGCGGTCGTTAACCAGGTGTTCCGGACGATTTTCCACGCCAACCTGCACTATCACATCAAACACCTGGCACGGCTACACCCGGAAGTCGACTTCGTCGTCGTCGAGCCGGCCGAAGACGACCTGGTGATGTCGCAGCAGAATATCATGCGCTATTCGCCGCGGCAGAATGTTTTCGAGCATGCTTACCAGTCGGTGAGCCTGCACCTCGCTCTGAACCACGGCATCTACAGCAGCATGCTGGCTCACCACAACATCCCCGTAGCGCCGCGCCTATCAGCGGAGTCGCTCGAGGGATTGGCAGCCCACGACTACGACAAGGGAGTATTGCAGCAGGAACTGGCGCGGCAGCAGTCGCTGTCGTACCGTAGCGGCGGTAGCTCGATGGTGAGTAGCCTTGCGCGCCGCCTGGGCGAACTGGAGCTCGCCGTCGAACAGCTTCGACCGGCTTCCTGAGCAGCACCAACTGAAACCTCCCCGCCCGCCCGCAGATGTGCTAGACTGGGGACGATCTGGTTCTGGAGAATGGTGCAATGGAATTCTCGCCGGGAGCAGTGGTACCGCTCTCGATTGTGGCGGCTATGATACCGGCCGCCCTGTACGTCGCCCTCATCTACTCAGCCGACCGCTACGAGAAGGAGCCGGGCTGGCTGCTGGCTGCCACTTTTTTCTGGGGCGCGGTGCCCAGTATCGCCATTGCCCTTCTCTTCAATCTCCTCGGCACGATGCCTCTCTACTTCGCCGCCGGACCGGATTCGGGCGGCACGATCGCCGCGGTGCTCGTAGCGCCGCCGGTGGAAGAAACGGCCAAGGCGCTCGCCCTCATCGGCATCTTCGTGCTGATGCGCCATGAGATCGACGGGCTGCTCGACGGCATCATTTATGGGGCGATGGTCGGGATGGGCTTCGCGATGGTGGAGAATATCTTCTACTTCATTCAGGTGTATGGGGAAGGCGGTGCAGAGGCATGGCGCAGCAACGTGCTGTTTCGCACGATTCTCTTTGGCCTGAACCATTCGCTCTTCACGAGCATGACCGGCCTGGGGCTGGCAGCCGGCCGTTTTTCGCGGCGGCGTGACCTGCGCTACCTCTTTCCCATTGCCGGCTGGTCGCTGGCGGTTCTCCTGCACGCACTGCACAACGTGGGCGCGTCGACAAACGGACCCCTGTGCTTGATCATGCCGCTGAGCGATTGGGGCGGCGTCTGGTTGCTGTTGGCGATTATTGTGTGGGCGCTATGGCAGGAGAAGCAGTGGATCCGGCACTACCTGGCGGAAGAGGTCGAGCGGGGGACGCTCAGCCAGTGGCAGTACGAGACGGCGTCGTCCGGCCGGGCGCGCTTCCGCTACTGCCTGACCGTTCTCTTCGACCGGGGGCCGGCCGCGTACCGCGACGCCCTCCGTTTTTATCGCCACTGTAGCGAGTTGGCCTATAAAAAGCATCACTTTGAGCTGCTGCAGGAAGCAGGAGCGGAAGAGCTGACGGGCGAGCTGCGGACCATCCTCGTGGAGCTGAGCCGGCGCGTCTAAGGCCTGTGCGCCCCGCCGGTCAGTCTAACTAGAAGGCTTCTTCGCCGCGGCCGCTTGCCTGTGCCTGCAGCAATGCTTCTACCTGTTCCCGGTGCGCGAGGTCATGCTGGACGGCGAGGTTAAGCAGCTCGTGCAGCGACGTCGGGCCAAAGAAGGCGTGCTGCCCATGCCGCTGCCAGTGGTCGGAGACGGACTCCGGGAGCAGGGAAATGGTATCTGTCCGCGCCGCGAGGAACATGTGCAGCGCCGTGGGACCATCCTGCAGGTGGTAGGCGCGCTCTTCGACCCACTCGTCGGCCACGGCGCCGGAAAGGAATGCGCCATCACGGGCGAGTACGGCCTGAAAGCGCGGCTGGTGCACCTCACGCTCGACGTCACGCAGATGGCACATCACTTCGGTGAGGCACCACTCGCCTTCGGCCGGCGCACAGTGCCAGTCGATGCCAGGCGTAGCAAGCTGCCGCGACAGCCACTGCGGGAAGGTTTGAAGTTGTCGAAGTAAGGTAGCGACGGGTGGGGGTTGTTGCATGGCAGAAAAAGGATTGCCGGGTTGCGGCTACGCTTCCTCGTCGAAAAACCAACGGCGGAAGTTTTCCAGGGTGCCGGAAGCGGCGATCAGGCTGGGCTCAGGCGGGAGGGTGCCATCAGGCGCCACCCAGTAGACGTGGATGCCCACGGATGCAGCCGGCTCGACATCGTTTTTCCAGTCGTCGCCAACCATGAGTGTTTCGGCTGGTTTGGCGCCGAGCCTGCGTAGAATCTCTTCGTAGTAGTCTGGCTGGGGCTTTGTCGCGTGCATGTTCTCGTAGCTGCTGACGAGGGCAAAGTCGTGGGTGTCTACCGGTAGCCCGGCCCAGGCGAGGCGGTGCTCAATAGCACGCACGGGAAAGAGCGGGTTCGTCGCTACGGCGACCTGGTATCCGCCCGCGAGCGCTTCGGTGACGACCCGCGCCGCCGCAGGACGCAGCTCGGTCACACTCTGGAGCGCCGGAAAAGCCTCTTCGTAGAAGCGATCGAAGAATGCCTCTGTCGTGGCGGGATCAAGCCCGGTGCGCTCGGCGAAGACCCGCCAGAATACCTCGCGGTTGGTAAGGGAGCGGTCGGTGTTACGGATCATGGCCTGGGTCCCGGCGAGTAGCTCGGCCAAAAACCGCCGCGAGTCTGCAAATAAGGGCCGTGCGTACTCACCCAAGAGGGCGAAGTAGCGCGGCAGGAAGGCATCCATGTTGTTGCCGAGCAGCGTGTCGTCGAGATCAAAGAGCAGGGTCTTAATGTTCATCGTTGAATAGCTGCTGGATTCCGGGGCGTTCCAGAGCGCATTGGCGGCAGCCGACCCGCGGCTCCTTGACTTCGACGAGGTGGCGGCTGCAAAACGCGGTTACTTCAACACGGCGGCCGATGCCGAGAATCCCCTTGCGTACGGTGCCTTCAAGGACAAGGTCGGGGTTGCTATTTGCTGCCAGGATCTCGGGAACCGGGCAGTTGAAGCAATCTTTCGGCTGCCAACGGGGCGAGCGGGGATTGGCCTCAATCAGGCGACATTCTTGATCAGAGTGGCCGCGATGGAAGTTAGCGTAGTAGAAGCGACACTCTTTTCCGGCAGGCGTTCGCATCAGTCCTGCCCGTAATACTCGACACCGAGGTGCGTTATCAGTTCCTCGCCCATCAGGTAGCGGAGATTGTTCTTCAGCTTGGTGAGCTGGATGAAGAGGTCGTGCTCCGGATATAGCTCGGGAGCAACCATGGGGCTCTTGAAGTAGAAGCTCAGCCACTCCTGAATGCCACGCATCCCGCTGCGCTGCGCCAGGTCCATAAAGAGGGCCAGGTCGAGCACAATCGGGGCAGCGAGGATGCTGTCCCGGCAGAGGAAGTCGACCTTGATTTGCATCGGGTAGCCGAGCCAGCCGAAGATGTCGATGTTGTCCCACCCTTCTTTGTTGTCACCGCGCGGCGGGTAGTAGTTGATGCGCACCTTGTGGTAGAAGCCGTCGTAGAGCTCGGGGTAGAGGTGCGGCTGTAGGATGTAGTCGAGGACGCCAAGCTTGCTCTCTTCCTTGGTGCGAAAGCTCGCCGGGTCGTCCAGCACCTCGCCGTCGCGGTTGCCGAGGATGTTGGTAGAGAACCAGCCGTTGAGGCCGAGCATGCGTGCCTTTAAGCCGGGTGCGAGGATCGTCTTCATCAGGGTCTGGCCTGTCTTGTAGTCTTTGCCGGCGAGAGGTACGCCACGGTCGTTGGCGAGGTCGACGAGCGCGGGAATGTCGGCTGACAGGTTTGGGGCGCCGTTCACGTAGGCGACGCCTTCCATAATCGCCGCGTAGGCATAGATCATGCTAGGGGCGATGTCTGGGCTGCTGTTGCGCAGCCCTTCCTCGAAGTTCTCGATGGTCGCGTGAATGCCCGTGCGCTCGAGAAAGATTTCGGTGCTGCCGCACCAAATCATGACAAGGCGGTCTGCGCCGTTGGCCGCCTTGAAATCGCGGATGTCGTCGCGGAGCTGATCGGCGAGCGCCATCTTGGTGGCGCCGGTCTTCACGTGCGGGCCGTCGAGCCGCTTCACGTACTCGCGGTCGAAGACGGCCTTCATCGGTTTGATGGCTTCGAGCTCGTCGCGGACGCTATCAAGGTCCTTGTCGTCAAGCACGGCGGCGGCTTTGGCAGCTTCGTAGGCGTTGTCTTCAAAGATGTCCCAAGCGCCAAAGACGAGGTCGTCGAGGCCGGCAAGGGGGACGAACTCTTTGATGAGCGGCGAGCGGCCGTCGGTGCGCTTGCCGAGTCGGATAGTAGCCATCTGCGTGAGACTGCCGATGGGCGCGGCAAGACCGCGGCGGATGTTCAGCACGCCGGCAATGAAGGTGGTGCCCACTGCGCCAAGTCCAGGAATCAACACGCCTAGTTTGCCGGTGGGCTCCGCAATTTGCGTCATTCAGTTCTCCTATGGCAGGTGTTCATGGTAGGTCGAGGATAGTCGCGTTTGTCCAAAATGACAAAAAAGCGACCCGTGCGGATCGCTTTCTTGCAGCGCGCCCTGAGAGACTCGAACTCCCGACCTTCTGGTTCGTAGCCAGACGCTCTATTCCACTGAGCTAAGGGCGCTTATCTATTAATTTTCAGGCGGACCTCTTCGTACCGGCGGGCGAGGCCTTCCTGAGAGCGGGGAGGAAGGGATTCGAACCCTTGAACGGCTCTTACACCGTTAACCGCTTAGCAGGCGGCCCCAATCGTCCACTCTGGCACCTCCCCGGGTACCTCGTCGATCCAAATTCTTAAAGCGGAGGGAGAGGGATTCGAACCCCCGGTGAGCTTACGCCCACTACGGTTTTCAAGACCGTTGCCTTCGTCCACTCGGCCATCCCTCCAGGGCATGACTCTGCTGCGGCAGGTCCCGGCCCGTTCCCTCGCTGGGGATGTCGACCAGAATTGGAGTATAGCATGGGCCCTATCTGTTGTCAAAAATCGCCCGCTCCGCTGACGTCCCGTTAATCTTGCCGCAACTCGAGGTGACGGAGGGTTAGTGACCGGCTTTCGGCCGTCTTTTCGGTGCCCCAACGCAGGCTGCCGGTGGGTGTGGCGACGAGGTATTGGTTATCGATCCAGGCGACAAAGCCGAGCGGGCCGCGCGGGCTGTGGGGTGTCTGTAGGACGGGCACACCGTCAACGCGGAAGAAGCAGCCGTTCGCGCGCCATTCGAGTTCATAGCGACGCCAGACGGCCATGGGCTGCGGGAGCCGGTGAAAGCTGATGCGCAGTCCATGCTGCACGGCCGGCCACAGGCGACGGCGCAGCGGGGGAAGCTGGTTGAGAAGCAGCACCGGCAGGGCGAAAGGAGCGAGGGCCAGCGCCCGCGGTGCAGCGGCGTCGATGGTTGCAGCAAACCAGCCGTTGCCCGCCTCACTCGGCGGGGCAAATGGCAAG
>JAVVFG010000153.1:4425-8921 GCA_032260445.1 Anaerolineae bacterium | reverse complement strand
GCCCCGCTCACCTTCGAGGCAACCAATGCCAATGCCGCCAATCGCCTCTTTTACGAAGCCGACGTCACCCTGCCACAATCCGGCCCCTGGACAGTGGCCGTCGACGTGACCGGCCCGGCCGGCAGTGGCAGTGCCTCCTTTGACATCGAGGTCGGCGAGGCTGATGGTCCCAACTGGTTCCTCTGGGGTGGGGGCGCTGTCCTCGCACTTGCCGGCCTTTTCTTCCTCGCCGGCCGCTTCCGCAATTGACCTTTCGATCCATGGCAGACCAACGATGATCACCACATTGAGAAAGCTTTTCAGCCGCCGCTGGCGGTGGGTAACCCTCCTTGTGCTTGCTGGCGTTGCTGTCCTGATCAGCCTCGGCAACTGGCAGCTTGATCGCCGCGAGCAGCGCCGTGCCGCCAACGCCCTGCTGGCCGAGCAGTTGGCTGCCGAACCGCTCAACCTCAACGATCCCGCGCTGGACGTGAATTCACTCCCAGAGATGCCCGACCGGGCCGCAACCGTTACCGGCGAATTTGATCTCGAGGAACAGTTCTGGCTCAAGCTGCAAAACTTCGGCGGTCAGGCCGGTGGCCACCTCATTGCCCCCCTGCACATCGCCGGCCGTGGCGAAGCCGTCCTCGTCGATCGCGGCTGGCTGCCCTTTGGGGAGGCCGACCCGGCCCGCTGGCAGCAGTACGATGAACCGGGACAGGTGACCATCCACGGCGTCATCCGCCGCAGCGAGGCCCGCGACCGCGCCAGTGTGCCCGTAGAGGGCAGCCGCGAATGGTTCCGCGTCGACGTCGAAGCGATTGACCAGCGCCTCCCGTACGACCTCGTGCCCATCTATCTCTACCAGACCGATGACGATGGGCAGACGCCGCCGCTACGCGAGCAGCCTGAAGCCGATCTCTCCGAGGGACCCCATCTCAGTTACGCGCTACAGTGGTTTTCCTTTGCTCTCATGCTCGCCGTCGGCTATTTCTTCTTCGTCCACCGCGCCGAAACGCGAAGCTGAGCGTCTCGGCGCCCGGTTGCCCACCGCCTTCATGATATGAATATTCTTTAAGGATCGCGCTTCTCTGCCCGCCGCCCTTTCCGGCTGCACCTGCTACCCTGCTATAATGGAGATGAGTGGATTAGGTCTGGTGGACGCCAAAGGCGATATTTGCGGGCCTGCGGTGAAAGGGAAAGCACGATGCTCCGCCGTTTGAAGCTAGAAGAAGGCTGGACAACCCTCATCCTGTTGTGGCTGCTCATCGCCGTTGCGGCGAGCGCAATTATCGCCGCAGAGTATACGGACGAGATCATCCAGGTCTTGCTCCCCGTCGGCACCATCGCCGTCCTTGCCGGCCTCGCCCTCGCTAAGAGCAACTTCTCCAGCCAGCGTGCCCATCTATTCTCCCTGGTCTATGGCATCGCTGTCGTCTCCTTCCTCGTTGGGCACACACTGCCTGGATTCGATCTGACCTGGCGCTTGCGCATCCTCGAGCTCTTCGATCGCCAGGCGGTCTGGGTACAGCAGGCCCTCGACGGGCGTGCTAGCCGGGACAGCCTCATTTTCGTCCTCCAGACCTCCGGCGTCTTCTGGCTGCTCGGCTACACTGCTTCCTGGTACACCTTCCGCAAGCCGCGAGTGTGGCGCGTCGTCATTCCTACCGGCCTCGTGCTGCTCAGCGTTGTCTACTACTACAACGGCCCCAAGCCGCTCGTCATTTTCCTCACCGTCTACGCCCTCGTCGCCCTGCTCTTTTTCGCTCGCACCTACCTCGTCGACCAGGAGCGCGGCTGGCGCGCTGCGGCTGTCCGCTACGAAGACGGTATCCGCTTTGATTTCCTCCGCGCCGCCTTCGTTATCGGCGCCCTCTCCCTCCTGCTGGCAACCACCCTGCCGGCGTTGGGCGCGAACAACGAGGTCACCGGCGCGCTGGCTACCGTCGACCGGCCATGGCGCAAATTCCAGGACACTTGGACGCGGCTCTTCGCCTCCCTCAACTCCTACGGTCGGGCCACCAACGACGCCTACCAGGATACGATGGTGCTCGGCGGGCCACGCAACCCCGGCAACCGTCTCATCATGGACATCTACGTGCCCGAGCCGCTTCCTTCCATCTACTGGCAGGGCGTCGTTCTCGATGCCTACGACGGCCGGGGCGGCTGGTCGAATACGACCGAGACCACGCTGCTCAGCCTCCCCAGCGAAGGGCGCCTCAAGCAGCCGGAGCTGCTGGCCCGCGAGCCGCTCACTCAGACCGTGGTCAACTATACACCGAACAGCGGCACCCTCTACGCTTCCTCACAGTTCATCGCCACCGACAGGCAGACCTTCATTGACGTCGACGCTGTCTTTAACGGAGAAGTGCGCGCCATCAACTGGATCCGCTCCCGCTATGTGCTGCGCCCCGGCGATAGCTACACCGTCATCTCCTATGTGAGCACGGCAGACAAGACATCCTTACGCTCCGCCGGCACCAGCTATCCCGGCTGGGTCAGCGAGCGCTACCTCGACGTGCCCGAGACCATCACCCCCGAGACACGCGCACTCGCTGCTGAGCTTGCCGCGCCCTATGACAATTCCTTCGACAAGGCCATTGCCATCCGCGACTATTTGCGCGCCAATATCGCCTATAACGACCAGATTCAGGCCCCGCCGCCTGACGTCGAACCCGTCCACTACATCCTCTTCGACGGGCAGGAAGCCTATTGCACCTATTACGCCTCGGCGATGGCCATGATGCTGCGCTCCGAGGGTATCCCCGCGCGCATCGTCAACGGCTACGCCCAGGGCGAGTACCAGGAAGAGACTAGCTCCTACCGGGTACGCTCCAACAACGCTCACACGTGGGTCGAAGTCTTCTTCCCCCGGTACGGCTGGATCATCTTCGAGCCTACTGCCAGCATCCCCGTCGTCGAGCTCCCCGAGGGAGATGGTGGCAATCCCGGCGACGCCTTTGGTGCCGCCGCACCGTTACCCGATCCTGATCGCCCCCTTCTCGACGACGACGTCCTCTCCGGTCCCGATCTCGATGGCCTTGCCGCTGAGCTGGCAGCCGAAGATGCGGCAGCGCAGGCCGAGAGACGGCGCCTTCTTGTTACCCGCGCACTCAGCGGCAGTGCCTTGCTCCTCGTCGCCGGTGTCATGGTCTTCACCGCCAATCAGTACAATCAACGTGTCGAGGGTGATGTCGATCGCAGCTACGATCGCCTGGCGACCTGGGCGCGCTGGCTCGGCATCCTTTTCCGCCCGGCCGATACCCCCTACGAGCGTGCAGACGAACTATCGCGCGCTGTCCCCGACGGCCGCGAGCCGATTCGCAACCTGACCCACGAGTACGTCCTGCGCCGCTTTAGCCGCGCGCGCCAGGGCGCTGCTGAGTTTGATCCGCGCAGCGAGTGGAAGCGGCTCCGCCCGCTCCTCTTGCGCCGCAGCCTGCGTGAAGTCTGGCAGCAACTCCGCCGGCGCTAGCCCCCCGGCTGGTAGTCACCCTATCTGCCCGGCCGTTGCCTCGCCGTACGGTCTGGCTTCGTTTACTCCACCAACACCGGCCCAAGAATAAACCGGTCGCCTTCCAAGCTGCCATCCGGTCCCGCAATGTGCAGGCGCCGCTGGCTCGTCATTTCGTACAGCCCCACTTCCAGGTAGTACAGTCCCGGCGTGAGCGTCTCCTCGATCGGCACGCGGTACGGATCGAGATAACGCTGCCCTGGCAGCCACTTCGGTATCCATAGATGCGTCGGTGCCGAGCCGCCGAGCGGCGTGTAGTCCAGAAAGACATAGGGCTTGTTTTCGGCGTCGATGAGATGCACGAAGACCGTATAGCTTTCCTCTGCCAGCGCCAGACTCTGCCACTCCAGCAGCAGCTTCACCGTCTCGCCGCGCCTGGCGACGATCGGCTCCTGCCACGGCGCGCGCCGTAGCTGCAGCCCCTGTTGCCCCCAGCCGCGATCCAGGCCCACGCGCTGCCGGAAATTCGCCAGCAGGCGCCCCGTCTGCAATGGGTTCGCCTTCGCCGCGACCTGCAGCTCGCCCAGTGGCAACGCCAGCTCCGCCCGCTCCCCGGCGCTGAGATCGACCATATACAGCGTCACCGGGTAGCTGCCCGCTTCCAGATCGTGCGGCAGGGCAAAATCGAAGCGCTCCACAACCACCTCCTCGGGCAGCCACCAGGTCGTCAGCAGATGGCTATCGGTCGTGTGCGTATACACGATTGGCCCCACGCTGAGTGCGGGCACGTAATAATGCGTGGGCGTCACCGGCGCCGTCATCGCCAGCGTGAAAGGCACAAAATCGCCGGCCGTTGCCCGTTCCGGCAAGTCATAGCCCACCACCGCCAGTTCGCCCGCCGACGCTTCGACGGCCGACGCTTCGCCGGCCGACGCTTCGACTGCCGTCAGCTCCGGCGGCACCGAATTGCTCTCGGCGCTGCCCGGCTCCAGCACCTGGTAAAAGGCTCCGCGCGGGCGCAGCCGGAAGCCGGCGTCGACGATCTCGCGGCGGTAACTATTGA
>JAVVFG010000153.1:0-4325 GCA_032260445.1 Anaerolineae bacterium | reverse complement strand
CCGCGCGGGCGCAGCCGGAAGCCGGCGTCGACGATCTCGCGGCGGTAACTATTGAGATACACCGGCCCGCCCGGCAGATAGGCAAACACACTTTCCAGCCACGGCCGCTCCGTCGAGACAAACTCCGGACGAACATCTCTCTCGTCGGGCCAGCGCCCCTCCACAAAGCGGGCGTACCACAGCGGCGTCATGTGCTCCCAGTCGTTTAGGAGCACCGCGCCCTCCCCGCTCCCGGCGAACCGGTCAAACACCGCCTCCACGTAAGCGTCGCCCTCGTCGTACTCCCGCAGCGAGATCGCCGGCAGATTACGCACTACTTGTAAGACCGGTCCTAAGAGGAAAAGCGCCGCCAGGAGCAGGCCCAATGCGGTCCCCGGCGCCAGCCGCTGCCGCATCAGGTGCAGGAGCGCCAGCACACCTACCCCTGCCAGCAGCCCCACGACGATAAAAGGCCCCAGCAAATACGCCATGATGTCCTGCGCGCGCAGGCTGATCACAAACGCGTAATTGCCCAGGAAAGCGAGCCCGTAGAACAGGCCCAGCCGCCACTGCCGCCGCGCTAACCAGCCGAAACCGACCACCGCCACCAGAATCACCGGCAGGGTATACTGCAGCCGCAGCAGCGACCAGAACACGATCGCCCGCCGCGGCTGGTCGGCCAGCCCAAAGAACGGGAGGCTCTCGCTCAACCCCCGTGCCAGCACATGATCGAGAAAGCCGGACAGCGTATTCATGTCATCCGGCCCAAACAGCGGGCGCATCGGGCTACGCAGTGGATAGTAAAGAAAGAGTGAAAGACCCAACAAAATCGCTGCCCCCAACCAGAGCAGCGTGCGCGGCCGGCGCCACAACCTCGGCCTCACAGCCACCACAAAAACCAGGTAAGCCGGCGCACTAAACACCGTTAGCGGGTGGTGCGTGACCCCCAGACCAGAGAGAAACGCTGCCCCGTACAGCCAGCGATCGTCCCGTGCCGCCTCCTCGTCGTCGCCCGACGCCCACCAGCGGGTAAGCAGGAACAGATTGGCGGCCAGGAAGGCCGCCGTCAGGATATGTGGGTTCGTGTGGATCGCATGCTGCCAAACAGTCGCCGCAAAAGCCACGCCGAGCGCGCCAAACAACCCGGCTAGCGCCCCATCCCCGGGTGCCGCCACCCGCAGCCCGCGCCCCAGCGCAACCAACGTCAGGTAGACGCAGACCGCTGCCACTGTTGCCCCGGTCGCCGCCAGCAGGTGCATGCGCCATGGAATGCTTCCAATCGGAACCAGCGTCTGGAAAAGCTTCCCCACCACGGTGATAAACGCATAGCCAGGTGGGTGCGCGATGCCCAACACGTGCGCCACTAGAGTGTATTCGGTGGGATCCCCCAGGACCAGCCCGTGCGCCATCGTCGCCACATAGAGCGCCGGAATGGTCAGCAGCGCCAGCAGAGTCAGGAGGTACCAGCGCGGGCGCATCGGCTTACCGTAGCGTCTCGTACACCGCGTACGTCTCCCGCGCCGCACGCTCCCAACTGAATTTCGCCGCCTGTTCCAGCCCCAGACGCCGCCGTTCCTCGCGTTCCCCCTCGTCGCGCAGCAGTCGCCGGATAACGGCTGCCATCTCCTCCGAGTTGGCCGGATCGAAATAGGACGCGGCGTGGCCGCCTACCTCCGGATGGCTGCTACTGCTGCTCGCCACCACCACCTGCCCGCTCGCCATCGCTTCCAGGATCGGCAGGCCAAACCCTTCGTAAAGGCTCGGCTGCACCGCCAGCTCCGCCGCCGCCAGCACAGCCGGCAGATCTTCGTCCGGCACCCAGCCCAGGGCATGAACGAACTCGCTCAGCCCTTCTCGTTCTACGCGTGCGAAAAAATCGTCGAACAGCCAGCCACGCGCTCCGGCCAGCACCAGCTGCAAGTCAGGGACGTCGCGGCGCACGATCTGCAGCGCATCAAGCAACCGGTCGAGGTTCTTGCGCGGCTCGATTGTGCTCAGGTGGATGAGGAAGCGCGCCGGCAGATCATAGCGGCGGCGAACGCGCGCGACCTCCGCTGCTGCCGGCGGGCGAAAATGCCCCGCCGCCGCTTCGTACACCACATGGATTTTGTCCGGATTGACGTCATAGTAACGGACGATATCCTGCTTTGTCGCTTCCGACACGGCGATGATCGCCCTGGCGCGCTGGCAAAACAACGGCATCGCCAGGTTCAGGTACCAATAATTCAGCCGCTTGTGGTAGCTTGGGAACAGCTTGTAGATCAGGTCGTGTACCGTCAGCACCGTCGGCACCTGCCGCATCGGCAGCAGCAGATGTTCGGTGCTGTGGAAGACCGTCGCCCCGGGAACGAGCCAATCAAAACGCACGTGGCTAAGGTGCGCCATCAGCACGCTCATACGCCACGGCTTGTAGCCCAGGCTCACACTGCGCCGCGGCAGAGGAAGCAGCCGCGGCGGCACGTGATGCCCTCTACCCTGGTTGTAGAAGAGGGCAATCTCACCTGGATACGCGCGCGCCAGCGAGTAGGCGAGCTGCTCGCTATACCGCCCCAGGCCCGCTTTGCTGTGCACGGCAGCGGAGACGTCGACGTAGTTCATCTGCCGCCCGGGGTCCATAGCACTCGCCAGGCAAAACGCGGCAGCGCCAGCATGCGCCGCCAGCGCCACGGTTCGCGTATCAGGCGATCGAACCATTCCAGTCCCAGGCGCTGCAACCAGACTGGCGCGCGTACCGACTTGCCCGTAATGAAATCTAGCGCCCCGCCGACCCCGATGGCTACACGGACCGTCTCAAGTTTGTCACGGTTTCGCGCGATCCACTTGTCTTGCCGCGGCGCACCGTAGGCCACGTAGAGGAGGCCGGCCTCACTCGCATTGATCCGCCCCGTAATCACCGCGTCTTCCGCAGGATCTGGAGACCCGGCGTAGGTGCCCGCAATCTGTAGCGCGGGATAGCGTGCCTGCAGGATCGCCGCCGCTTCGTCCGCGACGCCGGGCGCTGCCCCTAATAAGAATAGGCGCCAGTCATGGGCCGCCGCCTGCTCCGCCAGATGATAGACAAGTTCCGAGCCAGGCACCCGCTCAGGCAGCAATCGGCCGTAGCGACGCGCGGCATAGAGCAGGCCGACACCATCCGGGATGCACAGATCGGCACCATGCAACACGTCGCGGAACAGCGCATCCTCCTGCGCCTTCATCACAAACTCCGGATTCACCGTGGCAATCTGGTGCACGCGCGCCTCGTCCATATACCTTGCGACCAGACGCAACGTCTCGGCCATCGTGACGGCGTGTACCGGCACGCCGAGAATGGGTAGCGCAGCCGGTGTTGTCATCTCTCAGACGCTGCCTGTTCCAGCGAGGCTAGGGCCTGCCCGGCTGTTTTCTGCCATGAAAAGCGCCTGGCATTTTCCAGGCCGGCTGCCACGAGGCGCTGCCGTAGGTCCGCGTCCGTGCTGAGCTGTTGGATACCTTCCCGGATCGCACCCGCGTCGGCAGCGTCCACAAGCAGCGCTCCCTCACCCGCTACTTCCGGCAACGAGCTGCTGTTGGCGCAGAGGACAGGCGTGGCACAAGCTTGCGCCTCCAGCACAGGAAAGCCAAACCCTTCATAGAGTGATGGATAGAGCAATGCGGTTGCGCCAGCGAATAACGCTGCTTTGTCCGCCTCGTCGACGAATCCCGTAATGCGAATCCGCGCTTGCACGTCGAGCGGTAGTTCGGCCATCGCGTCGAGGATCGGCTTCGAAAGCCAGCCCGCTTTTCCTGCGAGCACGAGGCTTTCCGTGATCCCGCTCGCAGCATAAGCCTCCACCAGTCTCACCAGATTCTTGCGCGGCTGGATCGTGCCCAGATAGAGCATGTATGGCCCGCGAATCGTGTAGCGCGCCTGCACCGCTGCCAGCACGTCTGGATCGCGCACTGGCGCCAGGCTGGGATCGACGCCGGGATAGACGACGTCAATCTTCGCCGGCGAGATGTGGTAGAAGCGCACCAGATCGTCGCGCGTCGTCTTCGAGTCCGCGAGCACGCGCCGGCTGCGCCGCGCATTGTGCAATGTGCTCCAGTTGAGATACGCAAGCTGGAAGGCGGTATGCGCTGCCGGAAACACACGGTAGCCGAGATCGTGGACGGTCGCCACACTGGGGCCAAAATAGCTGATTGGGATCACGTGCGCCGGGGTGAAGAAAACATCGGGCGGGTCGCGGCGCAGTGCCCAACCAAGCCGCAAATGCGTCCACAGGCGCGGGAATGGTATCACCCGGCGTGTTGCCTCCGCGAACGTGCCCTCGGCTGGCGCTTCATTGAAGTAGAGGGTCACCTGATGCCCGCGCGCCCGCGCCAAC
>JAVVFG010000152.1:5411-8986 GCA_032260445.1 Anaerolineae bacterium | reverse complement strand
CCGTGGTGCTGACACTGGCAGTGACGTCAACAGCGCTCGCCATGAAGCGCCTTTACAAGGCGCGTTTGAACACGGCTAATGAGCTTCATGACGTGGTTGGTTCGTCGGCTACAGGCTCCGCCATCCTCGCACGGCGCCCTGATGGGATGGATTTCATGATTAGCGTGCGCGCGCTCAGCGGCCCGCCGGTGGGCGCTCACATTCACGCGCCGGCGACCGAGGCGCAGAATGCCGGCGTACTGCTCACGCTCTGTGGCAACCCGGGGCCGGCTGCGGTCGCCGCCTGTGACAGCGACTATGACGCGGCGACAGATTCGTACCGGATCCAGGGCCGGATTACCTCGTCACTGCTGGCTCAGTGGGGGGTTACCGCTGCGACGCTGGATGGTTACCTGGAAGATGGCCTCGCCTATGTCAACGTCCACACGGCACTGAATCCCGCGGGTGAAGTGCGTGGACAATTGATCGGGCAGTAAGCAGACAGCTTCTATGTAGGGCCTTGAAGGGCACTGGGCGCTTGGACCCGGTGCCCTTTTTTCGTGATAATAAGCGTTTATGAGCACTGTTTGGCCTCTACCCCCGGCCGTGTGGGCGCTCCCAGATGATGAAGTCCACGTCTGGCTGGTGACGCTTGACCGGCCGGAAGCGCGGGTTGCGGCGCTGGCAGCACAGCTTTCGGCCGACGAGCTTGAGCGGGCGGAGCGCTTTTACCGGGAGCGCGCGCGGAACCGGTTTATCGTCGCCCGCGGGCTGCTGCGCACGATTGTCGGCAGCTATCTCGACGCGCCGCCGCCCAGCTTGCGTTTCGCGCTCAATGCGCATGGCAAACCCGTGCTCGCCAGCCATGCCGCCGCCGCGCTCTCGTTCAACATCTCGCACTCTAGCGGTCTGGCGCTTTTCGCGATGACAAAGGAACGTGCAGTCGGAGTCGATATCGAACGGCTGCGCTCCGACCTGGACTACAAACGGCTGGCGCGCCGTTTTTTCTCGCCAGCCGAATTCGCGCAGTTTGCGGCCCTGCCTGAGGAGGTAAAGCGCGACGCGTTCTTCCACTGCTGGACGCGCAAGGAGGCCTATATCAAGGGGCAGGGCGTGGGGATTGCGCTGGGGCTGGACAGCTTCGACGTCTCGCTGGAACCTGACACGCCGGCCCGGCTGTTGGCGACGAGGCCAGATGCGGCAGAGGCAGATCAATGGCAGTTGCGCAGTCTGGAGCCCGCGCCGGGATACGCCGCCGCTGTAGCAGTTCGAGGACGGAATTGGCAGCTGAGATGTTGGCGGTGGCCGGACGAGGAGGCGGACCCTTGAGACCGGCCATCTTCCTCGACCGGGACGGCGTGATCATCGAAAATCGGGCAGATTACGTCCGCAGCTGGGCTGACGTCGCCATTTATCCCCAGGCGCTGGCGGCGCTGGCCCGCCTGAAGGCAGCACGCTGGCCTGTGATCATCGTCACCAACCAATCGATGGTCGGGCGGGGGCTGGTCTCACTGGCCGACGCCGAGGCCATCAACCAACGGCTGGTCACGACCATCGCCAGCAACGGTGGCCAAATCGACCGGGTCTACATGTGCCCCCACGCGCCAGATGCCGCGTGTGGCTGCCGCAAACCGCAGCCGGGCCTACTGCTGCAGGCGGCTGAGGAGCTCGCGCTTGACGTAAAGGGCTCGATCCTGGTGGGCGATGCGCTAACGGATATAGAGGCTGCCCAGGCAGCCGGTGTGGGAAGGGCGGCGTTGGTGCTTACCGGTCGGGGCGCGGTGCAGGCGCGGTTACCAGAGGCGACAGCGCTTGGCCCACCGCTGTTGTTTGACACCCTGTATGCGGCCGTGGATGCATTTTTGGCATCGACACCTTTGCCATAATACGCAGGATAGAAGCGGCGATCGTTCACATGACGATCGCCGCTTTTTTGTTGCCTACTGCCGGCGGATACGCTTCGCATAGCATTCCATCCAAGGGACACTTTTCAAAGCCAGAAGGTTGCAGATTCAGTCCATTCAGGGTAGAGTCCTTAGATCCAGTAATCATCTCGTAACTCATACCAGCGACGCGCCGGAACAAGGGTTGGGTCCGTGTATAGTGAGAAATAGCGTGTCCGCTCTCAATTTGTATCTCTTTGGTACACCGCGGCTTGAACGCGATGGTGAAATGTTGCCTATCCGGCGCCGTAAGGGCTTGGCGCTGCTCGTCTACCTGGCGCGGACGGGCCGGTCCCACAGCCGAGAGGCGCTGGCAACGCTGCTCTGGCCCGATTACGATCATTCTAGTGCCTTGAGCAACCTGCGGCGGGAAATGTCGCGCATTAAGAGCGACGCTGGCCTTGACGAAGGCGTCGAGCTCTTTAGCGCCGACCGGCACCAACTTTCGCTGGCGCCCGATCTCGACCTCCGGATCGACACCAGTGAATTTGAGGCGCTCATGGCGGCGGCGGGGGAGCATGAACACGCGCCGGGGAGCGTCTGCCCTGAATGTCTAGACCGTCTTAGCCGTGCCGTCGCGCTGTACACCGGCGATTTTCTGAGTGGCTTCACATTGCCGGATGCGCCGGCTTTCGACGACTGGCAATTCTTCGAAGCCGAGAGCCTGCGCCTAACCCTGAGTCAGGCGCTGCAACAGCTATATCAGTGGCATATTGGGCAGGGGAGTTTTGAGCCGGCAATCGGCTACGCCCGCCGCTGGCTGGCGCTGGACCCGCTTCATGAGCCGGCCCAGCGCGAGTTGATGGCCCTTTATGCCCGCACGGGCCAGCAGGCGGCTGCGCTACGCCAATACGAGGAGTGCGTGCGCCTTCTCGAGGAAGAGCTCGGCGTCGAACCGGAGGCGGAAACGACGGCGCTGTACGAAGCAATCCGCACGCGCCAGTTCGCGCCGGCGAGCGATGCAGCCACGGCAACAGCAGTGAGCGCGGCCGTCGTGCCGGCGCCGCCGCCACCTGCTCCCGCACACCCGACCTTACCGCCGCCAGTGAGCACGCACCGGCTGCCCACCTATACCGGCCCCTTCGTCGGCCGGGCCAGCGAACTTGCGTCGCTGGCGAGCCTCCTGGACAACCAGGAGTTGCGCCTGATTACGATTCTTGGCTTGGGCGGGGTGGGCAAGACCCGGCTGGTGGTAGAAGCGGCCTACCGTTGGATCGCGCAGGCGGAGGAAGCGTCAGCGCGGCTGCCGAGCGATGGGATCCATTTTGTGGCGCTCGGCGCACTTGACGCGCCGGACCAACTCGTGCCCGCCATCGGCAACGTTCTCAATCTCTCGTTGCGGACCGCGGAAGCTGAGTCACAAGAGCAACTGCTTAACTTCCTGCGTAGCAAAGAGCTCGTCCTGATTCTCGACAACTTCGAGCATCTACTCACCGACGAGGTGGCCGAGCTCGTGCGCGATATTTTGGCCGAAGCACCTGGCGTCCGCTTGCTGATTACCTCGCGCTTGCGCTTGAATCTGCAGGGAGAACAGCTGTTTCCCCTCACTGGGTTGCGGGTGCCGCCGGTAGGGGCGCCGCCCAGTAGTGCGGAGATCGCCGCGTATGACGCGCTTGAGCTATTCCGGCAGCATGCGATGCGTATCCGGCCTGA
>JAVVFG010000152.1:0-5311 GCA_032260445.1 Anaerolineae bacterium | reverse complement strand
CCGCGTATGACGCGCTTGAGCTATTCCGGCAGCATGCGATGCGTATCCGGCCTGACTTCAAACTTGCCGGCGCAAACTTGCAGGCGGCCATCCGCATCTGCCAATTAGTGCAGGGGGTGCCACTAGGCATCGAATTAGCTGCAGGCTGGCTGGAGGTTTTGCCCGCACAGGAGATCGCCGCCGAGGTGGAACGCAGCATCGACTTCCTCGAGTCGGGTGCACCCGAGCCAGGTGAGCGCCAGCAAAGCCTACGTGCGATGTTTGTTACCTCATGGCGCTGGCTGGAGGGCCCGGAACAGGCAGCGCTGAAAGGCCTGAGTGTATTTCAGGGTGGCGCCACGCGGGAAGCCGCTCAGGCGGTAACTGGCGCATCTCTAACTACGCTCCTTTCCCTGGCGAACAAGTCATGGATCCAACGGTACGAAACGCGCTACCAGATGCACGAACTGCTGCGCCAATACGTACGCGCCGAGCTGAAAACCGAGCCGGCGGCCTGGGAAGAGGCGTGCCAGCGGCACGCGAACTACTATGCCGAGTTCCTGACGCGGCAGGCAGAAGCGATGCGCGGGCCAGGACAGCGCGAGGCCTTCGCGGCAGTGGAAGCTGCCTTTGCCAACATCCGGCTCGCCTGGCAATGGTTTGTACGCCAGGGGGAGCTTGAGCAGGCCGTTACCCAAATGTTGCCAGGCCTCTATCGCTATTGCGAGGCGCATCTCCGTGCCTACGATTTGCTCCAGTTGTTGAGTCTGGTGCCACCATCAGAGGATGTGCAGATGCAGGCGCTCCTCGACACGGTGCGCAGCGCTTTTTACCGTACCGGGCTACCGGTGCGCTTCGAGGCGATTGGCGCAGTCGTGCCGGCCGAGGAAACGTCGCTCCGCAAAGCCTGGGCGCTGGCAACGCGGCACGATCTGTTCAAGGTCCTCGGCTTCTGGGGGATTGTGCTTGCCTATGACTATGGTCGCGTTGTCGAGCGGCTGCCAGGCATCCACCGTTTGCGCCGTCTGGTAGGTTATTTCGAGCGCCAGGGCCAGCAGTGGGAACGGGCCTTCGCTTTGCACCAGCTCGGCCAGCTGCTGCAGGGTGAGCGCGCCGGCAGGGATGGAGAGGAATACCTCAATCAGGCGTTGGCGCTCTTTCAGAAGCTGGGCGACGAGCGGGAAAGTGGCTATGTCCTGCGCTCGTTGGGGCAGCAACGGCGGCTGCGTGAAGCTTTCGCCGACGCTATCGCTTACTGGAAAACGGCGCAGGAGAAGCTCGAAGCAGCCGGGGATGTGACTATTGGCGCCGGTATCCACTGGCAGATGGGCGATGCCTATTTGCAGCTTGGCGAGTTTGAGCAGGCATTTGCACACTACCGGAACATGGTCGAGGCGCACGCGCGCATGGGACGCAAGCGGTTGGTGGCCGACACGCTCTCGAAAGCAAGCTTTGAGGCTGTCCGCTACGGCGATCTCGCCTATGCACGCGAGAGCCGGCAACAGGCGCTGGCATTGGCACAAGAAATTGGCGACCTGTTCAATGAGGGCTGGAGCACCTGGGAGATGGGCGAGCTGTTACGGGTCGGCGGCGACCTGGTGGGTGCGCGCGAGTGGTTCGAGAAAGCACAGCTCCTCTTCACGCGCTTTGAGGACAGGACAGGCTACACCTTTTATCACCGTGGCCTGGGTGACATTGCCCTGACACGCGGCAACTTCCTCGATGCGCAGCTGCAGTTCCAGGCTAGCCTGCGCCACGCACAGGCCAGGGGCAACGAGTGGGCGTTGGCCTATGCCTGGTGTGGGATGGGCAGTGCCAGCGTGGGTCTGGGACACGTGGAGATGGCCCGGCAGCACTTTCTGGAAGCGCTGCAGCGGGCCGTCGCCGCCGGCGAGCGGGGGATTACCCTGTTTGTACTGGCTGGCATCACCGCGCTCTTTGCACTGAGTGGCGAAGATGAACGGGCGACTGAGCTCGGTGCCTTTGTCCTCGAGCAGCCGCTGACCTGGCGCGAGACGAGGGAGTGGTTGCAGGCGATACTTGCCGGTGACGTTAAGCTGCCTGCAGACGAGCAGGCAGCCGCGGCGGAACGCGCGCGCCAGCGCGAACTGTGGCCAACGGTGCAGGAGCTAATCGAGCAGCTTGACGAAGAGGTACATGGTCGCGACAACGGCCATCTACCAGCGCCGCTGTCACCTCTGATTGGCCGGGAACAAGAGTTGGCGGATTTGCGGCGGCTCCTCCTCGCCGAAAAAGAGCTGCGTGTGCTCACAATCGTTGGCCCGCCCGGGAGCGGCCGGAGCCACCTCGCCCTGGCAATCGCCACCCGCATTCATTCCGCCTTCCGTGATGATCTTCTTTACGTTCCGGCTGCGGGCCTGACCCGGCGCGGGGAGATTGTCGAGGCGATCGCCCGCGCCGCGAACTTCGCTTTCTTCTCGGCGGATGATACGGAGCGCCAGCTGCTAGACTATCTTCGGGAACAGGAGCTCCTCCTGATGCTCGACGATCCGGCAGTGGGGGAGAGCCGTCCGCTGGTCGAGGCAATCGTCGCCGCAGCGCCGCAGATGCGGTTGCTGGTCACCGCAACAGAGAGCCTCGGGGTCGCCGGCGAGACCGTTTATCCACTGCAGGGTCTGGCTTATCCCGAGAACGAAGAGATCGTCCTCGAGGATGCCGTCCGCTACGGCGCGGTAGCACTCCTGGCCCGTGAAGCACAGCGCAGCCAGGCAAACTTTGCGCTCGACGCAGTGGCGCTGCCGCACGTGTTGCGGCTGGTCCGTCTCACCAGGGGGCAGCCGCTGGCACTACGCCTGCTCGCCTCCTGGTTGCAGGACCCTGGACCTCGGACGATCAGTGCGGAGTTGGCAAGCAGGCTGGAACAGCTTCCAGGCGCGACGGGACCCGTGCGGGCAGCGCTAGAGGTGACGTGGCAGCGCCTACAGCCGGAGGTGCAGCGCACCATGGCCCAGGTGTCTGTCTTCGCGGGCGGGTTTAGCCGGCAAGCGGCGGAAGCAATTGCCAACGGCGACGTTGTGCTCTTGCGGACGCTCGCTGCTCATGGCTACCTGCGCCTGGATCGCCGCGGCCGCCATACCATCCACGAGGCGGTGCGGCAGTTTGGCCGGGAGCAGCTGGCGGCGCTAGGCCTTACCGAGCAGACGCGTAAGGCACACGGCGCGTACTTCCTCACGGCGATGCGCCAACGGGTCGCCGCGTCGCCGGAGATGCGGCAGCCAGATTCACTGATCGAGATTGAGGTGGATCTGGATAACATTTTCGCAGCATGGGACTATGCGCTGGCGCGACCAGACCCGGAAGCGATACGCCGCGCTTTGGAGAGCCTGTTCCTCTTCTGCCGGCTGCGCGGCCGTTACGCAGCAGGGTTAGCGTTGTTGGCGCGCGCCCACGACGAGCTGGCACCCCACGCGCCAGAGATTGCAGACCAGGCGAAGGGCTGGCTGGAGAAGCTGCGGGCCGCGGCAGCGGGTGAAGCGCTGACGCCAGAAACAGGGGAGCACCGGCAGAATTTGCCCCTGCAGGCGACACCGTTCGTCGGGCGCCAGAAGGAATTGGCCGACCTGCGCCGCCTGTTCACGGCCGAGCCAGACTGCCGCCTGGTAACCGTCGTCGGGCCCGGCGGGATTGGCAAGACGCGGCTGGCGGTGGAGGCGGCACGCACGGCTTTGCTCGCCTTCCCCGATGGAGTCTATTTCGTGCCGCTGGCTCCGCTGTCGAATCCCGAGCAGATCATCGCGGCGATTGGCGAAAGCATTGGCGCGCATTTCGCCAGTACGCCGGAGATCAAGCAACAGCTTCTCAGCTATCTGCAGGAACGAGAGCTGCTACTCGTGCTGGACAACTTTGAACATTTGATGGAAGGCAGCTCGCTGGTGGCCGAGCTGGTGATGGCTACGAAGGCAGTCACGATTCTCGTCACCTCGCGCGCGGCGCTGAATCTAAGCGGCGAGATGGTTTATGCGCTCGGCGGCCTTTCGTACCCGCTCGAGGAGCCAGCGGCCGGTATCGACCTCACGGCATACGCGTCCGTCCAGCTTTTGTTGCAGCAGGCGCGCCTCGTGCGGCCGCTCTTCCGGCCGGATGGGGATGACCTGCAGCATGCAGCCCAGATCGCCCGCCTGGTGCAAGGCATGCCGTTGGCCATCGTGCTCGCCGCGCATTGGCTGGAACTTCTTTCGCTCGGAGAAATCGCCAGCGAGATCGCCAGCAGCCTCGACTTTCTGGAAGCGGAAACACAAGATCTGCCAGAGCGTCAGCGGAGCGTGCGCGCGGTGTTCGACTATTCCTGGCGCCAATTGCCGGCCGATGCCCAGCAGGCGTTTCTGGCGCTGTCGGTCTTCCGTGGCGGCTTTACGCGCGCTGCGGCGCAGGAGGTTACCGGCGCGCGCCTGCGCACCCTGCGCACGTTGGTCAACAAGTCGTTCATAGCTGTCACGCCCGATGGACGTTACGAGATCCATGAGCTGCTGCGCCAGTACGGGGAACAGCAACTGGAGGCTTCCGGCGAGGCAGCGGCGGCACGAGCGGCGCACGGTGAATACTACCTGCGCTTCCTCCAAGACCGCGAAGCTAGCTTGAAGGGGGGCCGGCAAGCAGAAGCGCTGCGCGAAATCCAGGCTGACTTTAAGAATGTCCGCGCTGCCTGGCGCTGGGCATTGGCGACCAACAACCGGGCGGCGATCGACGGTGGGCTGGAAAGCCTGCACCTCTTCTGCGATCTCCGCGGGCAGCATGAACAGGGCAGCGCGCTTTTTGCAGCCGCGCGCGAGCAGCTGGCACCGGCTCCCGGGGAGGAACCAGACAGGGTATGGGGCCGGATTGTCACCCGGCATGGGTTCCTGCAGGTATTGATCCCCTCAGACACGGAGGACGTGAAAGCGACGCTCGAACAGGGGCTGGCTATCGCCGAGGAGCTTGGGGATCAAGGGGAGATTGCCATCTCGACACATGCGCTCGGCATTTTTGCCCATCAGGTGATGCCTGACCCGGCGGCGGCACTCGCGCTGCAGCAGCGTGCGCTTCCGCTGTTTGCCGCGCAAGAAGAGGCCTTTTATCTGTCGCGCACCCATCTGAGCATGGGAATCTGTTATGGCTACCTGGCGCAACCGGATCCGATGGCCGAATACATGCGCCTGGGACTGGAGATCGCCCGCACGCATGGTAACAAGGCTGACATGGCTCTGGCCCTCAGCAATTTGACTGAGTATGCATTTGGGGTGGGGGAGTACGGCACGGCCGAGAGTTACTGTCGCGAAGCGTTGTCAATCGCACGCGAGCTGGGCATCGCGCCGGTTGAGGCGTACGCGCAGGG
>JAVVFG010000151.1:0-9042 GCA_032260445.1 Anaerolineae bacterium | reverse complement strand
CGAGCTCGAACTGCTCAAGAAGAAGGAGCGGCTCACGCTGGAGCGAGAGATTGCCAAGCTGAACGAGCGTCTGGGCGGTATCCGCACCATGACCGCGCTGCCGGACCTCCTGTTTGTCGTCGACGTGAACAACGAGGAAACCGCCGTGCGTGAGGCGAACATTCTGAGCGTCCCCGTCATTGCCATGGTGGACACGAATTGCGATCCCGACGTGATTGATTTCGTGATCCCGGCGAATGACGATGCGATCCGCGCCATCAAGCTGATCATCAGCAAGATGGCCGACGCGGCGATTGAAGGGATGGCAATGCGCGAAGAAGCGCTTGTCGACGAAATCCGCGGTTACGAAGAGCGCGATTACGAGGATTTTGCCGGCTACGAGGACGACGAAGAGCTCACCGACGAGGCGCTGCTGGGCGAGGCGACACTAGCCAAGATCCGCCGTGCCGCGCACGTCGAGGAAGAAGAGTAAGCCGGCGCTTGCCAAACCTGACCGGACAGGGTCGGCAGCGGGCGTTGCCCACTCTCTTCCTAAGCGAACATTCCCTGGAGATAGCAATATGGAAGTAACAGTAGAACAGATTAGAGAACTGCGCGAGGCGACCGGTGCCGGCGTGCTGGACGCAAAGAAGGCACTCGTCGCGGCGAATGGCGATTTCGACAAGGCGGTAGATGCTCTGCGCGAGAAGGGTCTGGCACGGGCAGCGAAGCGCGCCGACCGAGAGGCCAAGGAAGGGCTCATCGAGATGTACTCGCACCTTGCCAACCGCGTTGGGGTAATGCTCGAGCTAAACTCGGAGAGCGACTTTGTAGCCCGCACGGAGATGTTCGGCGCGCTGGCACACGAGATCGCACTGCACATTGCGGCGATGGACCCGAAGTATGTCTCGCGCGACGAAGTACCGCAGGAGGACCTGGAGCGGGAGCTGGACGTGCTGCGGGCTCAGGCGAAAGCGGAAGGCAAGCCGGACGCTATCGTCGAGAAGATCGTCACCGGGCGCATGGAGAAGTTCTACCAGGAGACGGTGCTGCTCGAGCAGCCGTTTGTGAAGGACGACAGCAAGACCGTCCAGGACCTGATCAACGACGCGATTGCGCAACTGGGTGAAAACATCATCCTGCGCCGCTTCGTGCGCTATGAGTTGGGTGAGGCGATCTGATCGTCTTCGAGTAGTTCTGAGGGCGTTCGCAAGAGCGCCCTTTGCTTTATCTGTTTACTTTCGCGGGCGATTCGTCCTGGAAACAATCTGCGAGAAGAGAGGATGGCAACTCCAATATACAGGCGAATTTTGCTGAAACTGGGCGGTGAGGCCCTCGCGGGGCCGAGCGGTGTTGGTATCGATCCGACCCGGGCGGCAGCGGTTGCCGAGATTGTCAAGGGTGTTTATGATTTGGGTGTCCAGGTGGCGATCGTCATTGGCGCCGGGAATCTGTGGCGCGGCTCGATGGGTGTGGACCACGGCATGGAGCCGGCTACCTCTGACCATATCGGCATGATCGCGACGGTGATGAACGCGCTGGCGCTACAGGACGCGCTGGAACGGATTGGCATCGTCACCCGCGTGCAGACGGCGATCGAGATGCGCACTATCGCCGAGCCTTACATCCGCTTGCGGGCAATCCGGCACCTCGACAAGGGGCGCGTCGTGATCCTCGGCGCCGGCACGGGCAATCCGTACTTCACCACGGATACAGCCGGGGCGCTACGTGCCATGGAAATCGGGGCCGATGTTTTGATTAAGGCGACCAAGGTCGATGCCATTTACGACGACGACCCGGTTCGTAACCCGAACGCGCACCGGTTCGAGCGGCTCTCTTATATCGAATTCCTGAACCAGCGCCTGCGGGTGATGGACAGCACGGCGATTTCGCTGTCGATGGAAAACAACATGCCGATCGTCGTTCTTGACTTCTGGCAAAAGGATAGCGTGAAACGGCTGATGCTAGGGGACTCGGTCGGCACGACGATCGCTCATTTCACAGGTGTTCAAGAAGGGTCCGAGTAGGGGCAGGAGTAGGCGGAGACAGGGCCGCCGAAAAAGGAGGGATCGATGATTCGCGACGTCTTGCAGGAAGCGGAACTGCGGATGATGACCGCAATCGACGCGCTTGAGTCTGATCTGGCTACGTTCCGGACGGGTCGGGCATCGCCGGGCCTTGTAGAGCGGATTACGGTTGAAGCATACGGGGCGGAGGTGGCCCTGAAGCAGGTCGCGCTAATCAGTGTGCCGGAGGCGCAGCAACTGGCGATCCGTCCCTACGATCCGAAGCTGTTGGCGTCGGTTGAGAAGGCGATCTTAAAGTCGGATATTGGGATTACGCCGAATAATGACGGGCATGCGATCTGGCTGACGATGCCGCGGCTGACGGAAGAGCGCCGCCGCGACCTGACGCGGCAGGTGGGGCGCCGTGCTGAAGAGGCGAAAATCGCCATCCGCAACATCCGCCGCGACGCGCTCAACGACCTGCGCAACTTGAAAAACCAGCATGAGGTCGCCGAGGACGATTTCTACGACGGGCAAGAGGACCTGCAGAAACTGACCGACCGCTACAATGCCCAAATCGACGAAATCGGCGAGCGCAAATCAGCGGAGATCATGGAAGTCTGAGCCTGTGAGCAAGAAGCCGCTAGATCTTACCGGGGTGCGCGTCCCACAACATGTGGCGATCATCATGGACGGGAACGGCCGCTGGGCGCAGAAGCGTGGCCTGCCGCGCATTGCCGGCCACCGGGCCGGCGCCGAGAACTTGCGCCGCATTATCAATGCCTGTGTCGAGTTCGGCATCAAAATCCTAACTATCTACGCCTTTTCTACCGAGAACTGGGAACGGCCGGAAAGTGAAATCCGCGGGTTGATGCGCATCTTCACACGCGTGCTGGACCAGGAGCTGTCTGAGCTGCACGCACAGGGGGTGTGCCTGCACCATCTTGGCGACCTGAGAGGAATCGACCCGGCGCTGCAGCAGAAGGTGCGCGATGCGCTGGAGCTGACCCAGGACAACGACCGGTTGATCCTGAACGTGGCCTTTAACTACGGCGGGCGGGCCGAAATCCTGCATGCGGTGCACGAGATGCTCGAAGATGGCGTGTCGCCGGATGAGCTGAACGAGGAGCTGTTTAGCAGCTATCTATTTACCAAAGATCTGCCCGATCCGGACCTTGTCATCCGCACCAGCGGCGAGCTGCGCATCAGCAATTTCCTGATCTGGCAAGCTGCCTATGCCGAGTACCTGGCAGCCCCGGAGTATTGGCCAGATTTCGGGCGAGAGGAGCTGTACGACGCAATCCTTGCCTATAGCCAGAGAGAACGCCGCTATGGTCGCCTTCCAGAAGAGGGCTAGTTTTGCGACAGACCCTTCTATGTTCCTAAAACGCGCCGCTACCACCTTCACTGTGGGGCCGCTTGCCCTGTTTCTCATCTATCTTGGGGGCTATTTCTACTTCATTCCGCTCCTCCTCATTATCTCGCTGGCGACTTACGAGTATGCGACACTGCTACGCGCGGTGCGTATTCGCGTGCCGCTGTGGCTGTTGCTGCCATCGGTCTGGCTACAGCTCATTGCCGGGCAATGGCCGGCACTCGAGCTCGGCGCGCCGCTGATGGTACTTAGCCTGCTCGCGGTAATGCTCTATGCGCTCTGGTCGTACGAGAAGCAGCGGACGGACTCGGCACCGGCAGAGTGGGTGGCGACCATGGCTGGAATCCTCCTGTTGGGGTGGGTTGCCGGTCACTTTTTCCGTCTGCGCCATCTCGGCGTCACGGAAATCGAGGCGGCAAAATGGACGATCATGGCGCTCGTCTCGACCTGGCTGGCCGATTCCGCCGCCTACCTTATCGGTTCCTGGCGCGGGAAACGCAGGCTGGCGCGCCGCCTGAGCCCGAACAAGACGATTGAGGGTTATGTCGCGGGCATTGTTCTCGGCACAGCCTTCACGCTGCTGTTGGGCTATCTGTTGGGCCTGCCGTGGCCGGTCGTGTTGTTCGTGAGCCTGCTGATTTCTGTGGTCAGCCCGGCTGGCGATCTGGCGATCAGCCTCTTCAAGCGTGAAGCGGGCGTGAAAGATTCGGGCAATATGCTGCCAGGACACGGCGGGGCGCTCGATCGCATTGATAGTCTCATCTGGTCAGTCACGATGGCCTACTACGTCATTCATTATCTGGGCTAAGGTCCACTGCCACCTGGCTGGCGTGCCGAGGAGGAATATTGGACGGAGGAATCGCACCAAAGAAAATCGTGACCATCGAACGGTTCATCCTGGAGAACCAGCCGACGGAAGCGCGAGGGGATTTCACCAACCTACTGTATGACATTGCGCTGGCGGCGAAGATGATCGCCCACAAGACAAACCGCGCGGGCCTGCTCGATGTGCTTGGCCGGGCCGGCCGGACGAATGTGCAGGGCGAACAGCAGCAGAAGCTGGACGTTTACGCCGACCTGGTGATGTACCGTCTCTGTGACCATACCGGCCGTGTGTGCATCATGGCCTCCGAGGAGCATGCCGAGCCGCTCTACATCCCCGACGGCTATCGCAAAGGGTCGTACGTACTGGTGTACGATCCGCTTGATGGCTCGTCGAACATCGACGTCAACGTGAGCATCGGGACGGTATTTTCCATCTTCCGCTGCCTTGATTGGGAGAAACGGGGGCGCGTGGAGGATATCCTGCAGCCGGGACGCAATCTGGTCGCGGCGGGTTACATCCTCTATGGCGCGAGCACGATGATGGTCTATTCGACCGGCGCGGGCGTACACGGCTTCACGCTTGACCCGGAAATTGGCGAGTTCTTGCTGACACACGACTTCATGACCCTGCCGGAGAAGCCGTCGTACTATAGCGTGAATCATGGCTACTACGCGCGCTGGTCGCCGGCCGTGCAAGCGTTTATCCGCTGGCTGCAGGGGTCGGAAGGGGAGACGCTGGGGCTGTCGGAGCGGTACATCGGCTCGCTCGTGGCCGACTTTCACCGCAATTTGCTGCGCGGCGGGCTGTTTGCTTACCCGGCTGAAACGGAGAAGCCGAACGGCAAGATCCGCCTGCTGTACGAGGCGGCGCCGCTGGCCTATCTGATCGAACAGGCCGGCGGCGCGGCGTCGGATGGCCGGCAGCGGATACTGGATATCGAGCCGTCGTCACTGCACCAGCGCGTGCCGTTCTTCATCGGCAACAAAGAGCTGGTGGCGAAGGCCGAGGAATATATCGGAGCCGGTGAGCCCGCCTAGCGCGTACCCGGACGCGGGCGCGCCCGACGGGCCTCGAGGAGGCGTGTATAGGAGAGAGATAAGATAATTGACGCTACTAGAGGGAGGTGCTATACTGGGTTCGCCCATAGTAAATTTCTGGCCAATTCCTCATGTGGCCGCTTTCAATAGTAAGCAACGGTTTGCCCACACTTCGTGCAGTTCTCGACTGAATAAACCGCTTCGTGTGCAGTCTCGAAGCGCTTCCCCACGTCTTGTGAATCCATGAAAAGGCGGAAACCGTCTAGTAGTGGGACGTAGCCACCAAGCCTAAGGGACTGGGAAACAATACCCGATACCTTTCGAAATTCGATAAAGCCGACCTCGTGCCAGCGCCTTACGTGTTGCCTGGGCGAGCCGAATCTTAAGTTGCAGCCGGCGGGGCAGCAACGGGAGAAGATTGGATGGATATAGCAGAATTAGAATCACAGCGCCTGACGGATCTGCGTGAGACAGCCCGGGAGATGGATATCTCGGGCTACAGTGCGATGAAAAAGCAGCAGCTCGTCTATGAGATCATGCGTGCTGAAGCGCGGAAGAAGGGCCTAGAGTTCCGCGGCGGCGTCCTGGAGATCATCCAGGATGACAAGCAGCCGATGGGCTTCTTGCGCGCGGATCGCAACTATCACCCGAATCCCGATGATATTTACGTGTCGAACTCGCAGATTCGCCGCCTGGGCCTGCGCACGGGGGATATGATTATCGGCCAGGTGCGCGAGCCCAAGGACAACGAGAAATACCACAGTTTGCTGCGGGTCGAAGCCGTGAATGGTCTCGATCCGGAAACGGCGCGCCGGCGCCCACGTTTTGAGAAACAGACGCCAATCTTTCCCGATCACAAGATCAAGCTGGAAACGAAACCGCACATTCTCTCGACGCGGCTCCTTGACCTCGTGGCGCCAATCGGCCGCGGACAGCGTGGCCTGATCGTCTCGCCGCCGAAAGCCGGTAAGACAACGGTCCTGAAAGAGATTGCCAACGGTATCTCCGAGAACCACACCGATATTTTCATGATCGTCGCCCTCATCGGCGAGCGGCCGGAAGAGGTGACGGACATGGAGCGCTCGGTCGAAGGCGAGGTTGTCAGCTCCACCTTTGACGAGCCGGTGAAGAATCACTGTGCGGTGGCCGAGATGGCCCTGGAACGGGCCAAACGGCTGGTTGAGTCCGGGAAAGATGTCGTTATCTTGCTGGATTCTATCACGCGACTAGCGCGCGCCTACAACCTGACCGTGGCGCCGAGCGGCCGCACGCTGTCTGGTGGTCTCGACCCGACGGCGCTCTACCCTCCAAAACGCTTCTTCGGTGCAGCGCGAAATCTGGAAGAGGGGGGTAGCCTGACCATTATGGGCACCTGCCTCGTCGATACCGGCAGCCGCATGGACGACGTCATCTACGAGGAGTTCAAGGGTACCGGCAACATGGAGCTGGTGCTCAGCCGTCGCCTACAGGAACGGCGTATCTTCCCGGCGTTTGACATTGAACGCTCCAGCACGCGGCGCGAAGAGCTCCTGCTTTCCGGTGACGAGCTGCAGCGTGTCTACATGATGCGACGGATGCTGGCCCACCTGATGGACACGCCTGGCTACGACATTAGCAGTGCGACCAACGCCGTCTTGCAGCGCATGCGCGGCACGCACGACAACTACGAGTTCCTCGAAACGCTGACGAAGGATATGGGCTAACCGCCGGGGCGCACCGCAGCACGCGCTTCACGCCGCTTGCTGCTTCGGGCCCTGATGAGCCGTCCTTTAATAAACGGACCCCGTAAAGGGGTCCGTTTTTTGTCAGGTCACCCTTTGTGATAGGATTCCTTGCGGTCAGCCCCGAGGAGGATGGCCCCTGAAGGAGGAACCCTATATGGATGACAAGCGATCGCTCCTGGAGCGATTCGGCGGCCATTTGGTGCTGCTTGTCGTCGGCTTACTACTGCTAGCGGCGAGCCGGACGGCGACGGTCGGGGAGTTACTGGCATTTGAGCGCGACAGCGAACCGGCGCTGCAGGCGGCAGTGCTGCAGGCGGAGCCGGTCACGGCGACGCCCGAAGAAGACGCGGTGCTCACCGAGGGAGACGAGGTAGCCTTCGACGCCAGCTCGGTGCCAGTGCTGACAGATAATGGGCTGGTGGCGCAGCCGATGCCGATCACCTACAAGCCGGCCCAGCCGCAACACGAATTCATTACCTACCGCGTCGAGAGTGGCGATACGGCCATCCGCATTGCCGAAAAGTTCGGCATCCAGGAGGAGACGATTCTGGGGGGCAACAGTTTCTTGAGTAATGATGCGGGCCAGTTGATGGCCGGGGTAGACATCATCATCTTGCCAATCGACGGCGTGTTGCACGACGTCACGGAAGGGGAAACGCTCGAAAGTATTTCTGAGCAGTACGGCATTCCCGTCGAAGACGTTATTGCCTACGAGCCAAACAATCTTGAGTTCCCGTACCGTCTCTTTCCCGGAACCCAAATCCTGGTGCCGGGCGCAGTGCGCGAAGTCTTCGTCTGGGATCCGCCGTCATACGTGAGCTCAAGCAGCTCGCCGGAAGCGGGCCAGGGGGTTGTGGTGCTCGTGCCGGGAACAGGAACGTACATCTGGCCGACCGGCGGGCGGCGCATTACTCAGTATTCGTGGTACGGGCATACGGCGCTGGACATCGCCCTCACGACAGGATCGCCGATTTACGCCGCGGATACAGGCACGGTGACGTATGCTTCTTGGAGTCCATACTGCTATGGTAATCTGGTGGTGATCAACCACGGCAATGGCTACGAGACGTTCTATGCCCATCTGAATGGATTTAACGTCAAGCCGGGCCAGACGGTCTACCAGGGCAACACGATTGCCTTTTCGGGGAACACCGGCTGTTCCTCCGGGCCGCATCTACACTTTGAGATCCGCTACAACAAAGCACGGTATGACCCGATGAGTTATCTGCCGTAGCCGGGAGCAGGTATCCGGGATAGGGGATTGGAATGGAGGCTGGGTATCTGAAGACGGTACCCGGCCTTTTTCATTTCCGGCTGGCCGCTTGGGGAGCGAGAACTAGCTGATGAGAACTGTCTTGTGGTGAGGGCGCGGTTATTCTTCTTCGTCGGCGGGTGAGAGGCGGTGCCGGCGAGCGCGGTCAAGCACGGTCCGGTCGCGTAGCTGGCCGCAGCCCGCCTGGATGTCGACGCCGCGGCGGACGCGGACGGTACTGCTGACCCCGTAGCTGGAGAGGACTTCCTGGAAGGCCGCAACACGCGCACGAGAGCTGGGAACGCCGCCGTACCCTTCGGTTGGGTTGAGCGGAATTAGGTTGACGTGGACGAGCCGGCCCTGTAGCAGCTCGCCGAGGCGGTGCGCCTGCTCACCGGTATCATTTTCTCCGGCGATGAGCGCCCACTCAATGGTCACCTGCCGGCCCGTCCTCGCCACGTAATAGTCGATCGCCTTCATCAGCTCGGCGATATTCCAGCGGCGGTTGGCGGGGATGAGCCGGTCGCGCTCCTCGTCAGTCGCTGCGTGCAGTGAGACGGCGAGGCCCACCTGGCGCGCTTCGTCGGCAAAACGGCGGATGGCGGGGACGAGGCCGACGGTAGAGAGGGTTATCCGGCGCGCGCCTAGGTTGAAGCCGTCATCGTCGGTAAGGCGATCGATCGCCTCCATCGTGTGCTCGTAGTTGTGCAGCGGCTCACCCATGCCCATGAGCACGATGTTGGTGACGCGTGCCTCTTCGGCAGCCAGCTCGCGGGCGAAATGGATCGCCTGGGCGACAATTTCGCCGCCGGTGAGGTTACGGAAGAAGCCCATCTGGCCGGT
>JAVVFG010000150.1:0-9056 GCA_032260445.1 Anaerolineae bacterium | reverse complement strand
TCTGGTCCTGGGACTTTGGCGATGGCGGCACCAGCGCCCTCCAACACCCGACCCATACCTACACAACGCCCGGGTCGTACACGGTGACGCTGACCGTGACGGACACCGAAACTGGCCAGACCGACACACTGGTACGCGCGAATTACGTGACGGTTATCGAGCCAGTAGCGTTAGTCGCTGGCTTCACGGCCACGCCCACCTCCGGGACCGCGCCGCTGGAAGTGACCTTCACCGATACCTCGACCCCGGCCGAGGCTGCCGATGTCTGGTCCTGGGACTTTGGCGATGGCGGCACCAGCGCCCTCCAACACCCGACCCACACCTACACAACGCCCGGGACATACATGGTAACGCTGACGGTAACGGCAACGAATACGGGCGAATCAACAAGCGCGACCCAGACCATTACTGTACAAGAACCGCTGCCGGAACCACTTACTGGCGTCGCCGTGCAGGGTGCCACGGTTGGCGCTGTAAACACGCCGCTGCTATTCACGGCCACGGCCACGCCCACAAATGCAACCTTGCCCGTTATCTTTGAGTGGCAGGCCACGGGACAGACTCCGGTAACCCATATCGTCAGTGGTACGGAGGACACAGTAACATTTACATGGCCGCGACCTGGAACGAAACGAGTGACCGTGACTGCGACCAATGCTGGTAACACAGTGGCAGCCCGCCACACCATCGCCCTGGTACGGGGTGTCCTCGTCGAAGTTGTCGCCGACGCGCCCGCCGCGCTGACTGCTACGAACCAGGATGGCTTAACGACCGTCGTGCACATACCAGCCGGCGCTGTCACGGAAACAACAACCCTCGTGTACAACGACACCGAGCAGCTTCAGACGGTTCCGGGTGGCCTTGTGCCCACCGGGCGCTTCTTCGCCTTGACTGCTTATCGTGACGGGCAGGCACTGGGAAAGTTTGCCTTCCTCCAGCCGGTCTCGATTACGATCCATTATCGTGATGAACATGTCGCAGGCATGATCGAGAGCGATCTGGGCCTGTACGTCGATGAAGATGGATGGGTTGATGCGGCAAGCACCTGCACGCCTGCGTCGGCGTACCAGCGCAACCTCGAAGCCAATACATTCACTGTCGCGGTCTGCCATCTCAGTCGCTTTGCAGTTTTGGGGCCGGTAGAGCAAACCTCTTTCGACATCTACCTACCACTCACCCTTAACCCGGATCCCTAGCGAAAACGGCGGCGCCGTCAAGCTCCGTCTGAGGGATGATAGGCCGGAGCAGCCGGTCATCAGAAAGTGGTGGCCGGTCTTGGCAATCTTACAGTGGTAGTGCCCAAGCTTCTCGTCTCCTGGGTTGTGCTGGCAACCGGGGCGATGATAGAGAGGGAGCCGCGCCGCTGCTGCAGACACTCGACAGCTGGCTGCTAAGCTCCTGCCAGACTCCTTTCCGCGCACTAGTGCGCCTGCTGTGGCGCACCTTTCGCACGTTCAGCCCCCGGAGCGCGGTCCAAAGTGACTTTCCTCTACCTGCGCAGGTGATTCTCGTCCCTTCCCAGCGGGCCAGCGCCTGTTTTACAATGAAACTTGGGTCACTGGGCCCTCTTCCTGCCATCTGTGTGACACTCATCTGCCGCACTAGGCGATAGCGCCGGATAAAGGGGACACGGCTATGCGACGCCGCAGCGGTATTCTTATCTTGCTTCTGGCAGTCTCCGCTTTCCTTCCTCGCGGCAGCCTACCGGCACACACACAACTGGCCCCTGCGGCAACAGCCAAGAGCGGCAGCAGCCTCATCACCCTCACCCCCGACGGCCAGACGCTGCTCGTTGCTAACCCCGATTCCCATTCGCTCTCTATCGTCGACGTCGCCACGCTTACCGTGCTGGCAGAGGTGCCGGCCGGCGTTCAGCCACGCAGCGTGACGGTATCCGGCGATGGCCGCCTGGCCTATGTCGCCAACCACGGCTCCGATTCCATCTCAGTCGTGGATCTGGAACAGCACGTGCTGGTAGCCGGCGTGGCCGTGGGCTACCGGCCCGCGGGCATCGCGCTGTCGCCCGGCGACCGCTTTCTCGCCGTCGCCGAAATGGGCGCCGATACGGTCCGTTTTCTGGACGCCACGACCCTCGCCACCCTTTCTATGGTCGCCACTGGCGACCGGCCCTACGGGTTGGCATTTACGCCGGATGGTCAGCGGTTGCTCGTCAGCCATCTGCTCAGCGGCGATGTCACTCTCCTGCCCGTGCGCCCGTACAGGCTCCTCCTGCCGGCGATCGCCTCCCAGGCTCCCGTTGGCGCCGCGTGGAATTTGGAGACAAGTGCGCGTGCTGCCGCGCCGCCCAGCATTATCCACACGTGGCCGAATGTGGCACCGGCCCCAGCGGTGCTCGTCAACGCCGCCGGCACGCGCGCCTACCTGCCGCAGACGATGGCGCACGGGCAGGGGCTGAACGTGCAGTTCGACAACACCGTGTTCCCGAAGATTTCGGTCGTCAATCTGGAAACAGACAGCCACCAGACGTCGGAACATATCTCCCTGCCCGAGGTCGACCAGCCGGTCGGTCTGCCATGGGATGCTGCCTTGAAGGAGAGCGTGAGCGAGCTATGGGTTGTCAACGCCGCCAGTAACGATTTATCGATCATCGACGTCAGCACCCCCACTGTACCAGCCCGTGCTGGTCACATTCCCGTAGCTGACAACCCGCGCGGCATCGTCCTCAGCCCCGATGGCAACACCGCCTATGTCGCCAATTCATTGGCAGGCACGGTGAGCGTGATCGACACGGCAACCTACACCGTAACCGCAACCGTACACGTGACGGAGATACCGCTGCCGCCGCTCCTGCTGCATGGCAAGCGTCTTTTCCACTCGAGTGCCCGGCCGGAGCTGGCGCAGGCGCGCTGGATTGCCTGCAACACCTGCCACGTCGAGGGCGAGCACGACGGCCGCACCTGGCTCTTGCAGTACACCGGCGAGATCCCGCCCGGCGGCACGCCCGTGATTACGCGCAACACCACCAGCCTCCTGGGCATGATTGAGACCTATCCTTTGCGCTGGTCGGCCGAATGGGACGAATCGGCCGATAGCGAATTTAGCATCCGCTTTGAGCAGTTCGGCAGCGGCCTCATCGACGGCGAGATGTATCCGACCGTGGGTGCCCCCAATCAGGGCCGTTCCTATGACCTGGACGCCCTCGCGGCGTTCATCGACAGCCTTGCTATACCGCCCGCGCGCCTTTCCCTTTCGGCAGCAGCGAGCAGGGGAAAAGCGCTCTTCGCATCGGCAGAGACAGCGTGCGCTAGCTGTCACCCGCCGCCGCTTTATACCGATTTGCAGACGCACGATGTCGGCACTGCTTCTGCCCCCGGCGAGTGGTTCGGTCCGGAGATTGACACCCCCACTTTGCGCTTCCTATACGACAGCGCGCCCTACTTGCACGACGGTAGCGCGCCCACTTTGCTCGATGTCCTCACCGATGCCAATCCAGATGACCAACACGGCACCACCGGCCACCTGTCTGCAGAACAGCTAGCCGACTTGGTTGCCTTTCTGTCGAGCCTGCCATACCGGTAAGGCCATTTTGGCTTGGCCTGGCCGACCACAGCACCTGCCGGGTAACCGGACACTGCTTAAGGAGAAGGCGCAATGACGCTCACGAGACGTACGCTCACTTTCGCAATCATCCTCTTGTTCGTCGCCACCAGCCTGATCGCCGCGACACAGATGCGCGGGCGGGCATCGAGCAACTCCCACCGGGTAGCGGATGCGGCTAGCCCAGAACAGATGGTAGCCGGCGAAGGCGCTGGCACAACCTCTGCCCAGGGTGCCGAGCTGGCATCGCTCCCGGAAACGCCCCCTGATGCCAGTAAGCTTTCCGTAGGCGACCCAAACGCAGAAGGGATCGCGACAGTCAGCGGCGAGCCAGGCGCGGTGCCCGGCGAGGCGTATGTCGCCGTGGTCAATCTGAGTAGTCGCAACGTCGCCATTACCACCGCAGGTACCAATGGCTCTTTCGATACGTCGCTTTTTGCCCCGCCGGGCTCAACGCTCATGGTCAAATATGATCTTGAGGGCTGGCGCGTGGAGAAGTTGTGGGCGGACAGCCATCTCGAGACGGCTCCAGACCTGAGCTACATGAACCCCCTGCCGGGCACCATGATCATGGCCGGCAGCCCGGCACCCAGCACAGGAAGCGACGTACCCTTCCTCAGCGCCGGCTCGTTGGGCGAGGGAAAACCGTGGGGCGGTTGGTGGCTTGAAGGCAGCGTTACCGGCCCGGGTGGGGGCAATCTGTCCGTCGCGCCCGGCGCGGAGGTGACCGTCCAGAGCGAGGTGCGCATCACCTCGCCGGCGCTGTCCTGGTGCGGGACGCCGGACTTCGCCCCCGTCATACATTATTCGCTGCGCTACCTGTTTGATGCCGCGGGGAACAGCCACCCGTCGAGCATCTGGTTTACGAGCCATCTCTTCACGCCAACGGGTCTGCCCATCGAGCATGAATCTGGCGGCGAAAGCGTGGGCGTCGCCACGGCGCCATTCGCAGAGCTTGCCTGCGCCGGCAACCAGACACTCTACGGTACGTCGACCATTAGCTTCACCGTTCCTACGGCGTTGCCGGTAGGCACTTATCGCCTGGAAGGCTGGCTCGATTCTGGCGGCGTTCCGCTAGATAGCGACACGCCTGTGACCATCATCTGGTATCACGAAGGATCCCGGGCATTGCTACCCTCCTTAAAAGTGGGCGACGCGGCGCCGCCGCGCATCCCCTGGACCCTCTTTAGCAATTACCTGAGCAACGGCCATCGCGGCATCCCGGCACACGAGGACGAGGGAAACTACGCCATGCCGACCCGCGTCGTCCTACCGCCACACCGCGTTGTCTTCCCGCGTTTGGACGAGCGCAGCGGCGAGCCGCTCAGTTACCGTCTGGAGCCCGGCTCTCAATGGCTGTCGGCAACCGACCGGCGCATGCCGCGCCCCCCGCACCTTCCCCTCGCCTTACCCTCCGGCGAGCTACAGGTAACCGTCCACAAGCCGGACGGCACCGTCGATCTCCTCGGCCCGGCTCCTATCCGCCAATCATCCGTGCGCACCCCGACCACGCCCGGTGGCTCGCCGCTGCAGGAGGGCACGGGACACATTGGCGACCTGTATCACCTCTACACCGGCGACGATGCCTTCGCCTACCAGTTCGAGCAGTACGGCCCGCACACCATCAGCCTGCACGGTGTCGTCGCCGACATCTACGGCAACGAGTATGTGATCGGCGGCACCTACGACGTGATGATCGCCCGCATTCTCGACCTTGACCCGGCGCAGCTGCCCACCACGCCATACCAACAAGGCGACGCCTTCGCGCCCGGCCTGCACCTCTTCCCACCCGTGCCCGCCCACGTCACCGTCCGCCTGTTACAGCTTCCAAACAGCGACCCCGGTGCTGCTATGGAGACCATTGTCGAGGGGCAGGCCAACCGCTTCGGCATCTTCCAGCCACCCACCGGCACAGACATCCGCCTCGAGGAGCCGGGCGAGTTCCGCGTCGACATCGCCGCCGAGTACGAAGATCCGGATGGCACCCTATGGGCCGGCTACATGACGTGGGGCAACGTAATCGAGGGACCAACCGCGCGCATCGAAGCGCATGGCCGCCGCGGCATGGATTTTCACGGCGATCTCAGTGACCCTGCGCCTATTTGGTTTAAGGTCTTCGATCTCCCTGCGGACAAGGTCGGCATCGAAGTTTACTACCCGTACGTCAGTGGCGATATCCATTGGGGCAACGAAGATCGGGCGCCGGGGGACTCAATCCATTCGATCATTACGGTCAAGGACAAGGCAGGGCTGAACGGGCCTATCTATGGCTTGTTGCGCGCCAATTACCCGCGTGCGACGACTGGCCTCCGCTGGCCCCCAGATGATATGTCGTTGACCGGACTGGAACAGCGCCTGGCCATCGGCGAGGCGCCCCTCTTTACCACAACCAGCAGCGGCATGGATGCGGCCGTCGCGCCCGAGCAGATCGACCAATGGGGCTACGCCTACAATTCGTCACAACGACCAGATGTGCGTGTGCGCGAGATCATCACAGAAGACAACATGGGCACAGCCTACTGGCGCTTCAACGACACCTACGCCTACCAGATCGGGGAAAGCGCCGCCGGAGATCTGCCCGGCGACTTGAAGTGGGAATTCGGCGGGGCCGTCTTGCGCACAGATGAGGTGCACGAATACGCAATTTACGGCTCGCTCTGGGTGCTGCTGCCCCATGGCTGCGACGAATATGGCTGCGCGCGGGTGACGCCGCCATTCCAGGATGCCACCGGCGCCAGCATCAACGGCGGCCCGATCATGACCCTGCAGGGTGAGGAGATCGATATGCTCTTCCTCCCCAAAGGCATCCGCCCCGGCGACGTGCTGGAGGTCGGGGACGTCGTCGCCTTCTCCGGCCATGTCGGACCACCGCTAGACAGCCGTGTCGAGGTAACGATCACCGCGCCGAGCGGGCACCAGGTCAGCCGCACCTGGCACGCCAACAAAATCGGCTGGCTCTACGACCCCACCTTCGACTTTGTTGCCGAAGAAGCCGGCCGTTGGACGGTCGACGTCATCGTCGAGCATGACCGGCCGTACGCTGGCAACGGCGTCGTCCCCACCAGCCATAATACGGGCACGGTGCTCGGCAGCGGCGGGCAATTTGAGTTTTACGTGGTGCCGCCTGATTCGCCTCGGCTCTTCCTCGTCACCCCCGAACCCGGTTTTCTCAAATGGTCCGGTAACCCGTTGCAGCCAATCCAGATCCGCGGCGCGGTGCCAGCCGGTACCACCGCTGTCTACTACACCATTCATGACAAAGGCGTGGTGATCGAGCAGGGTAGCATGTCACCGGGCGGGAACAGCTTTACATTGACGTACGACGCCATGGCCCTGCACGAGCTCTTCCCCTTCATCAGCCTTACCGCCCATGAAGGGATGTGGGAAGGGCTCGCCGATGAGGTTGCGATCAATCTACTAGCAGTTGGCAGTAGCGGCGCGCGGGCGGCAACCGTCACGCTGATTGGCGAAGAGCTGTTCCTCGAGGCTGCGCGGCACCAGGTCCAGCTACCGCTTGTCGTCAGCCGTTAACGCTGCGAGGTACCATGCGCAGAACTAGATGGGTGCAGCTTCTTATCCTGACCCTGAGCTCTGGGGGGTTGCTCCTCCTCTTCTTGGCCGTCTCAGCCAGTAGCGCAACGGTGCGCGGCGTGGTGCTCGCTGGTACGGCTCCCGTTGCCGGCGCCCGCGTGCGCGTGCGCGCAACCGAGAACCTGACCTTTTCTGATGAGACTGGTGCCTTTTTCCTCCAGGGACTGAACCCTGGTCAGGAGATTGAGGTCACCGCCTGGTATACAGGCTACTACATCGCGAGCACAAAGGTAGTCCCCCCGGCGAGCGACGTTATCCTGACCCTGCGCCCATACCATACGGAGGACCACCCCGACTACACGTGGACAGACCCCATCAGCGGCACAATGCCGGGAGCCTGTGGCGCGTGCCACCCGATGATCGTCTCGCAGTGGATCAGCAACGCGCATGGCACGGCCGTCTCCAATGCGCGCTTTTTCAGCCTCTATAACGGGACAGACATAAGCGGCACGCACCCTGTTACGCCCGGCTACCTCGACGACTTCCCTGGCACGGCCGGCAACTGCGCCAGCTGCCATGCCCCAGGAGCTGCGGTTGATCACTATATGGCGACGGACATGAACGCCGTGCGCGATATGGTCACCGCTGGCATTCACTGCGACTTCTGCCACAAGGTCGGCGGTGCCTATCTCGACGCGACGACCGGTTCTGTCTATCCAAACGCGCCGGGCGTGCAGAGTCTTCGCGTGCTGCGCCCACCGGCCGGGGACAACATCTTCTTCGGTCCCTATGATGACATCCACGATCCCGACACCTACTTGCCGCTGATGAGCGAGAGCCAATTCTGTGCCCCCTGCCACCAGTTCAGCTTTTGGGGCACCCCGATCTACGAATCGTACGATGAGTGGTTGCGCAGCCCATACGCCGCCGAAGGAGTCACCTGCCAGAACTGCCACATGCCGCCCACCGGCGACGAATACTTTGCGCTTCCTGAAGTGGGCGGTTTGCCGCACCCGCCGGCACAAATCCCTTCTCACCTGCAGCGCGGCGCCCTCGACGTTGCCCTCCTGCAGGACACTGTCGAGCTCAGCCTGACGGCTACCCAGGAAGGTGGCGAGATCCTCGTCAGCGCGACGATTACCAACAGCGGCGCGGGCCACCACGTCCCCACCGATCATCCCGGCCGCCATCTGCTACTCATCGTGACCGCCGCCGACGAAGAGGGGCAAGCGTTGGTGCAAAACGCTGGCAGCACCATACCGGGCTGGGGCGGCCCAGAGGCCGGGCTGCCCGGCACAGCGTTCGCCAAGATATTGCAGGACGCCCGTAGCGGCGAGATGCCGGTGGTCAGTTACTGGAAACAGTCGTTTATCGTCAGTGATAATCGCATCCCGGCCCTGGCGAGCGACGAGTCGCAGGTTCGCTTCCGCCTACCGGCAACGGCCGGGACGGTGACGATACAGGCCGAACTGCGGATGCGGCGCCTGTTCTACGACCTGGCGCTGGCGAAGGGATGGGAAGCAGCGGACATCACCATGGAAACGGCGACAGTGACCCTTGAGCCGCACCCGGTGTCCACCATCCATTTGCCGCTGCTGGTAGGGGCCAGCGCCGATTGATATCACAACACCGCGTTAGATGGCCCTGGGCGCGCGCCGCCTGTCTCCTGGGGTAAAACGGCTGCCTCTCGCCGTACCAGGAGATAGGGTCGCAAAGCAACCGGCTCTAAACACTATCATTTCTGGTGGACAGCCGGGCCAATCATGATAAGATGCCGGTTGCAGTCCGTTGTTTGGCTCGCGCTCGTGCCTAGCGCAGACTTTTTGCTCCCGTAGTCACTGCGCAGGCTGCCTGTAATCATCGACGCAGGATCCGACCGAGGAATGATAGGATGGCTGACAGAGTCATTCACACAGAGAACCTGACCGTCTACTATGGCAAGCATCGCGGCATCGAGGACGTGGATC
>JAVVFG010000149.1:0-9143 GCA_032260445.1 Anaerolineae bacterium | reverse complement strand
GGAGAGCGCCAATCACCAGCCGTTGGGCGCGCTCGCCTTGCCAGCGGACGCCGCGGCGGGCAACATTCCAGATAATCGCTCCCTTCCACAGCAGCACCAGCACGATAGCGTAGGCCCCAGCCCCGTGCAGCCAGAGCAGCCAAGCGCGGCCCGGCGTGCCGCTGGTGAAGCCGAAATAGCCGGTCGTCACTTGCAGCAGTAGAAGGAGAAGGAGGGTGAGATTGGCCCACGGGAAGCGCATGGGTACAATTAGCGCGTTACTGCAGCCGTCTTGGGAGAGTTATGCCACACATCCTGTTCATTTGCACCGCGAACATTTGTCGCTCTCCTGTCGCCGAAGGGCTGCTCCGGCAGCGCCTGCAAGAATCCGGTCTTGATGCATACGAGGTCAGTTCGGCAGGCACCTGGGCCCAGTTGCGCCGTGGCGCCGCCAGCACCAGCATTACGCTCATGGCCGAGCGGGACATTGACATCAGTAGCCATCGAGCCCGAGAGGTCAGCGCTGAAGTCCTGGAAGAGGCCGACCTGATCCTCTGTATGGAATCGGGCCACGCCGAAGCGTTGCGCGTCGAATTCCCGGAAGCGGCCGAGCGCATCTACCTCCTCAGCGAAATGTCCGGCGGCAACCAGAGCATCAGCGACCCCTACGGGGGCCCCGTCCTCGGTTACGCCAGAATGATTGACGAGGTCAGTTTCCTGATCGATGCGGGGCTGCCGCGGATCATCGGCCTCGCAGGCCGCTTTGCCTACAAGCGGCAACAGTGATGGCGCTTACCAGCCGTTGATGAACGGCTCCCACTCGTCATGCTCCTCGAGATGGCGCCCGAAGCGATAGGCAGCCGAGCTGCTTGGCTCGAAGGGCTGCCGCAGCAACTGCATGCCCGCCTGCTCTGGGGTGCGCCCACCCTTGCGCCGGTTACAACCAGAGCAGGCAGCCACGAGATTGGTCCAGGAATGGGAGCCGCCAGCGTGGCGCGGCACAACGTGGTCGATGGTCAGATGGTAGCTCTTGCGTCCACAATACTGGCAGGTGTAATCGTCACGCCGCAGCACCTCACGCTTGCTCAGCGTGATTCGCGGTCGCGGTCGCCGGATCATGTACTGCAGCTTGATAATCGACGGGAGGTCAAACTCTGCGGTTGCGCTGCGAATCTTGCCTCGCCCATTGAGAACTAATTCTGCCTTGCCGGCCATGAGGAGGGCAACCGCTCGCTTCGTATTACAGACGTGAAGCGGCTCGAAGTTTACATTGAGAATGAGCACCGGCTCATTCAGCACGCTGTTAGTCATAGCAGCAGTCAATGATGTTGTCAATCATTCGCATTCCGGGGCACGTCCCCGGCAACGGTGTCAGTTTAATGATTTTTGGCCAGTCGTCAAACCGATGTTGCAAGCTCATATAAAAGTCAGAGATAAGGCGCAATGAGGGGCGAACCGATGGAACGAGAAACCCTTGTCCGTTATCTGGACAGCTACCTGCATATCGACGAGATCGTAGACTACGGGCCGCAAGGACTCCAGGTCGAGAGCGAGAACACGGCTATCGCCCGCGTCGCCCTGTCCGTGGACACGGCGCCCGCGATCGTCGAGCAGGCTGCCGCGTGGCACGCAGATATGCTACTGGTGCACCATGGGATCCTGTGGCGCGACGTGGAGCGCATTGCCGGCCCCTTGGGGGCGCGCGTACGGCTGCTCTTGCAGCACGGCATCAACCTCTACGCTGCCCATCTGCCGCTCGACGCCCATCCAGAGGTCGGCAACAACGCCGAGCTGGCGCGGCTGTTAGGCGTGAGCGTCGACGCCTGGTGGTACGAGGCGAACAGCACGCCGCTCGGCGTCCTCGGCACCGCCCCACCTGGGACCACCCTCGCTCGCCTGGTAAGCCAGATTGAAGACCGCCTGCATACGAAAGCGGTCATGCTGGCGCACGGGCCCGAGCGGCCGGCACAGATCGCCATCGTCTCCGGCGCCGGGGCGGCGGCAGTCGCCGAGGCCCAGGAAGCAGGCGCCGACACCCTCATCACCGGGGAGACCTCGCACGCTCACTACTGGTCCGCGCGCGATCACCGCATGAACGTCATCTTCGCCGGCCATTACGCCACGGAGACCGTCGGCGTGAAAGCCCTAGGTCGCCATCTGGCAGAGAAATTCGCACTTGAGGTAAAATTCTTCGACTTTCCTACTGGCATGTAGCTGAGATCTCACCGGAGCGTCCGGGCAACCTCCGGTCAATCAAGGAGAACGCAATGAGCACGGACAACGGAAACGACAACATTGCCTGGATCGCGGACGAGCTGGAGCACCTACGCGAAGCCGGCCTCTACACGCACATCCGCACCATCGAGTCGGCGATGGGCGCCCGCGTACGCATCGACGGCCGGGAGCTACTCAACTTTTGTGCCAACAACTACCTCGGGCTGGCCAACCACCCGCGCATGCGCGACGCCGCCAAACGGGCCATCGATAGCTACGGTATCGGCCCCGGCGCCGTGCGCACCATCGCCGGCACCATGACCCTGCACGAAAAGCTGGAAGAGAGGCTGGCCGAGTTTAAGGGGGCAGAGGCGTGCATTACCTTCCAGAGCGGCTTTACGGCCAACCTGGGCGCCATTCCTGCGCTGGTCGGGCGCGGCGACGTCATCTTCAGCGATGCCCTCAACCACGCCAGCATCATCGACGGCTGCCGCCTGAGCCGCGCCCAAATCGTGCGCTACGAGCACACCGACGTCGATGACCTGCGCCGGCAGATCGAAGCGACCACCGATTACACGCGCCGCCTGATCATCACCGACGGCGTCTTCAGCATGGACGGCGACATCGCGCCGCTAGACAAGATCGCCGACGTCGCCGAAGAACAGGGCATCATGCTCATGGTGGACGACGCGCACGGCGAAGGGGTCCTCGGCGACGGCGGGCGCGGCATCGTCGATCACTTTGGCCTGCACGGCCGCGTGGATATCGAGATCGGCACGCTCAGTAAGGCTTTCGGTGTTGTCGGCGGCATGGTCTCCGGCAAGAAGCTGATCGTCGACTGGTTGCGCCAGCGCGGGCGCCCCTTCCTCTTCTCCAGCGCGATGACTGTTCCCGACGTCGCCGCCTGCATCGAGGCGATCGACATCCTCACTGAATCGACAGAGCTGGTCGACAAGCTGTGGGCGAACGCCGATCTGTTCCGGCGCGGCATGGAAGAGATGGGCTTCGACACGGGCCACAGCGAGACGCCGATCGTGCCGGTGATGTTGGGCGAAGCGCCGCTGGCTCAGCAGTTCAGCCGCCGGCTTTTCGACCTGGGCGTGTTTGCCATGGCGATTGGCTATCCCACCGTCCCCGAGGGCAAGGCGCGCATTCGCGTGATGAACAGCGCCGCCCACAGCCCCAGCGACATCGAGCAGGCGCTCGACATCTTCAGTCAGGCCGGTCGCGAGCTGGAGGTCATCTAGTTCGTCGCCAGCGTGAGCATCGCTGCCGAGCTATCAGGGCCTGGAGGTCCGGCCCCTTTTTTATTGCGCCCAGGGGAATCCGGAAGCCGCCGCCCGCGCCGTATAGTTGTCGATCTGCGACAGGCACACATCGTACATATCAAGCTGCCCGGCATCGTCTTGCTGCCGCTGGTGGTAGACACGGAACCAGTCGACGGTTGCCGCCAGCGCCTGATCCCAATCATACAATGGGCGCCAGCCGAGATGGTTCGCCGCCTTATCCCAGTTCAATCGCAGTAACGCCGTCTCCTTCTCGCGCTGGGCGCCGGCTGCCGGTTTCCACGCCCCCCCACCCCACAGGGCAAGCGCCTTTTCGACCACCTCACGCGTCGTGACGCCCCGGCTTTCGCGCGGCGCAAAGTTCCACGCACCGGCATAGGTAGCGCCATCGCGTAGCAGCCGGGCCCCCAGCCACAGGTAGCCGCTCAACGACTCGAGCACGTGCTGCCACGGCCGCACGTGCTCCGGATTGCGCACGCGCACCGGCTCGCCCGCCATGAGCGCGCGCATCGTATCTGGCAGCAGCCGGTCTGCGGCAAAATCGCCGCCCCCAATCACATTCCCGGCGCGCGCCGAAGCCACCGCCGGGCCATCGTGCGCAAAGTAGCTGGTGCGGTAGGCGGCAATCGCTAGCTCCGCCATTGCCTTGCTTGCACTGTACGGGTCGTGCCCGCCAAGCCGGTCGTTTTCACGGTAGCCCCACACCCAGTCCCTGTTTTCGTACACCTTGTCGGTGGTGACGCAGACGACGGCGCCAACGCCGTCGGCCTTCCGGACCGCTTCCAGCACGTTAACCGTACCGCTCACATTTGTATCGAAGGTCTCCTTCGGCTGCCGGTAAGCGGCGAGGACGAGCGGCTGTGCTGCCAGATGGAAGATCAGGCGCGGCTGGTGGCTCGCGATGACCGCGCGGACCGCCTCCAGATCGCGCACGTCGCCGCGCACGTCCATTACCTTCTCGACCAGCCGGCAGACCTCGAAGTTGCCCGGTACCGTCGGCAGTTCAGGCAGGCTGAAACCGGTCACCTCGGCGCCAAGCTCGCGCAGCCAGATTGAGAGCCACGAGCCCTTGAATCCCGTATGGCCGGTGACGAGTACCGGCAGGCCGTCATACACATTTGCGAAGGGCAATGTGAGTTCCAACGTTTCGCCCTCCCTCTGGCGGTTCAGTCTAGCCCGGCTAACAGGGCCAGGATCGCCTTTCCATAGGTCTTGCGGCGCCAGGGCCCCAGAATGCCGGCCAGCGCCTCCTCCGTCTGCGGATTCTCGTAGGCCAGCGCCCACAACGCATCGCGGCTCAAGATGACGTCAGATTCAACGCCCCGCTCCAGCCCCTTTTCCTTGCGCCAGGTACGCAGCGCTTCATAGCGGTCGAGCACTGCTTGCGGCGGGCGCGGCTTGCGGCGCGGGCGGCGCGGTGCAGGAGCACCCAGGTTCTCGCGCACGATCCGTAGAATGTCGTGCCCGTAGCGGCGCAATTGCCCTGTAGACATCCCGTGAAGGCGCGCCAGCTGGTCACGCCGCCGCGGCGCCTCCTTCGCCACCTGCAGGAGCGTTTTGTCCTGTAAAATCTTGAAGTGCGGCTTGTTGCGCTGCGCCGCCTCCTTATCCCGGTAAATCGCCAGCGCGCGCAGAATAGCTTTCCCTTGCGCCGGCAGATGGCGTGTCCCATTCATCGTCCAGAAGCTTTCGGGATCAAACGCCAGCGAGGGCGGCTCTACCGCGGTCTGCTCTTCAAAGATCTCCCGTGCCTCCTCCATGTAGCCCGCGTCCTCAAGCTGGGCGGCGAGCCGGTCGCGTAGCTCGAGCAAGAAATGGGTGTCGGCCTGGGCATAGGCCAGCTCGGCCACCGACAACGGTCGCTTACACCAGTTCGCCCGCTGGAATCGCTTGTTGAGGCGGACGTCAAAGGTTTCCTCCAGCATGTTGGCCAGGCCGACGCGCTCGATGCCCAGAATCCGGGCCGCCCACATCGTGTCGAACAGGTTGTTCAGCTCCCAACCGTACTGCCGCTTGACCAGCATCAAGTCATACTCCGCCGCATGAAAGACCTTCTCTACGTCACGCCGCGCGAAGAGCTCGCCGAGACCCGATAGATCAAGGCCCGCCTTCGGGTCGATAATATAATCCTGCCCGGGAATCGAAAGCTGGATCAGGCAGACCTCCTCGTGGTACGCATAGAGGCTATTCGCTTCGAGGTCGAGGGCCAGACGTGGCTCGACGCGCAAGCGCTGTAAGCACTGGTCCCAATCCGTCTCGTGTTGCACAAACTGATGGGGTGGAAGGTCAGGGCGGGGGGATTGCCTGGATCTGCTGGCGCTACTCATTGTCTCCTTGATAATCCGGCTGTCTGCCGGCTGCGTTTGCATCGTGGTTGATTGTAACAGCCTCGCCGGGGTCCACCAACATTGCCGCTTTTGATGCGCTCCTGCTTCAGCTACAATGGGGACGATGAGCGCCGCCATTGCGATCCAGCGAATCAGATTCTGGGACATCCCGGCCATCACGCGACTGGTCTTCGCCAACATGGTCGGCGTGGATGTCGATTTCACCGAACTCACCGGGACACCGTTCCGGCGCGCGCTCAGCTATCTGTTTGTGCCCGTCTACCTGCTCACCGCCGGGCGCGGCTATAAGGCACGGCACGAAGGTGAGATTGCCGGCTGTGCTTACTATCATCTGCGCCAGCGCAGCGGCTTCGTGTTTAACGTCAGCGTCGCCGAGCGGCACCGCCGCCAGGGGATCGCCACCCAGCTCATGCAGCACCTGGAGCACGAGATTGAGCAAGCCCGGCGGTTCTACGTCGGGCTGCACGTCGATCGCGATAATCTGCCGGCACAGCGCCTCTACCAGGGGCTCGGCTACCGGCCCTACCATCCCTACTTCCTGCGCCAGCCAGAGGCTGTGCCGGCGGCACACCGTGGCGGCAGTCTGGCCCTGGAGGAGCTGCCGCGGCGCACCGGCAGCCAACGTTTTCGCGCCTTCCAGCGCCGCGAGCGAGAAGCCGGCGACCCCTGGGCTGCGGCTGTCGTCGCCGCCGACTATGGCAACAACATCCCCAGCGGCGGTCGCTTCTGGCGTATCGAGGAGAGTGGCTCCGAGATTGGCGCCCTCTGGCTGGGCGACGCCACCGGCACGCGGCAGGCCATGCTCGCCCTCGACCCCACCTGCTGGGACCGGCGCGATCTGCGCGAGAGCATCTACGAGGGAATCGTCGCCGCGGGCGGGCCGTGGCACGGCGCGCTGGAGATCTATCTCGGCAGTAGCGCCCACCACGAAGCAGCGCTGGCGCACTGGACAGAGATGGGCTTCGTCCCGCGCCGCCGCGCGCGCATTCTCATGCTTAAGAGGCTGCAGGGCGGCTGAACGGAGCCTACTCGACGACCGTCTGCTGGTACCAGTCCCAAAAGCGCGTCACCCCTTCTTCGACTGATACCTGCGGGCGGTAGCCGAGCAATTCGCGCGCCTTGCCAATGTCGGCATAAGTGCGCACCACGTCGGCAGCCAGCTTCGGCGCCGGCTTCAGGCGCGCCTTCTTTCCGGCAAGCGACTCCATAAAGCTGACAAAATCACCCAGGCGCACCGGCGCACCCCGTCCCAGGTTAATGATCTCGTAGCCCAACGGACGGTCCAGCGCAGCGACAACGCCGTCGGTGATATCCTCGACGAAGGTCCAATCGCGGTACATCTCGCCGTTTTCGTAGAGCGGGATCTCGATGCCTTTGATGATACTTTCGGCAACGAGATAAGCCATCATATCCGGCCGGCCGTTCGGACCGTAAACGGTGAAGAAGCGCAGCGCGGTGAAATTCAGGCCGAACAAGTGGTAATAGGCATAGCCCAGAATCTCTGCGGCGCGCTTGGCGGCGGCGTAGGGTTGCAGCGGCCTGCCGCACGGATCGCTCTCGACAAACGGGATCTGGCGCGTATCGCCATAGACCGACGAGGTAGAGGCAAACACGAAATGCTCCGTCCCCGAAGCACGCGCTGCATCCATCAGATGCTGGGTCCCGTTGTAATCGACCGCCACATAGAGGTCGGGATGCGCCACTGCATTGCGCACTCCCGCCATCGCCGCTAGGTGCGCGACGGCGTCAAAACGCTCGTGGGCGAACAGGTCAAATAGCCCCTGCCGGTCGCGGATATCGGCCTCAATCATCTTGAAGTTGTCGAAGCGGTTGAGGCGCCGCTCGTTCTCGCGCTTGCGCGCCGGATCGTAATAGTCGTTGAAGTTGTCCAGGCCGGTGACTTCATCGCCGCGCCGGGCAAGCTTCTCCGCCAGGTGGCTGCCGATAAACCCGGCAGCGCCGGTAACGAGCACTTTCACGGCGTTTCCTCCTGCTCGGCCGGGCGGATATCCTGGACCGTCAGCTCCAGGTTCCGGTTCCCGTTCCATTCGTTGACGCTCAGACTGTAGGCAAGGTCGATGCGGCGCGGCAACATCTCTGCCCACGCCCCTTGGCGGAAGGCAATGCCCTGGAATTTGCGCCTGCCGTCGCCGATTTCCAGCTTGAGATGCGCGCCGTCGCTACCGACCGTGCGATGGTTGTAGACGTGCACGTTGCGGCTCATGAAGAGCGGCGCCGCGTTGCTCTGCCCGGTCGGCTCGAGTTGGGCCAGAACACCATGCAGCGCCCAGTCGATGTCCGGCAGCCGCAGCTCGGCATCGATATCAAGCGCCGGTTTGAGCTCCTTGTCACGCAGCCGCGCCGCGGCGAGCGCCGTCAGCCGTTCCATGAACTCCGGCAGCCGCTCGTTGCGAATCGTAAAGCCGGCAGCCTGCGCGTGCCCGCCGTGACGTTCGAGCAGGTCAGCCACTTCGTCAAGGGCTTCGGTGATGTGAAACTCGGGAATCGACCGGCATGAGCCACGGCTTTCCGTCTCGCCCTGCTCCATGACGATAGCCGGCCGGTAATGCTTCTCTGCCAGGCGGCTGGCGACCAGGCCAACCACACCCGAGAGGAAGCCCGAGCCCCCGGCGATGATGATCGGCACCCCTTCCTCGACCATCGCCTCCGCTTCGTCGCTGAGCTGCTGTGTGAGCGAGCGCCGCTGCACGTTGAGCCGGTTGAGCTCCTGGGCATAACGCGTCGCGCTCTCCATGTTGGGTGAGGCGAGCAGGCGCGCGGCGTCATAGGCATGGGACAGACGACCGGCGGCATTGATCCGCGGGCCGAGGATAAAGCCGATCGTCTCCGCTGTGATCCCACCCGGCTTGACCCCCGCCACGGTCGCCAGCGCCGCCACCCCCGGCCGGCGCATCGCGTTGAGCACTGCCAGCCCATCGCGCACCAGCAGCCGGTTCTCGCCCTGCAGCGGCGCGAGATCGGCGACCGTGCCCAGAGCCACGAGGTCGAGGAGCGTGGACAGATCGAAGGGTCTTGGTGCCGGCTGGGCCGTGTGCAGGGCCTGCGCCAGCTTGTAGGCAATGCCGACGCCGGCCAGCATGCGCTCCGGATAGCCTGAGTCCGGCCGTTTCGGGTTGATCACCGCACACGCCGGCGGCATCTCGCGGCCGATGCTGTGATGGTCGGTGACGATCATGTCTAGCCCGATCGCGCTCGCGTTGCGCACCTCGGCCACCGCGCGGATACCACAGTCCACGCTGATCACCAGACTCGCGCCGATCTCGTTGCGAATCTTGGCCAACGCCTCGTCGTTGAG
>JAVVFG010000148.1:0-9162 GCA_032260445.1 Anaerolineae bacterium | reverse complement strand
GTCTGCCGTGAGGGTGGGCGCCTCGGCGGGCACGAAGTCGCGGCCGGCAAGCGGGTCGCGCCAGACGTGCTCGTCGCCGAGCCGCACCAGGTCATGCTCGGCGAGCTTGCGGAGGTGGTAGAGGCTGCTGCCGGTGGCGGCGTAGACATCGCTCACGGGGACGGGCTGGGCCTCGGCGGCGAGGAAGGAGAGGATGGCGGCGTACTTCTCGCCGCCGCGCAGGCGCAGGTAGTGGTGCAGGGCCTGCTGCCGGGAGGGGGTCAGGTTGAGCGAGTCTGGCTGTTCCTGGCGGGTGACAAGCCCGGTCTCCTCCAGCTGCTGCAGAGCCGCAGGATCGATGCTATCTACCGCCAAGGGGAGGGCAGCGAATAGGGGCTGCAGGACGTCGGGAACGCCGTCGCGGGGCGCCGCGGCGACGAGCAGGGTCGCCGCCGGTACGCGCTGCACGAGCCCTTCTGCGAGTAGGCCATCGACGTGCGCGGCGTCCGCCCCGGTTGCCTCGCGCACGGCTTCTTCGGCGGGCAGGGGATCTTCGCTATGAACGAGGTGATAGAGGACGTCGGACTGTTTGCTGGCGCGTCCCAACGCCGGGGCCGCCTCCCAGATCTGGCGCGGGCCGGCGTTGAGCGCGGCGGTGCGGATGCGCCGGGGGCGGATGCGCGGAGGATCGAGGATCGTGCCCTTGCGTGCGATGTCGCGCCGGGCGAGCTGGTTGACGGCATCCTGCCACCTCTTGCGCAGCTTCTTGGGGAGGGCGCGCCGGATCTGGCGCCCGCGCAGGTCGCCTCGGCTGCGCAGCATCTCGACGATCAGCTCCTGAATGTCGGTGAGCCGCCCTTTGCCATCCCAATACGGGTTCAGCTCGACGGTGACATCAGCCCAGCGGGTGAGGCCCGGCGGCAGGAGCAGGCGGATGCAGCCGTTGAGCGGGGCGAGATACTGCTCGCTCAGCCAGCGGGCCAGCTCGATCTGCCACGGGTAGATGACGGGGATGGGATCAATGATGGCGATGATTGGCTTTGTCTCGGCGACGGGCGCTTCGCCGTGCAGGCCAATGACCACGCCCTGGGCGAGACGCCGGCCGAACTCGACCTCGACAAGATGGCCGACCTGGAGGCTGGCGCGCAGATCGCGCGGGACGTGGTAGTGGAAGCTACTTTCGAGGGGCGCTTCGACGTTGATGATCAGCTCGGCGAACATAGCTAGATTATACCAATAGCCGCCCGGGGCAGGGAGTGGGAAACATAGCTCATATGTTCTGCTAACCTCGCCGCGCAAGCCTTGTGGAGGGGCCGCGGTTTGCGCAAACTGGGGCCGCGGATTACTATTTCACAAAGGCGGGCCAGTTAGCCAAAGCAGACGACGCATGACGAGCAGTTCGCCGCGCAAACCAATCATCCTCAACGCCGACCCCGAGCACGCCGGGCTGCGCCTGGCGGTCTTGGCGGTGCTGGGCACGTCGCTGATCGCCGCTTTCTTTCTGTTGCGCACGGCGCTGGAATCGGTGGCCCCGGAGCTGGGAGCGCCGTCGATTCTTGCCTGCCTGGGCGCGCTGCCGCTGGCGATGGTTATAGGGGCTGCCGTCGAGGCCGTGTTAAAGCGGACGTGGGCGAGTGGGCGGCGGCTGCTAGTGAGCGAGGACGAGCTACGGCTGCAACGGCCGGAGAGTCCCGACGTCGTGCTCAATCTGCGCCAGGTGGTCAACGAGACGTGGTGGCATTTTGCGCTGAAGGGTTACCAGCGCGGCGGGCGCGAGCGACGGGCGCCGGACCGCTGGCACTGTGTTGCCGGCCAGTTGCAGCAAGAGGGCAGCCGGATTGTGGTTTTTACTTTTGTGCCGCCGCAGCGCGTGGAGGCGTGGGAAGCGGACACGCCCTTCTACCGGCTGCATCCGGCGGAAGTGTACGATACCTCGATGCGCAGCCGGATGGGGGGGCCGGTTCGCCCTGAGATTCCGACCGAGGTGATCGCCAGCGAGTCAGGCCGCACCTGGCTGGCCGAGCGCCACCGCTGGCAGCAGGGCGTGGAGCTGGTGCCGGACGATTTTGAACTGCTCTTGGCAGCCCTGCGGGAGCGGTCCCGGCGCCGGGCCGGGATGTGAGCCGCCGATGTAGCCGAATGTTGACGGAGGAACAGGATGTTTGACTTTATTACCGAGGAACACCGCCAGATCCAGCAGGCAGCGCGTGATTTCGCGCAGAAGAGCATCGCGCCGATTGCCGCCGAGTATGATGAGACAGGGGAATTTCCCCTGGAAACAGTGCAGCAGATGGGGCAGCTTGGCTTTATGGGCATCGAGGTGCCGGAGGAGTATGGCGGCGTGGGCATGGACACCGTCGCCTACGTTCTTGCCCTGGAGGAGATCTGCAAGGTGGACGCCAGCCACGGCACGATCATGTCAGTGAACAACTCCCTGGTCTGCCACGGCCTGCTAAAGTACGGCACGGAAGAGCAGAAGCAGGCGTACCTGGCGCCTATCGCCAGCGGCGACAAGATCGGCGCTTACAGCCTCACCGAGCCGATGAGCGGGAGCGACGCGGGCACGATGCGCAGCCGTGCGGTGTTGAACGACGAGGGCACGCACTATGTGATTAACGGCCGCAAATCGTGGGTGACCTCGGCGCCGGTTGCGGACATTATCGTGCTCTTCACGATGACCGCGCCGGAAAAAAGGCATCGCGGTGTGACTGCGTTTGTCGTCGAGACGGATAAGCCCGGCTTCGAGCGCGGGAAGAAGGAGCCAAAACTGGGCATTCGCGCCAGCGCCACTAGCGAGATCACGTTCGACGATTACCTCTGCCCGGTGGAGAACCGGCTGGGCAACGAAGGGGATGGCTTTAAGATCGCGATGGCGGTACTTGACGCCGGGCGGATCGGCATTGCCTCGCAGGCGCTGGGTATCGCCGAGGCGGCGCTGGAAGCGAGCGTGGCCTACAGCAAGGAGCGGGAAGCGTTCGGGCAGAAGATCGGCGAGTTCCAGATGATCCAGCAGAAGCTTGCCGACATGAAGACGCGGGTGGAAGCAAGCCGGCTGCTCATCTATCAGGCGGCGCTAGGCAAGATGAAGGCAAAGGAAACAGGCGAGCGCTACACCATGGAAGCGAGCATGGCGAAGCTGTTTGCCAGCGAGACGGCGATGTGGGTGACGACGCAGGCTGTGCAAATTCATGGGGGAATGGGCTACAGCAAGGAGCTGCCGATCGAGCGCTACTTCCGGGATGCCAAGATAACCGAGATTTACGAGGGCACCAGCGAGATCCAGAGGTTGGTGATTGCCCGCGGTCTGACCGGGCTGCGCTGAGGCAGCGCGTAAGAGCAACCGGTTCCGACGACAAAGGCCCGTCACGCGACGGGCCTTTTTGCTGGCGAGGTACGCCGCCTGCACCCTTGTATCGGCCCCTCGAGAGAGAAGTAGGGTTCTTTTCACCGGAATAGTAGGGGATTCCCGTATTGAGAGAATGGCATCGCGCCCATAGCATAGGGTGTAGATTCGTGTTTCCATCGCAATCGACAGCCGCCTGGAGGCACAAGCGATAATCACCGGCCCGCAGAAGGTGGTCTGGTGAACATCTCGCCACAAAGAACAGGAAAATGAGGAACAGAAGATGGTAGAAGATCGCAGTGATGAAGGTAGGGCCGAGCGTCTCCTTGACCTCGACGTTGATGGAGCACCAGAGCCGATCGGCGTCTACGAACGGCCGGACCAGGCCAGCACAGTGGGACGTAGCGTGGCGGTTATGTTCGCCCTATTCCTCTTGCTGGTGCTTGCCTACTTTGTGCTGACCGCGATTCTTTAGGCGGCGCACCATCCATTCAGTTAAGTAACGGAAATCCCAACCTAATAGGAGGTTACAAGAGATGAAGACCGTTGTAGCATTATATGATAACCTAGAAGACGCACGCGACGCGGTAGACGAGCTGGTCGAAGCCGGCTTTTCACGCAGCGACATCAGCCTGGTAGCGCGCGACGTTACCGGCGAATATGGAACGTACGTGGACGAGTATGATGACGCCGAGGAAGTCGGCGAAGCCGCAGCTGGTGGCGCCGTGGGTGGCGCCGTCGTCGGCGGTCTGATGGGTTTGCTCGTCGGGCTTGGCGCGTTCGCGATTCCGGGTCTTGGCCCGGTCATCGCTGCCGGTCCTGTGGCTGCCAGCCTTGCCGGTGCCGGCATCGGCGCGGCGACTGGCGGTCTGCTTGGCGCCCTGGTCGAATGGGGCATCCCTGAGGCGGAGGCTGGTTACTATGCCGAGGGTGTGCGCCGTGGCGGCACGCTGCTGAGCGTGCGCGTTCCTGAGAACCGCGTCGACGACGTCGTGGACCTGATGAACGAACATGATCCGGTGAACATCGAGCGGCGCGCCGAATACTGGCGCAGCGAGTATGACTGGACCGGCTACGATCCTGAGGCCGAGCCGTACGGCGCCGAGGAAATCACGACCTATCGTACCAGCCTGAGTGATTGGGATGAGGACTACGATGCCACGACGGGCCAGACCCGCGTTCGCTCCTACATGGGCGGCGGAACGTATGGTAGCGCCCCGACCTGGCAGGACCTTGAACGTACCTACCGTGATGACTTCGACGTGAACTATGCGGGCGGCATGTACACGTGGAATGAGTATAACCCGGCATACCGCTTGGGTTATGACCTGGCGACCGACCCGACTTACGCGGACCGGAGCTGGGAAGAGATCGAAGCTGACGCCGAGACGCGCTGGGGACGGGAGTTCGAGGGCGCGTGGGACGAATTCGCCGGCGCCGTCGAGTACGGTTGGGAGCAGGTGAAGGACGCCCTTGGCGTGGGCGAGTTCGAAGCCGGCGTCGAAGATGCTGACGACGAGTATGCTCATCGCCGGTAATCAGACGCGCTAGTCTGACCCCGTAACAACACGCGTGGCTGCTCCGCAAGGGGCAGCCACTTTTTTATACGCCGAGATCAAGGGTGAGCTGCTGCATTTCGCCGACGGCCGGGCGCTCGACGACAAAATAGTGTACAAGACCGTCGACGTCTTGCTCGCGTACGACATTAAAGCCACAAAGATCAAAGAGGTGGCGCCAGTAAGTGACTGGTTCGAGCCGCAGGGCACCGCTGCCGCGTACGAGCCAGTTCGTCTGGGTGCGTACGGGCTCGGCGAGGATGGCCCATCCCTCCGGGCGGAGGATGCGGTAGATCTCGCGCATGAGGATCAGCCGGTCGCCGTGCTGCCAGAGGGCGCCGAGCGCGCCATCGGCGGTGACCAGCGAGGTGCTGCGGTCGGGTAGGGGCAGGAGCTGGATCGACCCCTCCATCCAGCGCAAGCGGGGATCGGGCTGGGCAGGCGCGGTGGCCTGGCGCGCCCGGGCGAGGGCTGCGCCGGGCGCCTGCTGCGGGTTGTATAGGTCGAGGGCGAGGACGCGACCGCTAGTCAGGCGCCGGTTGAGCTGCTGCGGCAGGCGCCGCACACCCATGCTTACGTGGACGAAGGTGGTGGTCGGCGTCATGTGGCCGAGGTGATAGAAGAGATCGGCCGGGCGCTGCCCGCGCACGTCGTAACGGCGGTAAGCAGCCCACACGTTGGCGCCGAAGAAGTAGGCGACGACCAGGAGGAGGATGGCGCCGAAGGGGATCAAGCCCCAGTCGCGGCGCACCGCCCCGGCGACGATGAGGAGCAGCGCCACCACGGCGCCGCCGCCATAGCCGAAGAGATAGGTTGGCCAGCGGCTTGCGATGTGCAGCAGCGTGCCCTGGAAGCGACGGTTGGTCTCCACACGCTGATTGTACCCGGCTGCTCAGCGCCGTAAAATAGGAGAATGGACACGAAACGAGAACGGTTGGAGCAGCGCTACGCAAGCGGCGACGTGCCCTGGGATGCCCCGTTGCCGCCGCCGGAGGTGCAAGAGACGGTGGCCGAGCTGCCGCCCGGCCGGGCGTTGGACCTGGGTTGCGGCTACGGGCGCACGGCGATCTACCTGGCTGAGCGGGGTTGGGAGGTGGACGGTGTGGACTTTGTCGCGCGTGCCCTGGAGGAGGCGCGGCGCCGGGCGCGGGCTGCGGGTGTGCACGTGGCGTTCCACCACCGTTCGGTTACCGACCTCTCGTTCCTCGAGCCGCCTTATGATCTGGCGCTCGACATCGGTTGCGGGCACAACCTTGGCCCGGAGGCCTGGCAGCAGTACCATGCGGAGTTAGTGCGCCTGCTGCGGCCGGGCGGGCTGTTTCTTCTCTTCGCGCGCCTACAGGCGCCGGGAGACGAGCCGGGTGAGGCTGGGGATGACGGCCCAGGTGGCCTGGACGAAGAGACGTTCTTGCGCCTTTTTGCCGACGGGTTCCAACTGGAACGGGCCGAGCACGGCGAAACGGTGATGCCGGACGCGAGCTGGATGTCGGCGTGGACCTGGCTGCGGCGCGTTGCGAATTAGCCCGTTTCGCCGGCGGGTAGCCGGCGGCGGGGCCACCAGGTGCGGATGGTGCCGCCGTCGAAAATGGGCACGGGGAGCAGGGCGCCAAAGCCCAGGTTAAGGTGTTCGAGAAGAGTGATGAGGGCAAGGTCGCGTGCCGGGCCTTTCCGCGGCGAGAGGCGCCAGAGGACGGCGCTGAGGACGGCGGCAATCAGGCTGGCGGCAGGGCCGCCGAGCGCGCGCCGGATGTGTACCTCGGCGGGGAGGGGCGGCTCGTCAACGGGGTAGAGGCTGGTGCCAAGAACGCCCCAGAAGTGGACGCCGCGCATGGGATAGCCGGTCTGCCGCGCGGCAGCGGCGTGGCCGATATGGTGCCAGAGGTCGGCCGTCCAGTGTAGCGGGATGGCAGCGGCGGTGACGGCGGCAGTGTGGTACGGTGAACGCCCGGCACGGCGCAGGACGGCGGTGAGTAACCCGGCAAGGGCGACGGAACCCAGAAGCGCCGATGGCCCGGCGGACAGTTCCAGCCCGGCGAGGCGCCCTAGCGACCAGCGTTGTCGGTTCATGATTCCTCCGTTTGCGCAGCAGGCGCCAGCAGTGCCGGTAGCTCACCAACGTCGGCACCGAGGTGGAGCCGGTGGATGGCTGCCTGCTGCGCCAGGTCGTGCAGCAGCGCCAGGTGGGCGTCGAGCGCCTGGCCATCCCAGCGGTCCACGCTTTCTTCGACAAGGTGGGCAAGAGCGATGGCCTGTTGCAGTGGCTGCAGGGAGCTGTGGCGGGCGCCGGATGCGACGCGCGTGAAGTAGAGGGCCTCCACCGGCGCTGGCTGGCCCCAGCCGCGTCCGGCGATCGCCTCTCCGGCAAAGATGTATGAGCCCGTGGCGGCGTGCGGGCGCCCGGGCCGGTGGCGCAGCGCCGGCAGCAGGAAGAGGGTTGGCGGGCGCACGCGCACCGGCGCCGGGGTGGGCAGAGCGTAGACGCGCCCGGCTCGCCTCTCCAGCAACACCACGTCGTTGGCCAGTAGCTGCCAGCCGCCGAGGAGCAGGCTGGCGCCGGTGGTCGTCTTGCCGCTGCCGCTGCCGCCGCAGAGGAGCACGGCGCGGCCGTGCAGCGATGCGGCGAAGGCGTGGAGCAGGTAGTAGCCGCGAGTGCGTAAGAGGGGCGCCAGCGCCGTGTAGGTGACGTCCTCTAGCTGGCCGTGTTCCAGGGCGACGGTGGTGATGATGCCCCCGGCGTGGCTGGCGCCGAGGGTGACCATCGCGCCGCTGTGGAAATGGAGGATGCGGCTGTCGCCGGCGCCGTAAACGTCGACGATGCCGCGCGGATCGGCGAAAAGGGGCGCGCCGTCCGGCGGGCGCGGCAGCTCGTCTGCCAAGCGAAGGGTAAGCTGCAGCGCGGCGCCATCGTCGGTGTGCCAACCGGCAAAGAGCTGCTCCCAGGCCGTGAGCAGCGGGCTGTCCTCGCTACTGAGGGCGACGCTGAGGGTGCCAAGGCGAACGCGCATCTTGGTTAACGGCCGCCGAGCTGGGCATCAAGGACGGCGGCGAACGCTTCGTAGGGCTGGGCGCCGTCGACGAACTCGGTGCCCACGAAGAAGGCCGGGGTGCCGCTCACGCCGACGCCAGCGCCTTCCTCGAAGTTGGCGAGCACCGCTTCTTCGTATTTGCCGGAGGTTAAGCAGGCAGAGAAGGCATCAGTGTCGAGGCCGAGCTCTTCGGCCAAAGCACTGAAGGCCGCCAGCCCATCCGCGGCGCTACTCCAGGTACCCTGCTCGGCAAAGAGCAGGTCGTGCATCGCCAGGTAGGCGTCTTGCTCGCCGGCGCAGCGTGCGGTCTGGGCGGCGTCCAGGGCCAAGGGGTGGATCTGCCGGATAGGGAAATCCTTGATGACGTAGTAAACCTGCCCGGTATCGACGTAGTCGGCGATGATGCGGCCCTGTGTTTCCGTGGCGTAGCGGGCGCAGAAGGGGCACTGGTAGTCGGTGAACTCGATCATGACAACTGGGGCATCGGGGTTTCCGAAGGCGAAGGCGCCGCCGCTGATCTCGGGCAGGGGACGGCGGTAGGCGTCGCCGAGGGCGCCTTCCTGCGCCAGCGCAACGGCATATTCAAATAGCTCGAACGGCTGGGCCCCGCGCACGGGGTAGCCGTCGATGAAGAAGCTAGGGGCGCCGCTGACGCCGAGGGCGGCAGCCTCCGAAAGGTTGTCCTGTACGGCCTGGGCATAGCGTTCACTCTCCACACAGGCATCAAAGGGGTCGCTGTCGAGGCCAATCTCGACGGCGAGGCGGCCAAAGGCCTCGTCCACCCCGTCCGCGCTGGCCCATTCGGTCTGGTTGGCGAAGAGGGCATCGTGCATCTCCCAGTAGGCGTCCTGCTCGCCGGCACAGCGCGCGGCAGCCGCAGCGCGTGGCGCCTGCGGGTGGATGTCGAGCGGTAGGTCTTTGAGCTGGTAGTAGACGAGGCCGGTCTCGACGAGGTCGGCACGCACGCGCGGGAGGGTCTCCTGGGAATAGCGCGCGCAGTAGGGACACTGGTAGTCGGTAAACTCGACAATGGTAACGGGCGCGCCGGGATCGCCGAGGCTGGCGGCTACATCGCCGCTGAGGCTGGCCGGCGTGGGCGCAGGGGCGGCATAGCGCGGGCTGGTGGGCTCTGCGGCCGCAGTGTCCCCGGTTACTGCCGGTTCTGTAGGCGCTGCAGCGGTCGTTGCAGTGAGAGTTGCTGTGGGCTGATCTGCCACCGGCGTGGCGCTTTCCGCGGCTGGTTCTGTGGTGGCGGGCG
>JAVVFG010000147.1:0-9219 GCA_032260445.1 Anaerolineae bacterium | reverse complement strand
GGTCCATGGGAGACGTGAGGGAACGGGGAGCGTTAGCGGAGTCAGGCTCTCAATGCAAGAGGCGGGCAGGATGCCCGCGGTCCGGCTGCCGGCGGTCCGAATGGTGGCTTTATTGCCGCCAGCCCCGTCTTATGTTAAAACCGCATTCATTGGGTCCCCACATACGCCGAGGAGGAGACAGGAATGCGCCGCAGAGCTCTCGGAACCGCCCTTGTGATACTGGTATCGTTGCTTGTCCTTGCCCTGGTGGTTGTCGCCGTGCTAGGGTTTGTCTACGTCCGCTCGCCCTTTCCGCAGACGGACGGGCGGCTGGAGCTGGAGGGGCTGCAAGACGTGGTGCATGTCTATCGCGACGAGTATGGCGTGCCGCAGATCTATGCGATGAACGAGCACGACCTTTACTTCGCGCAGGGCTTCGTACACGCGCAGGACCGTTTCTGGCAAATGGAGTTCTGGCGGCACATCGGCCAGGGGCGCATTTCCGAAATCACCGGCGAAGCCGGCCTCGAAAGCGACCGTTTCATCCGCACCGTGGGCTGGAACCGCATGGCGGAGGCGTCGACGGCGTACGTGGCGGAGGAGGCGCCGGAAACAATGGCCATCCTCGAAGCGTACAGCGCGGGCGTTAACGCCTATCTGGCGCAGCAGGGAGACGACGTTTCCATCAACCGGCGCATCCTGGGATTGGTCGGCGAGCCGTGGGAGATCGAACCGTGGGAGCCGCTGGACACGATAGGCTGGGGCATCGTGATGGCCAGGGAGCTGAGCGGAAACTGGGAAGAGGAGCTCGACCGGGCGGCGGTGGCGCGCGAACTGGGCGAGGCGACGGCGGCGAGTTTGCATCCTGCCTACCCGTTCGAGGAGCGCCCGGTGATCGCGCCGACGGAGCTGCTGCACAACCGCGACGAGCTGGCCCCGGCGGGCGCGCAGAGCCAGCTCCTGCCGGAGGGCGTCGACTGGGGCCGTGTCGACATGACACTGGTGGGCGAGCCGCCGGTGCTCGGCCTAGCCCTGGGCGCGACGGCGGTTGGCAGCAATAGTTGGGTGGTCACCGGCGAGCACACAGAGAGCGGGCTGCCAATACTGGCAAACGACCCGCACCTGGGGATCCAGATGCCGTCGATCTGGTATCAAATGGGGCTACATGGGCCGGGCCTCAACGTTTCGGGCTTCAGCTTCGCGGGCGCGCCCGGGATCGTCATCGGGCACAACGAGCACATTGCCTGGAGCATGACTAACGTCGGGCCCGACGTGCAGGACCTGTATATCGAGCGCATCAATCCCAGCAACCCGGACCAGTATGAATTCCAGGGTTCGTGGGAGGATATGGAGATCATTACCGAGCGTATCCTGGTCAACGGCGGCGAGCCGGTCGATCTGCCGGTGCGCATCACGCGCCACGGCCCAATCCTCAACGAGGTCATCGACGGCGAGAGTGACGTGCTGGCGATGCGCTGGACGGCAATGGAGCCAAACGCGATCTTCCACTCTCTTTCGCTGCTTAACCGTGCCCAGAACTACGAGGAGTTTCGCGAGGCGCTGCGCTATTTTGACGTGCCGGCGCAGAACTTCGTCTACGCTGACGTCGAGGGCAACATCGCCTACCAGACGCCGGGCCGGATCCCCATCCGCGCCAATGGCATGGGCCTCGTGCCCGTCCCCGGCTGGACAGGGGAGTACGAGTGGGAGGGATACATTCCCTATGAAGAGCTGCCGGCGCTGTTCAACCCGGAGCGCGGCTACATCGTCACAGCCAACAATAGCGTGGTGGACGAAGCGTACCCGCATTTCATCAGCTATGATTGGAACGATGGCGACCGCGCGCAGCGCATTGAGGAGCTGCTTCTGGCGCAGATCGAGTCGGGCGGGCCTTTTAGCGTCGCCGACATGACGCGCATCCAGATGGACGCCAAGTCATTGCTCGCCGAAAGCTACATTCCGCTCCTGGCGGGACTGAGCAGCGACGAGCCGCGCGTACAGGCGGCGCTGGAACGGCTGCGCGGCTGGGACATGCAGGCCAAGGTCGACAGCGTGCCTGCGGCCCTCTTTGAGATTTTCACCATGCAGCTCGCGGACGTGGTGCTTGCCGACGAGCTCGGCGCGGCGCGCGACCGCTACTTCAACAATGAAGCCAGCCAGCGTATTTTCTTCCATGCACTGGCGGAGCAGCCGGACGCGGCGTGGTGGGACGATACGACGACGACGGTAACCGAAACGCAGAGGCAGGCGATCATGCAGGCGCTTGACCAGACAGTCGCCTGGTTCGAGGACAACGTAGGCAATGACGTCGAGAAATGGACGTGGGGCGAGCTGCACACGGCAACCTTCGTCAGCGACCCGCTTGGGCAGAGCGGCATTGCGCCCATGGAGGCGCTGGTCAACCGGGGGCCGTACCGGGTAGGCGGCACCACTAGTGCGGTGAATGCGACGAGGTGGAGCTGGAGCGAGCCGGCCGCGGTGACAACGCTGCCGTCGCTGCGGATGGTTCTGAATCTAAGCGATTTTGACAGCAGCCTGGCGATCCACACCACAGGTCAGAGCGGGCACCCGTTCCATCCCCATTACGACGATCTGATTCCCATGTGGCAGACGGGTGAATATTACCCGATGGTGTTTACGCCGAGCGCGATCACGGAAGCGACGGCTGAGCACTTGCGGCTGTTCCCGGCAGAAGTAAGTGAATAGAGCTGGTACGAGCGGAAAGCAGAGCTAGAGGACGCCAATGACGACGAGGACGCCGAAGCCGATGGCAAGAATGTCCAGGAGCAGAAGGAGCGCGAGGACGAAGCGCTGCTGCGGGGAGAACTGCCCCAGGAAGCCGCGCTGCTCGACGACCTCCTCTTCCAGCTCCTCATACTCCATCTCGTCGTAAACGGCGCTGGTGCGTGCCGTCTTCTCCCGGAGGCGGTCAAACTCGTCTTCAAAATCGAAGCTGTCTTCTTCTTCTACTTCCGGTTCTTCTTCGAAATCGAACTCTTCGGCCATCCCACGCTCCTTTGGTGCTGACTGGCTGCGTATAGGCTACCGATATTTATGGTAAATGTCAAAAGTTCAAAAGTACTGCCTCCGGCAGCGGCACTGGAGTACGTGAGAACTGCCTGAAACGCCTGGCCCGTACCTTGACAGGGGGGTGGGTTGGGCTATAATCGGCGATGCGAAATGCCCTGGTGGCGGAATTGGTATACGCGGTAGGTTGAGGGCCTATGCCCTTGTGGCGTGGAGGTTCGAGTCCTCTCCAGGGCACTAAACGCCGGGAATATTCCCGGCGTTTTTTGTCTTCTAGCGGCGGCGGACGGCGCCGTGCTCAGTGGGAGGCTGCCAGGGTGGCAGTCTGTGTGTGGAAGCGGGGATCGCCGGCCATAGTCCGTTCGAGCCCCTGACGCAGCGACGTCTCTGGCTCCCAGCCTAACAGGCGCCGCGCCCGGCTGATGTCGGCCACCAGGCGGCGTACGCCCCCCGCCTTGTCGCGGTTCTCCAGGGTGTTGACCGCTTCGCCGGTGAGCGTAGCGACGAGCTGAGCCAGCTCACGTACGCTGGTCTCTTGCCCGCTGCCGATGTTGATGACCATGCGGTTGACTTCCGTCGCACCGGCTGCTTTGACCAGGGCGGAGACGACGTCGTCTACGTAGATGAAATCGCGCGTCTGGCTGCCATCGCCGAAGACGACGAGCGAGCCGCCGCTGAGGGCCTGGGAGAGGAAACGTGGCACGACCGGTGCGTGCGAGACGGGGAGACTCTGCCGTGGCCCGTAAGCGTTGAAGATACGCAGGGCGACGGTCTCGATGCCCCACAGGGCGCCGATGGTGTGCACGTACTGCTCGGCCGCCCACTTGCTGACGGCATAGGGTGAATCCGGATGGGGTGGATCGGTTTCGCGCACGGGCTGCTGCTCCTGGTGCCCGTAAATGGCGCCGGAGGAGGCGAGGATAACGCGGCTGACGCCGGCATCACGCATCCCCTCCATCAGGCTGACGGTTCCGCCCACGTTGACCGCATTGTAGTCGCGCGGGTAGAGGACCGACTGGGCCACCGACACGCGCGCCGCCAGGTGATAGACACAGTCGACATCCTGGAGGGCCGACCATAGGAGCGGGATGTTGCTCACGTCGCCGCGGGTGAAGTGAACGGCCGGCGAGAGGAGGGAGCGGTCCCCGCTGCTCAAGTCGTCAAGAACACGGACGCTGTGCCCCTGTGATACCAGCCGGTTGGCGAGGGCAGAACCTAAGAAGCCGGCTCCACCTGTTATCAGAAAACGCATGAGTTGTCCTCGTTTGTCCCAGATTGCTGTGTGCGCCGCCGGGCTCCGAACCGTCGCCAACTGCGAGCTCCGGACCGCGATCATGGCACAAAGCGCCCCGTTGTGCAAACTCCCAGCCCTGCCGTCGCCACTCTGGCGCGGCGCGTGCCGCTCATCTATCATTGCCCTATGTGGCCTGCCCTTGCCAACCGGTTGAAGCGTCTTCTACTGCCATTGCTCGTCTTGCTGGCCTTTACCGCTGCCGCAGCGCCTGAATGGCCGCGTTTCGAGGAAGAGCGGCACCGTTTGAACGCGCTGGTGGCCGTGCGGGAATTCGATTTCCTCTCGTGGCTATGGGGAGCCGTCTCCAGCAAGGGGGAGGCTGCCGCGGTGGCGGGACAGGATTATCTGGAAGCCGGTGCACAGCAGGGGCTGGTGCTCGATTACCTGGCGCATGTGGCCGAAGCGCGGCGCCTACAGCGGGAGATTGAGCGCGTCTACGCCGACCCGGCGGTTGCCGATCCCGGCGCCGCCGCAGCGCCGCTGCAGCAGACGCTAGCGGCAACGCGCGCGAGGATGGCCGAGCTCCAGCCCGTCGCCGAGGCGATCGTCCAGGAACAGGTGGCTGCTGTGCTCGCTGCCGAGGGGTTTGGCTTGCTGGGCGCGATCTTCCCGCCGGTGCAGATGCACATGACGCCGTTGCCGCTTGTGCTTATCGTCTCGCCGCGCGAGGAGATCAAGCAGCTCTACAACGTTCCTCTGCAGCACGGGCTTCCCGTTGCCGTGCAGGAAGAGCTTGAAGACGCCGTCTGGGAGGAGCTGGACCGTTCGGCGCTCGTCGTGCCCATCGGCGGCCTCGGCCTATACCCGGCGATGATCGTGGAGACGGGTAACCTGACTTTTCTCGCCGATGTCGTCGCGCACGAGTGGGCGCACCACTGGTTGACGCTCCAGCCGGTGGGCATGCGCTATGCGGCGAGCTCAGAGATGCGCACAATCAACGAGACGGTCGCTTCGATCGTCGGCGCTGAAGTTGGGGCGCTGGTGGTGGCGCGCTTCTACCCGCACCTGGCGCCGCCGCCAGCGGCGGAGAGCGAGGCGCCGGAAGCGCCGCCAGAGCCGCCGACGTTTGACTTCCGCGCGGAGATGGCGGAGACGCGGCGCCAGGTCGATGCGCTGCTTGCGGCGGATGAGGTGGAAGCGGCCGAAGCGTACATGGAGGAGCGGCGCACCCTATTCGTCGAGCATGGCTACCAGATCCGCAAGCTCAACCAGGCCTACTTCGCTTTCTATGGCGCGTATGCGGATACGCCGGGTGCGACGGGGGATGATCCGGTTGGTCCGGCCGTGGTCGCCCTGCGCGAGCAGAGCGCTTCCTTGCACGATTTCCTGCGCCGTGTTGCCCCGGTCACCAGCTTCGAGCAACTCCAGGAGGAAGTGAGGGCAGCACCCTAGCCGGCGGCGCTCAGGCCGGCGCGACCAGGTCGTCGAGTAACCCGGCCATGCGCAGGGCTGAATCGAAGTTGGGATCCCCCGGCTGTGCCCGATCGAGGAAGGCCTGCAAATCTTGCAGCGCTTCCTGGTAGCGTCCTGCTTCCTGGTAGGCCATGGCCCGGTAGAAGCGGGCGCTGCTGTGCGCTGGGTTCGCGGCCAGCAGGCCGCTGAGGTCGTCGATCGCCGCGTCGACCCTGCCTAGCTCGCGGTAGCGCAGCACGGCGGCGGCGAGCAGCGCCTGGTCGAAATTGGGGTCGGCGCGGTAGGCGCGGTCGAAGTAATGGGCGGCGCGCTCATATTCATGGCGCACCCCATTGGTGTTGCCAAAGTAGCGATGGAGCCCGCCCCAGGTAAAGAGGAGCTGCGCTTTGACCCACGACCTCATGGCGCGCTGTCGTCCATCGTCCTGGGGCGACTAGCCCTGCGGCTCGCCGAGCGCTTCATCTTCGCGCTCACTGATCCAGTGTTCGAGCTGCATCGCGGCGGCGCAGCCCTGCCCAACTGACGTGGCGATCTGCCGGTAGACAGGATCCTGAATCTCGCCGGCAGCGAAGACGCCGGGAACACTGGTGCGCATGAACTCGTCGGTGATCACGTAGCCGTGCTCGTCCATGGCGATCTGCCCCTCGAGGAATTTGCTGTTGGGGTAGTGGCCGATGTAGATGAAGACGCCATCGGTCTCTAGCCGGCTCTTGTTGCCGGAGTTGACGTTCATCGTCGTCACAGCATTAACGGTGCCGTTGCCATGTACCTCGGTGACAACCGTGTCCCAGATGAAGTCGATCTTCTCGTTGGCAAATGCCCGCTTCTGCAGCGTCGGACCGGCACGCAGTTCATCGCGGCGGTGGATGATGGTTACCTTGTCTGCGAAGCGCGTGAGGAAGATACCTTCTTCCAAGGCACTATCGCCGCCCCCTACGACGACGACGTTTTTGCCGCGGAAGAAGAAGCCGTCGCAGGTGGCACAGTAGCTGACGCCGCGCCCGATGAGCAGCTCTTCGCCGGGAACGCCCAGGCGGCGGGGCGATGCGCCGACCGTAATGATCAGGCTGTCCGCCTGATACTCTTCGCCATAGGTTTTCACATAGAAAGGCGGGCCATCAGTCAGGTTCACCTCGGTGACTTCGTCGTAGACGAAACGAGCACCAAAGCGCTCCGCGTGTTTCTGCATCAGCTCGACTAATTCTGGCCCCGTCGTGCCGTCGGGAAAGCCGGGATAGTTTTCGACCTCGTTGGTGATCGAGATTTGGCCGCCCACCTGGGTGCCGGTAATCACCAGGGGCTGCAGCTGGGCGCGGCCATTGTAGAGAGCGGCGGTCATGCCTGCCGGACCTGACCCAATGATGATGACGCGTTCTCGTTGCATGGTGTAGCTTACTTCCTTTGTTAGCGATGACGGGCGCTCCGTTGCGCGCCGGTGCGTGCTCGTGATCGCTGTGCTTGTTAACGACGTTGCCTGAATCTACCACAGGCTGCGGCTTTGGTCTGGAAGCGCCCTCACATTGTCCCACAGTGGCCCAACGCCCGTCAATCAGAAGTTGGTTGGAATACCGACGCGAGCTGCGGCAGCACGTCGACCACGTCGGCGTGGATGACGACGTCGGCAGCGTCGTCGACGTGCGTCGGCTCGAAGTTGACGATAATGAGCTGGGCGCCATGCGCATGGGCCAAAAGCGGCAAGTCGCCTGCCGGCGCTACCTCCAACGACGAGCCAACGACTAACATGACGTCTGCCAGCCGGGTTTGTTGCTTGGCGCGATTGAGCGTGCGTACCGGCAACTGCTCGCCAAAGAGGATCACGTTGGGCTTAAGCACGCCGCCGCACGAGCAGCGGGGCGTTTCCGCGCTTTCCAGAAACTCCTCCAGGATCCCGGCCGAGGGAACGATGTCAAAGCAGCGCAGGCAGGTCATCTCGCGCATGTGACCGTGCACCTCCAGCACCGTCTGCGATCCGGCGCGGGTATGCAGCATGTCGATGTTCTGGGTGATGACGGCCTGGAGGGGGCCGAAACGTTCCATGTGGGCCAGCGCGATGTGGGCCGCGTTGGGCTCGGCCGCCAGGGTCATGGCCGTCAATGGGTGGATCCAGTCGTAAAAATCCTGGGGATGCTGGCGGAAGGCGTAGATCGTCGCGACTTCCATCGGATCGGCGTGTGCCCAGAGGCCCGAGTGCGGGCTACGGAAATCGGGGATGCCGGAAGGGGTGCTAATGCCGGCGCCGGTCAGGGCAACGACGCGACGCGCCTCGCGCAGGATTGATTTTGCTTTGCGGATCAGCTCTGCGGTGGTCAACGCGCGGTCATCGCTCACTCCGCCACCGCCAGTTGCTCTGCTATTTTTTGAAACTGGAGAGCCGGCGGACTGCTAGGGCGGGCGCGGACCAGTGGCAGCTCGCGGTTCACGGCCTCGGCGATTTGCTGGGAGTAGAGCGTTACGACCGCAAATAGGGGAAAGCCCAGATATTTTTCGACAGCGCGCCGCGGCAGGTTGTCGCTTTGTCCGCTGTCTACCATCAGCGCATGGATGGCCTGGGTGTTGGAGAGGCGCGGCGCGAGGTGCTCCACCAGCTGCCTTGTGGCCGTGATCGCGGCGCGTTCCGGGCGAAGGCAGATGATGATATGGTCGGCGCGCTTGAACAGCGGCGCGACGGCATCGCCACGGCTGCGCCCGAGGTCAAAGACGAGGTGGCGCTGCCGCCGTTCGAGGATCGTCAGGGCCGTCGCGAAGGGCACATCCGGCGCCAGAACCGGCGCGTGAGCCGGTTGGGGGCGCGCCAGCAGCAGCTCAAGCCGATCGTCGTATTCGAGCAAGTGGTTGGGAAGCGCTGCTTCGAGCTCCCCGGCTGGCAACTGCAGCCACTCGTCGATACCCTGGTAGAAGTCGGCGCCGAGTAAGACGCCGATATGGCCTTGCTGCACGTCCAGATCGACGAGCGTGGTCGGTTGGCCCTGATCCGCCAGACTGACGGCGAGATTGAGGGCGACAATGGTGGCCCCGGCGCCGCCGCGCGCGCCCATGACGGCAATCACCTGCGGGGGCTTGTGCCCATCCTCGCGGTCCGGTTCCTCGCTGTGCACCGGGGTCTGTACTTCCATCTCCGCCGCTGCCGGTTGTTCATCCCGGCGGGTGAGCATCGCCTCGACACGGCTGATGAGTTCGGCCGGACGGGTTGGCTTGACGAGATAGTCGTTGGCGCCGGCGTCAAAGCCCTCCTTCTTGTCTCGAACCTGCGAGCGCGCCGAAAACATGATGACGGGCACCTCGCGCAGCTTGTCGTCTTCGCGCATCTTGCGGCAGACAGTATGCCCATCCATGTCCGGCATCATCACGTCGAGCAAGACGAGATCGGGTGGTTCCGACTCGGCGACGGCGAGCCCTTCCGTGCCCGAGCCAGCGCCAGATACCTCGTAGCCGTGGCGGCGCAAGGTCAGCTCTATCAGCCGTACCGTTTCCGGATGGTCGTCGATGACAAGAATCTTTCTGCTCAT
>JAVVFG010000146.1:0-9229 GCA_032260445.1 Anaerolineae bacterium | reverse complement strand
CAACTCCTCCTTTAATGCCCGGCGACGTGGATACGTCTCTACCAGTTCTCGCGCCAGTGCCGCTGCCCTTTCTCCCAACCCCAACAGCTGCATCCGCTGCAGGTACCCACACGCCGTCTGGTATGCTTTCCGCCCCGGTCGCCCGCCCAACGTGTGCCAGACCAACCGCTCGTAGATGGCACCCACTTCTTCGGGAAAGCGCGGCTCCAGATACTCCCGGTACGATCCCAGGGCTGATGGGCTGTCCTGGACATAGGCGAGCAACTGCGCCCACTGCCTCTCGCGGACGCAGAGGCCTGGCAGCACGAGGTAGCGCGCCTGGCCCTCCGCAGCCTTCTCCAGCAATGCCTCCACAAACGCCCCCCACTTTTCCGGCGTTACTGTCTGCCGTAGCCGGTCGTAGTAGGAGAAGTCGCCGGTTTCTAGCAGTAGTGTCTCTGCCCGGCTGATAATCTCGTCGCGATTACTCTCTTCCAACGCTATTTGCAGCAGGATCTCCAGAAAGGCGCGCCCGTCGCGCGGGTCTACGCTGTCCGGCTCGCGCAGCCAGGCTTCGCAGAGAGCGCGAGCCGCCGTCCGTTCGCCGCGGTTCAGGTGGTGGCGGGCGAGCGCCTCCCGGAACGATGCCCGGTCAAGGCGGGCCTCTAAGAATGCCACTACCGCCTCGTCATCATCCTGGCGTGCGATCACCGTCAGGCGGATCCTATCTGCGCGCTCCCGGTCTACTGCCGACAGCCGCTCCTGAAAGTGGGGCCCGGCGCCCGCTGCGCGCCGGCCGGCCATCCCGTCGAGCGTGGCAAAGAGGAGTGCGCGTTCGGCGGGGGTGGTGGTGAGGTCGGCGGCAATCTGCGCTAGATCCCAACGCCACTCCCACTCGTCGTAGGGTGGGCTGGTAGCCTGCGCCAGGCAGTACGCGAAGAGTGACGCGCCTGGGTCCGGCGGCAGAGACCGGGCAGCGCCGCGCAGCCCTTCCAGCGCCCACTCAATGGTCCCACCCAGCGTGCCCATCGAATCGTCGGCATGGGCCATCGCCGCCAATACCTCCTCTAGTACCGCCTCGTAGATAGGCACAGCCCGCTCGGCTTGACCCGCCTCCACGAGGCGTCCAGCCTGACCGAGCAGCGCATCTACCGCCCGTGCAGCCTCCGCCGCGCCCCAGTAGTCGATAAAGCCCTTGCTCTTCTGTCCCAGCGCCAACGCTCCGCGCACGGCTGCCACGGCCTCCGCCTTTGTCTCGCGCGGCTGGCCATAGCGAGCTAGCAACATGTGCGCGACCTGCAGGTTGCCCGTTCCCAACTCCACGAGCAGCGTGAGAAGCGTCTCCCGCGGTAGGTCCTGCAAAGCAGCCCGCAGCTTGCTGGCCGTTGTGGCCGGCTGGTGCATGTCTGCCCCTTCCTCGCCGCCGTCCGCCTGCTCTCCTTCATCGCGCGAGGCAATCGCGAAGAGCACGGCCACCATATGCTTGCAGACGGGCCCCCGATCGTATGGACAGGTACAGCTCAGAGAAAGCCTACCGCCAGCCTCCTCCGTCACCGCAACGTGATAAGGCGCACTCCCGAGAACGGTCGCCGTCCAAACGCCGTCTGTCTCCTCCACGTCCGTCACACGGCGTCCTTCATAGTAGTCGCGACCCCGGGCGAGGACGCCCGGATCAACTTCTGTATCGAAGTTCAAAAAGCTGATTTGCATTACGTGAGAAATGTGGCCTTTGTCCGTTCTTGAAGGCGGTATACTTATACCATTCTTGTACGACATCGGCGAAGGCGCTAGAGAAAACAGGCGCAGGTGCGCCAGACCGTCCAGGCAAAAGAAGAACGACTCGGGGCCTTCGAAATCGTGGCTCGAGAACAATGGGTGTTTGATCCAGACTCCGGCGGAGTGAAGATACCGGAACGCAAGAAGCGGGAAGTCACGCGACGCATCGAGCGTTTTGCTGCCGAGAATTACGCCGGCTAGTATACGCGGCTGGAGACTCGCTTTCGAGTATCTATCTTGGCTAACCCGCAGCAGTTGAGATAGGGGACATGTCTGAATACCAATATTACGAATTCCAGGCGATTGACCGGCCGCTGACTGAGGAAGAACAGCGAGCTGTCAGCAGGCTCTCCAGTCGCGTGAATCCCCATCCTCGGCAGGCTATCTTTGTCTATAACTGGAGTAGCTTGCCCGCCAATCCCAAACAAGTGCTGGCCAGCTATTACGACGCCATGTACTACGTCGCCAACTGGGGCACGACCCGGCTCATGTTCCGCTTTCCGCAAAGCCTGATTGATACCCGGCAGATAGAGCCATACTGCTTGGATGATTACATCTCCTGTGAGTCCTCTGGCGATTACGTTATTCTAGAGATGAAGCAGTGGGATGAGGAGGGATACTACGACTGGATTGAAGGCGAAGGGACGCTCGATGGCCTGCTTCCCCTACGGGATGATATCCTGCAGCAGGATTATCGCGCCCTTTATCTGGCCTGGCTTTCGGCGATTGACTCCTCAGAGGTTAGCGACGATACAGTCGAACCGCCGGTACCGCCAGGTCTCAAAAAGCTGACCCCAGCGTTGCGCCGCTTCGTGGAGGCTTTTCACCTGGACGAGGCGCTGGTCAACGCGGCGGCGAAAACCAGCCCCGATCGAGCACCGGCGTCGCCTTCAAATCTGCGCCAGCGGATTGCCGCCCTCCCTCGAGAGACGTGCGATGAATGGTTGCTGCGCCTCGCCCAGGGCGAAGAGCCGCATCTCTCCCTCGCTTTCCGGCACTACCTGGAGCCGAGCCGTGCGATCAGGCAGAGTACCCAGAAACGCAGAACTGTAGGCGAGTTGGTGACCCTTGCCGAAGCGGAGAAGGATCAGCTCCGACAACAAGCAGCAGCCAAGGCGGAAGCCCGCCGGATCCGCGAGCTGGAAGCGCTGGCCCCCAAAGCCGAAGAAACCTGGACTTTTGCCAGGCAGCTCCTCGAACAGGGCTATAGCCACTACGACGAAGTGGTCGAGCTGCTGGTCAAACTCCATGATCTGGCGATCCATCAAGGCACAGAAGAGGCGTTCGAGACGCGCTTGCGGGAGATCCGCGCGACCTATCCGCGCCGCAAAGGACTGCTGGTACGGCTCGACGAAGCTGGCCTGCCGTGAATCAGGAATAATCATCGGCAGTTCGCGGGTGCGGCAAGGATGGCCCCCATTCTGGCTGCAAAGCAAGTCTCAGGTCCCAAAAGGCAAAAGCTCTCAACAGAAGCGAGAGCTTTGAAACCACCGGTAGGAAGCGGGAGCCACGGATATCGACCACCGACGTGCATAGAACGAATGGCCGGGTTCTTACCCCGATATGTCCGTAACGTCGGGACATGAGTCTCGGCGCAGATACTGGCGGCATTCCTCAGGCGTAAAGGTGCGCGTTAAGCGCGACACGGCCAGCGCAACGAGCTCGTCCAGGTCAAGCAAAAAGCCACGCACCGTCCCGTCGTAACTTGAGGCAACCAGCCGGCTCCCGTCCTCGTTGAAAGCGACGCTGACAACAGCCTCATCGAACTGGTCCAAGGTCAGGAGCAACGCGCCGCTCTCCGCATCCCAGAATTTGATCGTCCCGTCGACGCTCGTCGTCACGAACTGACTGCCGTCCGGGCTGTAGGCGATGCCCCAGATCGTGCCGTCATGCGCTTTGATATTCAGAAGCTGGTTCCCGTTGAAGCTATCGAAAATAGCGACAGCTCCGTCAAACGAGCTGGCAGCGAGTCGCCTGCCATCAGGCGAAAATACCATGTTACTGGGACCCTGGAAGGCGACGTCCGTGGTAATCGTGAGCAAGGCATCGCCGCTGGCAGCGTCCAAGACCGTGATGAGCTCAGGGCTCACTTCCACGTCTGCTGCCACGGCGAGGCGTTCACCAAGCGGATCGAAGCTCACGACTAGCGTACCGGTCGCCGTGTACACCAACCCACCTGTCGCCAAATCGCGAACGGAAATATAGGGCATGAAAAAGCCTCCGAACGCCACCCGCGTCCCGTCGGGGCTGATATCTACTTTCCAGACCGGCTCCTCCTCCTCAGCAACCCATTGCAGGTCACCCGTGCTTGCATCCCACAATTTGATCTGACCCCCGTCGCCCGCCTTGCCCCCTGACGCGATGTGGGCGCCGTCCGGAGATACAGAAACATAGCTCCAGTGGCCTTCGTCATGGGCCTGCCATGAGGTAATTACACGGCCGGTGGCAAGCTCCCAGATGGTGATTCCGCCAGCTGCGTCGCCGGCGACGATCCGCGTGCCGTCGGGCGTGTAGACGACGTTCTCTACACCCGCGCTCTTGCCATGCCCAATAAAGAACTCTGTTGTCGGCTCCAGGTCCCAGACCAGGGTGGACCCAGAGGCAACTGTGGTCGCCAGACGGTGACCGTCTGGGTGGAAGGCGACCGATCGGACTCGTTCTCCTCGGCCCGACAACAAGAGCAACTCGCTGCCCGTCTCAACATCCCAGAGCTTGGTTCTCCCATCGGGGGAGGCCGTGGCCAAGCGGGAGCCGTCCGGGTCGAAGGCAACGCCCCAGACCTCAGGTCCACCGGTCGGGATAACGAGAAGTTCTTCGCCCGTGGTGACGTCCCATATCCGTGCAGTCCCATCCATATTCGCCGTCGCCAGCATACTGCTGTCGCCACTAAAGGTAAGGTGGGTGACCACGGCCTGTCTTGCCCCGCGATTCTCGAGGACGTGCCTGATCTCCCCTGAAGAGGCGTCCCACACCGTGACGGTCACGCCCCTCGTGCTAGCCGCCAGGTACTCTCCATCCGGACTAAAGCGGACGACGGGGCCCCAGAATGACGGACCAAATTTAGCCGAAAGCAGCTGTCGTTGGGTGGCGCTCTCAATGTCCCAGATGGCGATGCCTTCCTCGCCGTACAGACAGTGGGCAGTCGCCAGACTTGCGCCATCCGGGCTGATGTCAAAGCTCAAGAATCCGACGAATTCTGTGGTGTCGCAGGGAGGGTGATCCTGGTCTGCGGCCAGGTCGAGCCCCGCTAGCTCGCGGCCGCCGCTGATATCCCAGAACTGGACTGGGGGTAAAGTCGCCGTATCCGTGACAGAGGCGATGGCCGGCGCCGTCGCGAGTGCTGTTCCGTCGGGGCTGAAGGCAAAACCGGGAGACAGGTAAGGCAGCGATAGCGCGACCTGTTCCTCACCGGTGGCGGCGTCCAATACGGCTAGGGTACTGGTCACATTTCCATGCAAGCCCACGGTCGCCATGTGCGCTCCGTCCGGACTATAAGCAACCCAGCCGGCTTTGGTATCCAGGCGTAGCACCAACCGGTCGGCGAGAACGGCGCGATGTAGCATCTGCTCGGCCTCTGGGGTGTGAGTTTCGGAAAGGGCAGCCAGCGCCAGTAAGATGCTTAACTCCGCATCCTCCTCAAGGACTGTCAGCGCGCTGAGGGCCAGCTGGCGGGAGCGCGTCAACCGCAGTTGCTCTTCGGCGATCGCCCGCTGCTCTTCCGCAATTGCCTGCTGTTCTTCGGCAGTCTGGCGTTCGTTCCGGGCGAGCGCTTCAGCCGTCGCGCGCACGTCCGCCTCAGCTTCGGCGGTGGCCCGCGCGCTCTGCGCCAGCACAGCCTGGACTTCTGCACGCTCGCGTTCCTCTTCTGCCCGGATTCGCTGGGCTGCTTCCTGAGCCTCCGCCGTCTGGGCCACCGCCAGGCTACCCTCTGCCCGCCCCGCGTACTGGTTGGCAGAACGCGCAAAAGCGAGCGCGGTCACCGCCAGCAGGGCGGCGACAACGAGGGCACCAGCCAGATAGAGGGCGCGCCGTTGTAGGCGGGCCGCTGCCTGGCCCTGCTCTTCGGCTCGCTGGCGCTCGGTTTCGGCTAGCTGTTGCGCTGTTTCCAGCTCCCGCTTGCGGCGCAGCTCTTCCGTTGCTCTGCGCTCCTGCCGCGCAGCGAGACTGGCCGCCAGGAAGTCCTGTTCAGCGGCGGTCAAGCGGAGCGTGGTATTGGTAGCCCAACCGGCAAACTGGTCGAGGCGAGAGCCCCGTAGCAGGAAGCTGTCATCGCGCTTCGCCTGGCGCCACTCCGTCTCCATCCGCGAAAGCTGCCGGCGCAAGCGCATTTCACTGCGCGCATCGTCGAGCCAGTCGCGCAGGCGGGACCATTCGCCGAGCAATGCCTCGTGCGCCAGCTCTACCGTCGGCTGGCGACTGTTCGGGTCCCGGTCGAGGGCGAGCAAGCGATAGCCAGCGAACAGGTCAATCGTTTCATCCATGAGATCGGCATTGCCGGCAATGGAGAGCAGTTCGTCGCGTTCCGCGCGCCGTCCTGCGGCCGGAGGGGAGCGCCGGTCGGGCAGATCGACGCCGGGCGTGGCGAGGCGCAGGAACAGCTGCCGGGCCAGCTCGCGCCCGTGGGGATCCAGCTCCTGAAACGCGCTCTCAGCCCGTTTGGCCAGTGCCCCCACCGCCCCGCCGATTTCCCGATAGGCCTGGCGCGTCATGACACGCCCTTTTCGGCGCTCGAAGAGCTCGCGCAGGGCAACCTGCAACAGGGGTAAAGCACCAGGTTGGTAGCTCATCTCGGAGACGATCTGCGCCACGAGTCCAGGCTCGAACGTGACATGAACACGTTCGGCGGGCGCGCTGATGGCTCGCTCCAGATCCTTGGGGCCGAGCGGGAGCAGCGTTTCCATGCGGCTGCGCAGGAGCTTACCAAACTCGGGGTAGCGCAGCGGGCGGTCATAGTAGTCGGCACGCAGCGTGATCACGACGTATAACCGGCTGCGCTCATCGGTCGCGGCAGTGGCGAGGAGATCGAGAAAGTGCTGCCGTTCTTGCTCGTCGTCAAGCAAGGTGAAGAGTTCCTCGAACTGATCGATGATCAAGAGCAAATGACTGTCATCGGGTAGGATTAGTTCAGTTGCTCGCACCAGCCCGCGCGCATCGCGACGCAGTTGCTCGTGGAGATTGCCAGCCTGGCTAGCGGCGACCTTGATTAGGGCAACTTCGAGCGTGTCCAGAGGGTGATTTCCCGGGACCATGTCCACGGTGAACCATGTCTCTGACCCAGGTAGACGCCCATCCTGAATCGCGGGAAGAACGCCTGCTCGCACCAAGCTGGTCTTGCCGCTCCCGCTGGGACCGACGACAGCCAGGAAACGGGGCTCCTTCGTCTCGGCCATCATTTTCAGCAGATGGTCTACCAGCGCTTCGCGGCCATAGAAGTCTTCTCTATCGGCCTGGAGGAAGGCTCGTAAGCCCTTATAGGGATTTTCGGGCGCAGCCAGATAGGAGATGCTCGTCGCCGTTTCGTCTGCTGCCCCGCTGCCGCCGCTTTGCCCGACGATTAGCTCAAGCTGGCGCGCGCGCATCGCTGCCTGGACGCGATTGCTGACATCCAGCTTGCTGTAGATTTGCTGGTTGTACCATTTGACCGTTGAGAGCGAGATGACCAGTTCAGCAGCGATCTCCTGATTGGAGAGCCCTTCGCCCAGGAGCTCAAGAATGTCCATCTCGCGCGGCGTGAGTTGCTCGGCGATGAGCGCGCCGGTGAGTTCGCGATCGATGGCCGCTTCCCGGAATTCTCTGGCCAGGGACAGCACGTCCTGGTAACGATGAGCTGGGTTCTTTGCCGTGGCCTTCTGGATGACTCTGTTGAGCGCATCCTCCGCGCCTCGCCCCACGCCGGCGATGGCGGGCAAGGGCTGGTTGATGTGGCTGTATAACCGCTCTACCGAGGAAAGTTCGTGGAAGGGGTGTTCACCGGTGACAATCTCGTAGAGCATCACGCCGAGACTATAGATGTCAGTCTGCGGAGTCACGGGCTCGCCACGAGCCTGCTCCGGCGAGAGGTAGTCGGGCGAGCCGACGATCTCTTCGGGCGAGGCGAGAGGGTCGGCTGGCAACGTGAGGTCTCTGGCAATTCCAAAATCGGAGAGATAAGCGTTGTGATCCTCGTCGAGCAGAATATTGCTTGGTTTCATGTCTCGGTGGACGACGCGACTACGGTGGGCAACAGAGAGGGCGGCGGCAACCTGATCCAGTACATCAGCCGCCTCCGTCAACGTTAGCCGGTTCTTCTTTAACCAGTCGCGCAGGCTGCCGCCACGCAGCATACGCATGACCAGGTACGCTCCTTCCGGGTCGCGCCAGTAATCGTACAGGGGCACGATGAAAGGATGTTCGAGGCGGGCAATCAGTTGCGCCTCGCCCTCAAAGCGCCGGATAAACGCCAGCCGGCTGGCGACCGCAGGGCGGATGATTTTCAGTGCGACCTCGCGCCCAATGCTGGCCTGATAGGCGCGGAAGACCACACCAAAACCACCAGCGCCAATTTGCTCTATCAGCCTGTAATCCTCGAGTTGGACCTCGTCGAAGTGCCCCATCACACGCCTCCCGACCGCTATATAGGAAGAAGTATACCATTTCGCGCAAGACCAAAGGGCGTTACGCGCTGATTCCATACTTTTTCCATCCCCTAGCTCCATACTTTCCACCGGTGCCTGAGCAGCATGCGATCGGCTAGGCTACTTACAGTGATGTGACGCGGCTTTCGCTCGACAGAGGTGAAGCGCAGGCAAAGGAGTGGTGAAATGCATGACCGGAACGTGATCTTTAATGAGTACGAGTATGCACGTAGACATCGTCAGGCGCTGAGGGAGGGGGACCAATGGCGCCGGGAGCAAGAAGCTCTCGGCCAGGGGCAGAAGCGGCGGCGGCCATTCTTGTCGGCAGTCGTTAAGGCGATCGGCAGCGCACTACGACCGCGCCCAGTGAATGAGAGTCGTCCACGAGTTCACGAGGCGGGCTCAGCACGCGTCTTGTTTGTCCTCGCGATGGGCATCGTTCTCCTCACTCTAAGCAGCGTCGCCTGGGCGGCAGCGCCGGAGCGACGTTCGCAGGAAGTCGAATTCGAGCCGATGCCCTTTGCCGATTGCGGTGACTTTGAACTGCTGTATGCCGGCACGGCCCAGTTCAACTACACGCTCTTTTACGACAACGGTGGGAATCTCGTGCGCGTTCACTACCACCACGCTGGCGTCGATCGCTTGATCAACGCTGAAACCGGCAAAGAAGTGGCCGGACGATATGCCCACATGGCCCACGACGACTTGGAAGGCACCTTCCGGGAGACCGGCCTATTCTGGCCGATCACCCTCGCTGGCTCGGGGGCAACCTTCTTCGCCGCCGGGCACGTAACCATCCACTATGACGATACCGGCGCCGTTGACTTCAACCTTCGCGGAATCGAAGTAGCTGATCTTGC
>JAVVFG010000145.1:0-9232 GCA_032260445.1 Anaerolineae bacterium | reverse complement strand
TGGCTACCAATTGCCGGCCGGCAGCGATCTCGGCGTCAAGCACGCGCTGTGCCTCTTCCGGGCTGGTCGCCAGCGGTTTTTCGCAGAGAACCGGCTTGTGCTGGGCGAGACAGGCCAGAGCATAATCGACATGGGTCGGGTCAGGGGAACTAATCAGGACGGCATCAATGCGCTCGTCGGCGATGAGCTCGTACGGGTCGGTGAAGATCGTGGCGCCGTTACACTCGGACGCGACCTGCGCCGCGCGTGCTTCATCGACATCGCTAAGCCCGGCGACGACGACCCCCTTTACCTTATTGTGCAAGTTCAGAGCATGGCGCCGGCCCATACCGCCTGTGCCGATGACGCCCACGGCAACAGGCGGGACTGTGCTGCTGACCTTTGCTATCTCGGCCATCGCGTCCTCCTTTATTTACGAGGAAAAGTGCAGGGCAAAGCGAAAGCGTGCATCTTCGTCATACCATTGCGGGAAGTTGGTGCCCCAGATGTTGTTGTATAGGTTCACGTGCATCCCCTGTTGCAGCGCTGGCGGTTCGCTGTCGAAGCGCAACAGCGAGGGCTCGCCAGGGGCGATCAAGGGGGCATCCAGCGTTTCAATGGTCAGGCGATGGTTGCCGTCGTCGTAGAGGGCGCCGGTCCCGACCGCATGGAGCTTCGCGTTCCCGCCGCGGACGACCTCCAGTGGCGAAATGTGCTTACCCAGTTTATCCAGGGTCCACGCTGTGGGTACAGGCGTCTGCGGGCAGAAGGAAAACCAGAGCGCCTCTGGCTGGCGGTTGGCGGGCTTCTCAAACCATTGTAGATCAAAGCGAAGCGTGGGCTGTGCCCGCAGCGCGTCTACGGTCAGGAATAGTCTGGCAGGACAGCCATAATGCTCGCCGCAAGGCTCGAGGAAGACCAGCTCGAGAAGAAAACGTTTCGTCTCGGCATCTTCACACTGGAACAGTCGCGATAGCGACGGCTGCCACCAACGGCTCTGGCCGGCCGCACTTGCCAGCCCGGGCTTGGAAAAATCAGGCTCAGCCCACGGCGGTCTTCCGGCTAGGTATTCGTTCAGAAAACGGTCGTAGTCGGCTTGAGAGAAGGTCTGGTAGCGGACCAGAGCCAACGGGCAGTCACGCGTTGCCCACGTTCGCGCGCTTGCCTTCTCAACGAGGTGGACAAGGGCGCCCGAAGACGGGTCGAACCGCAGGATGAAGCGGCTTGTCTCAAACCGGGTGGAAGCATCCTCAATCTCGGTCAAGGCATCAAGCACAGGAACGGCCGGTTCGGTCGCAGATAGATGCCGGCGCGCTTGCGCGGCGAAGGCCGAGCCGGCCAAAGCGGCAACGGCCTGGTCCAGATAGGTACGCTGTTCGCGCCAGGAGCCAGCCGTTTTCTGAAAGTTATACTGTGACCGCGCGACCTCGAACCGCTTCCGGTCGAAATTCCTCGTGTCCGCCAGATGTGTTTTGACGTCCATACCCCAGGTGTGTTCTGCGACGAGTAAGAGAGCGTGCGAAAAGCGGTCGAGCGTCTGCTCGTCCGGGGCTGCGGCAGGGCTGTCCAGCCAGCGGCGCCGCAGGCGGGAGAGGGCACGAAACTGGCTGACTTTCTTGGGATCGGAGGCGATACCGTGAATCCAAGAGTCGCCAATCTCGGCGGTCACGACCGGCAGTTGATCCTTGATGGGCGGGAGTGCCCGCGCAAACGCATCCAGCGTCGACGCGATGACGTCGGCCTGTGGAAAGGTCCGGCGCAGCCCGGCGAAGATCGTGGCAACTTGCTCTGGCGACTGCGGACCGCGGTTATCCTCGGTATGGCCAAAGGCGATGGCCTCGCTACAGTCTGGCAGCGCCATGGTGGTGCCGTACGTGTGCTGGTACATGACGACAAGCTCGCCGCCGTCATCGTCGCGCCAGATAAAGAGCGGCGGGACATCGGGCATCGTGGAAGCTTCGTTGACGCCAATGTGGAGGAATTGAATGCCGGCCTCGGCGAGAAGGGGAACGATGCCGCGTGTGTGGCCCGGGACGTCGGTCATCTTTGCGGCGATCGTACGCCGGCCAAAGCGGCGGTCTAGCTGCTGGGCAAAGCGCAACCCGTAGCGGAATAACGACACGTCCAGCAATTCCGAGTGAACGGTGAAGGGCATGGCATGCCAGGCAATGTCGCCCGCTTCGATCGCTGCCTCCATCCTCTGCCGCTCGGCCGGGCTGGCAGTTTCCAGATAGTGATAGATGAGCCACGCGCCGCTGGTCCAGATGAAGCGATCGGGTCCTCCGGCCCGGCGCAACGTTTCGGCCGTGTGCAGCGCAAGGGGCAGATATTCCTCGAAATATTGGCGGACGACATTGGCCGCGAGGTCGGTGAAGCCGAGATCGAGGTGGGTCTTGAAAATAGTATGAACTGTCTTGATCTGGCCTGTCATGGCAAGTGGCTCCTCGAGAAGGGGGCGGCAGACATGGCCTAGTGCGGGCCGGAAGAGCTGCGGACGACAAGCTGCGTGTCCAGAAGGATGCGCCGCTCGGCCGCAGCCTCGTCGATGACGAGCGAATAGAGTAACTCACCCGCCTGGCGTCCCAGGCGGGTTGCCGGAATATGGACGGTGGTCAGCGGTGGGTTCATGAAGCGCGCCAGCGGCACGTCGTCAAAACCGACGACGGCGATGTCGTGCGGAACGCGGAGATTGCGTTGCTGGATCGCCGCGATCGCCCCGAAGGCCACGACGTCACTGGCCACGAATACGGCTGTTGGTAGCGGGTCCGCTTCGTCGAGCAGACTGCTCATCGTGCTGAATCCGCTTTCCGGTGTGTAGGCACCCATACGAACCAGATGTTCATCATACGGAATAGCAGCGGCCTCCAGCGCGTCGCGATAGCCGAGCAGCCGCTCCTCAGTGACCGTAAACGATGGTAGTGGCGCATTGGTGATACAGGCAATTCGCGTGTGACCGTAGTCGAGCAGATGCTGCACAGCCGCGCGGGCAGCCGCGCGGTTGTCGACGTCGACGGAAGAGACGGGCATACCGGGCAGGTTGCCGATTAAGACCAGTGGAAAACCACCGTCGATCAGACTTCTCAACGCGGGATCGTCGGAGCGCGGGTCGATCACGATGAGGCCATCAATGCGCTTGGCGCGCATGAGGTTTAGATAACTGCGGTGACCGCGACCATCTCCCGGTGAGTCTATCAGCAAACGGAGACCCTTTTCGCGAACGACGCGAAGCAGCCCTTCCAGAACCTGCAGGAGAAAAACGTGGGTGGGAAGATGATGGGGCGTCCAGGGAAAGATGAGCGCGATGATCTGGGTTCGTTGTCCGGCAAGTACCTGGGCTGCTGCATGGGGTACATAACCCAGCTCCTCGGCGGCGGCCAATACGCGCTGGCGTGTGTCTTCGCTGATGTTGGCGCCTTCGACATTGTTCAGCACGAAGGAGACTGTCGTGCGTGAAACGCCGGCCCGTTGTGCGACATCCCTACTGGTTGTGTGTTGCCGAGCCATGGTTAAGCGTTCCTCTCTTCTCCCGCGTCCGGCCCACGAGCAACCGCCGTGCCGCACCCCAGCGCGCCGGAGAAGTAAAGCCACTACCCACTGGCAGACGAGTTAGTACGCGACCTCAGCCACGCGGCATCTTGACTAACGCGTGTTAGTACGGTATTCTAATTGTAACAAAGTGCATCTCTCTGTCAATCATCTGTGTCACGGATTTCCAATTCTGCGGCTGCACGCATCATCACCTTGAGTTCAGTGACAGTGGCTTGAGTTAACCGGAGGCGAGCGCGCCAACTTGAGTCAGCCAATCCTTGAAGTCGAGAATCTCCGCGTCCATTTCCAAACGTCGCGCGGCCCGGTCAAGGCGGTTGACGGCGTTAGCTTTGTGTTGGGAGAAGGGGAGCGCTACGGTCTGATCGGGGAATCTGGTTCCGGCAAAACAACGATCGCGCTAGCGATTATGCGCCTGATCCGGCCGCCGGGACAGATTGTAGAGGGGAAGATCCTGCTGGATGGCGAAGATCTGCTCAGCCTTTCGGATGAGGAGATGCGGCAGCGCCGCCTAGCAGACGTGGCGCTGGTGACGCAAGGGGCGATGAACTCGCTGAACCCGGTGATCCGTGTCCGCGAACAGATATCCGATGGGTTACGGAGCCATGGTATCCCGATGAACCATCGCCAGGTGGAAGCCCATATTGCCGACCTGCTGCCACGCGTAGGGCTGTCACCAGAAGTGGCCAATATGTATCCCCACGAACTGAGCGGCGGGATGAAGCAGCGGGTATCCATTGCCATCGCTATCAGCCTTCGCCCCCGTCTGATCATCGCCGACGAACCGACCAGTGCACTTGATGTCGTCGTGCAGCGCCAGGTTATGCAGACGCTGCGCGATGTACAGCAAGCGCTTGACGCTGCAGTCGTTCTCATTGGGCATGACATGGGCTTGATGGCGCAGTTTGCCGACCGGATGGGCGTCATCTATGCTGGGAAGTTGGTGGAAGAGGGCGCTGTCTCACCCTTTTTCGCCGATCCACAACATCCTTATAGCCGGCTCCTGGTGTCCAGCCTGACAACACTCAAAGAAAAGGGTGCTTTCCATAGCGCGCAGGGTGCCCCGCCCTCGCTGCTCGATCTGCCATCGGGTTGTGTCTTTCATCCTCGCTGCATCTATGCCATCGAGCGCTGCAAAGAGCAAGAGCCGGTGTTGCAGACAATCGGGCCGGGGCGCCGCGCGTCGTGCCTTCTGTTGCAGGACGGCGAGCTTATGCTTCAACCGAGCAAGCGCGCCGAGGAAGAGGTGAAAGCATGACCGTGCTTCTCGAAGCACGCAACGTAACGAAAATTTTCCGCAGCGGTCTGATCACCAAGAAGGAGACCGTGGCGCTCGAGGACTTTTCGCTGACCATCGATCCGGAACAGCCCTCGATTATGGCCGTCGTCGGCGAGAGCGGTAGCGGTAAGACGACGATGGCGCGGCTGTTGCTGGGCCTGGAAGCGCCGACAGAAGGTGAGGTCTTTTATCAAGGTAAGCCGCTGACCCGGCTGAGGCGGGCTGAGTGGCTGCAGTTCCGGCGTGATGTTCAGGCCGTCTTTCAGGATCCTTTCGAGGTGTACAATACGTTCTATCGTGTGGACCACGCTCTGGAAGTTCCTATCCAAAAGTTCCGCTTAGCTGAAAGCAGGGCGCAAATGCGGCGGTTGATGGAGGAAGCGCTCGACGCCGTTGGCCTACGTCCGGCGGAGACCCTCGGCCGTTATCCGCACCAGCTAAGCGGGGGCCAGCGACAACGTATCATGGTCGCGCGGGCGCTGCTGTTGAAACCGAAACTGATTATCGCCGACGAACCGGTGTCGATGATCGACGCATCACTGCGTGCCACCGTTCTCGAAAACCTGCGCAATCTCAACGAGCGGTTCGGGATTTCCATCATTTACATCACGCACGATTTGACGACGGCATACCAGATTAGCCACAATATCGTTGTGCTCTACCGCGGCGCAGTCGCCGAGGTAGGAGACGTCAGCCTCGTGGTAAAAGAGCCGCGCCATCCGTACACGCAATTGCTCGTTGGTTCTATTCCGTTGCCCGATCCCAACCGGCCGTGGCGCGAGCAACCTGAGCCCTCGCCGCTGGCCGAAGAGGCCCTCGCAAACGTTGGCTGCAAATTCGCGGCGCGCTGCGCACACACCTTTGCTCCCTGCCTCGAACGGGCGCCACTGCTCTATCGCACTGACCAGTTTCGTGCTGCTGCCTGTTATCTCCACGATACGTATCCTCCGCTCCGTCCCGAGGAAATGGAGCGTGTCTTGATCGAGAAATTGCCACTTTACGAGACAGCTTAACCACCAGGAATGACTGGCCGGTGACCGTCGTGCCGTGGTTGGCCCGGCGCTGCAGTGAACGAAAGATCGCCGCAAGGAGGTGAAGGAAAGTTGGAAGCATAACAATGCCTCGCCGAGTGGGCACTCGGATGCCATTTTCCGTGCTTTGCCGGTTATGGCTGATTCACGTGCTGTCGATCGTGGAACGAATCCATAGAGGAGAAGGTACGAAATGAATGTCAAAAGCTGGATGAAGTTAAGTGTAGTGCTCTTACTCGTAACGCTCATCATTGCCGCTTGCGCGCAAACACCTGAGGAAGTTGTCGTCACGCAAGTCGTCGAGAGAGAAGTGACGAGGATCGTAGAGGGGGAGTCGATTGTCGAGACGGTTGAAGAGATAGTCGAGGTGACGCGCGTCGTCGAGGTAGAAGTGACGACCGAAGCCGTCGAAGCGCCGGCAGCGGCGGCTCCGGAAGGCCGGGCCGAACAGATGAATATCGCCATTAACGGCCCCATCGCCGATCCTTCTAACCTGAACCTGTATGCACCGGGCGTGAGCCGCTCGAGCACCGGCCTGCACCAGGTGGTCTACGAATATTTCTTCTACTACAACCTGCAGACCGGCGAGTTCATTCCCTGGCTGGCCGAAAGCTACGAATACAACGACGATTACACGGCGATCACGGTACACATCCGTGATGGCGTCACGTGGAGCGACGGTGAGCCGTTCACGGCGGACGACGTCATCTTCACCTACAATCTGTTGCTCGAGAATCCGGGCATGACCTGGGCCGAGGAGGTCCGCTCGCGCGTGGAATCTATAGAAGCGGCTGACGACCTGACGGTGACGATTAACTTGCTCGAGTCCAACCCGCGTTTCCACCTGATTCGTGAAGCGTTCCCGGCCGTCGGCATCTGGGGCGGTCTGACGATCCTGCCGCAGCACGTCTGGGAGGGTGAGGATCCCTTGACCTTCAAGAGCAGCAACCCGATCGGCACCGGGCCGTACGTCCTGGCCAACGCGTCGCAGAATGCGATTAGCTACGAGCGCGACGAGGATTGGTGGGGAACTGAGGTCTTTGGCATCACGCCAGGCCCACGCTTCATCAACTTCCAGTACGTCGGCCCGTCGACCAGTGTTGCGCTGGCGCTGGCCAACAACGAGCTCGACTCGCCTAACATCGGCATTCTGTCATTGCCTGATTATCAGGCGGTTGCCGCGCGTAACCCCAACCTGATCTCCTGGACGGACGAGGAGCCCTATGCCTGGCTCGACCCCTGTCCACGCGCGCTGATGGTGCAGAATGCGCACGAACCGTGGGATCAGGCCGAGGCGCGATGGGCGCTGTCCTACCTGATCGACCGCGACCAGATCGTCCAGCTGGCCTACGAGGGCACGACGGTGCCCAGCTGGGGCATCTGGCCTTACTACGACGGCAACCAACCCTACTTTGATGCCATTTCCGACCTGCTGGATCAATATCCGGTGAACGCCTACGATCCGGCAGAAGCGGAAGCTCGCTTTACCGAGCTCGGCTTCACCAAGGATGGCGACGGCTTCTGGACCCTAAATGGTGAACGGGTAACGATCACCTACCTGGTCAATGCGAACTCGACAGAAGAGATGAAAGTCTCTACTGTGTTGGCTGATCAGCTAGAAGCGGGCGGCTTTGAGGTCAACCTTCAGCCGACGAGCGATCCCGTTCTCGCCGACGCCACCCTGCGCGGCGAATACGACATCAAGCTGCACTCGATGTGCCCCGGCTACATCTACGACAACCTGGAGCTGTTCCACAGCAAGTTCTACGTCGAGTTGGGCGAGCCGGCCCCGTGGTACGAGCGTAACTCGTTCCGCTACCAGAACGCGGAGTTCGATGCCATTCTCGATCAGATGGCTGTGCTGTCCGAGGACGAGCAGGACCAGATGATTGACCTCTACAGAGAGGCAATGGAGATCTACTTCGCGGATCTGCCGGCGATCAGCATGGTGCAGGCGCCGGCGCTGGTGCCGTTCAACACGACCTACTGGCAGGGATGGCCCACGGCAGAGGACCCGTGGAACATGCCTGTTAGCTGGTGGGCAACTTTCAACCTGGTGATCAATGGCTATGAGTCACCCGAAACCGGCGAGTGGGTTGGTGGTATCCATCCTGCTACCGGCGCAGGGGGCGGCCAATAGGTAGCTGATGGCCCGGCTCGCTGAGCCGGAAGAATGAGGGCTTGGGGGTGGGAGTGTAACCTCCCGACCCCAAGCCTATTCCCCAGTCCCGGTAAGCGTGCTGCTTGTAGGGTGCGGACCGGGAGGAAGATAGGAAGCGTGGCTTATCTGCGATATTTTGGGCTACGGCTTGCACTGCTGGTGCTCACGATACTCATCTCGATTACCGTCGTCTTCTTCGTACCGCGCCTCGTGCCCGGCGATCCGCTGAGCAGCATCATGACAAATCTGGCGGCAGTCGGCGGTAGTAGGGGGGCGACGGAGCTAATCGAGGAGTACCGCCGCATGTTTGGATTGGATCAGCCCCTGTGGCAGCAGTATCTAAACTTCCTTGGCCAGCTGCTACGAGGGAACTTGGGCTACTCGATCGCCAGTTTCCCTTCCCAGGTCACCGACCTTCTTAGGTATTCTTTGCCCTGGACGGTTGGTCTTCTGACGCTCACAACTCTCGTCAGCTGGATCCTGGGCTCGATTATCGGCGCCGTCGTGGGCTGGCGCGGGCGCAAATCGCCTTTCTTCCAGATGCTCGTGCCGGTGGCCTTGTTGCTCTATACGACGCCTTATTACATCCTCGCCTTGCTATTTGTCTTCTTCTTCGCCTATCGCTGGCCGATCTTCCCGCTGTCGGGAGCCTATTCACTCGGCCTGCGACCAGCCTTTGAGTGGGCGTTTATCCGTGATGTGCTCTATCATGCGATGCTGCCGGCCCTGAGCATTATCGTCGTTTCTTTGGGGTGGTGGTTCCTCAGTATGCGCAGCCTGATCAAGACGTTGAAGGGAGAGGATTTCATCCTCAACGCCGAGGCGATGGGCTTGAAGGAAAACCGAATTCTGTGGGGCTACGCCTTCCGCAATGCGCTGTTGCCGCAGGCCACCGGGTTGGCGATCTCGCTCGGGCACATCGTCGGCGGGGCGCTGATTACAGAGGTTATCTTTGCTTATCCCGGCATTGGCTGGCTGATCTTTAATTCGATTAAGACACTTGACTTTCCGGTGATCCAGGGGAGTGTCTTGTTGATCATTGTCGGTGTTGCCGTGGCCAATTTCCTGATCGATATCGCGTATCCGCTTATCGATCCACGTATTCGCCATGGCGCCTCGGGAAACGCATAGACGATGACGACTATCAGTGCGGCGGCGCCAGAACAGGAAGGACCAACTCAGCGCGGCTATTTCAGCGTCCTGCTGCGCAATCGCAAGTTTGCCCTGGGCCTCGGC
>JAVVFG010000144.1:0-9267 GCA_032260445.1 Anaerolineae bacterium | reverse complement strand
CTGACGGGAAAAGATAGGCATAGGCGCCGGCCCCGGGCACAAGCAGGCGCGCCCCCAGCGCAAAGATGATAATCAGGCCGCCGAGCACCGTGAGGTAGCGCGGCGAGTTCAGCAGCGGGCCGCGGAAACGGTTCCAGTAGAGCATCAGCAAGGCGACGGAGAGCAGAACGGCAAAGAAAACGCTGCCCAGCCGCCCCCAGCTAATGTCGCGCTGCAACATGCCGAACTTCTCGAGCGCTTCCAGATGTTCCTCGGTGACCGTGTCGCCCACGCGTAGGATCGGCTGGTCGCGCACCACCGTTCGCTCGCGCGGCTCGACCGCGGCCACGGCGTCGGCGCGCCGCTGGGTGGTCGCTTCCTCGTCGAAGAAGCTGTTGGGCACGATGAACTGTGCGACGAGCGCGGTCACCACCCGCTCCTGCGGCTGGCTCAGCGTCAGGCTGAACTGGCCGCGCGCCGCACGCTGCGCTTCGGTCAGCGACGCGCCATCGTCGCGGATCTCCTGGCGCATTACGTTCTCGACGATGCGGTCGATATCGTTCCGCACCACGTTGAACTCCTCGGCGCTGAAGCCGAGCAGCGGCGCAGCGATCTCCGGCTCGACGGTAATCCCCTCGATTTGCTGGAGGTAGCGCTGCCGGGTCGCCGCGTCTGCCTGATTATCGGCGCGCACGACCTCGATGAAGCTGAAGATGGCGCGCACCTGGTTGAGCTGCGCGCGGGCAATCGCCACGTCCGGCGGCGAGTAGACATCGGCTACCCGCGCCCGCGCCTGCTCGCGTGCCTGCTCCGTGAGAACCTCACTGTAGTAGTTCAGCGTCTGCGGCGCCAGCACGTCCGTCGCCGCCGGTTCGCCCAGGGTGACCGCCACCTGCGTGCTGCGCACGAGGTTAAAGCTGAAAATCGCCGTCAGGGCCACCACCAGGAGAGCACCAAACAGCCAGAGCGCCGCTTCCTGGCGGATCTGGCGCAACACGGTCATCGCGCCATTCGCACTGTCGTTATTGTTCATCGTGAAATGTGGCTGCCTGCGGAATGCGAAGCGCGCGGCAGGGCCATCACGCCCGCCCGCTTAACAGCTCGCGCACAACATCGCTGACCACGTGACCCTCCGCCTTGCCCTGCAGCCGCGGCATGAGCTGCCCCATCACGCGCCCCATGCTCTTGAGGTCGCTCACGTTGAGCTCGGCGATGGCCTGCGCCGCAAGCTCTCGGATTTCCTCGCGGCTCATCATTTGCGGGAGGTAACTCTCAATCAGGCGCAGCTCCGCCTCCTCCTGGGCGACCAGATCCTGGCGCCCGGCCGCATAAGCATCGTTGATCGTCTCGCGGCGCTGTTTCGCCTGGCGCCGCAGCACAGTCAGCACCCCCTCGTCGTCCAGAGGCTGGCCGCTGTCCACTTCTTCTTGCTTGATGGCCGCCACGAGCAGGCGCAGCACATCGCGGCGCTCGCGCTCGCCGCTGCGCATGGCGTCAGCCATCTCATTTCTTAGATGATCCTTAAGCTGCATCGACACCACCTCTAGCAAACGATTGTAGCCGCGCCCCAGAGGAGTGTCAACCGGGCCCCGTCGGAGGGAACATCCGTTCCAACGACCTTCTTACAGGCGTGCTCTTGCTCCCCTCTCCACCTCATCCCTGCTATAATCCAGGGTGTGCCGTCTATCGAATGTGAGCAACAGCCGCGCTGGCGCTAGGTACTAACCATGCAACCACAGGACTATCCATTCCGCAGCGGGCGGGTGCAGCGTCTTTGGAGCCGGTATGTGGAACGGGGCGAGCTCAGCGGCGAGGAGCTGGCCCACCTTGACCCCGCCGTGTGGCAATCGTGGCAGCGCTGCCGCCCGCGCTTCGACCCCTATGCCCTGCCGCGGCTGAAGCGTCTCTCGCCTGCCTCGCTCCAGCCCGTACGGCGCGCCCATACCGTCCTGACGACCATGGCGGCGCCGCTCATGGAGGATATCCACCAGTTCATCGAAGGCTCAGACTGCGCCATCGTGCTCACCACCAGCGCCGGCTGCGTTCTCGACTATCTTGGCGATGCCGCAGCAACCGACCGGCTGCGCGCCGCTTCTCTCGACGAGGGCAGCTACTGGAGCGAGGAGCATGTCGGCACCAACGCCGTGGGCCTCGTGCGCATGCTGGCCACGCCCGTGCAGGTTGTCGGCCCGGAGCACTACCTGCACATCTACCACAGCTATGCCACGACCGCGGCGCCGGTGTACGACGTGCGCGGGCGCATGGAAGGCATTCTGGTCATTGTCGGCCCCGCCTCCGGCGCCACCTCCCATACCCTAGGCCTGGTCATGACCGCCGCGCGGGCCCTCAGCAACCAGTTACAGACAGACTGGTACGTCGAAGAAGCCAACCGCCATCTCAGCGAGGTGAATACGACCCTTGGCGCCGTCAGCGAAGGGATCATCGCCTGGGATGCGACCGGCGTCATCCGCCATGCCAATGCGTTAGCCGGGCAGATGTTGGGCCGGCGCCGCTCGGTCATCCTCGGCCGGAAGCTCGAACAGGTCCTTTCCTTACCCGAGCACCTCCTTAAGGCAAGCAAAGCAGGCGAGGAGCTGCATGACGTCGAACTCACCCTCAACGCCAACGGTGACAGCGTCTCCTGCCTGCTCAGCCTGCGCCCGGTCGTCGAGGGAGATGAGCCGATCGGCGCCATTGCTCTCTTACGGCCGATGGAGCAGGTCCGGCGCCTCGTCCACGCGCAGATGGGTACCAACGTGACCCTGCACCTCGACGACGTCACCAGCCAATCGCGGTCGATGCGCGCCACGCTACGCCAGGCGCGCGTCGCCGCCCGCGGGCAGGCCCCCGTCCTCCTGCGCGGCGACGGCGGCGCCGGCAAGAACTACCTGGCACGCGCCATCCACAACGACGGCCCGCGCGCCAGCGGCCCATTCATCGGTGTCAACTGCCGCGCCATCCCCCACGAGCTGATGATTAGCGAGTTCCTCGGCTCGGCCGACAGCAGCAACAGCCGGCCGAGCAAGTTTGAGCTGGCCAACGGCGGCACGCTGCTGCTCGACCAGGTCGAGAACCTGTCCCTGGAAATGCAGGCGGCGCTGCTGCAGCTGATCGAGACCGGGCATGTGTTACGCCTCGGCAGCGTGCAGCCCATCGCCGTCGACGTGCGTATTATCGCCGCCGCCACGGCCGACCTCGAAGAGCTGGTTGCCGATGGCAGCTTCAGCAGTCACCTTTACTATCGTTTTGGCGTGTTCAACATCTACGTGCCACCCCTGCGCGAGCGCCCAGAAGATATCCCGCTGCTCGCCGAGCGCGTCCTGGCGCGCTTCACGGCCACGACAGAGCGTGCTACCTGGATGAGCGATGAGGCGATGGCCGTACTGAGCCGTTATCCCTGGCCGGGCAATGTGCGCGAGCTCGAGAGTGTCCTGGAGCGGGCGCTGAGCCAGTGCCAGGACAGTACGATCCAGCTTTCGGACCTGCCGGCTGCCGTGCGCGCCGGCCGTGTGGTCGCCGGGCCATCACCGCGCGCCGAGCCGCTGCTTTCCCTGGCCGAAACGGAGCGCGAGGCCATTGTGCGTGCCGGATGGGCTTGCCAGGGGCACGTGACAGAGATGGCCGAGCTGCTGCAGATCGGCCGCACAACCTTGTGGCGCAAGATGAAGCGCTACAACCTCAGACCCGACTACTTCAAGGTTTCCGGCAACGGGCGTGGCGATGTTTCAGAATGAAACCGTAGTATCAAAAAGGCGTTTCACTTCGAAACATTCGACCGCTTTCAGTTGAATCTCGCCCGGCCTGATCTACACTGAAGATTGGTGTTAGCCGATAGCGTGCCTGATACTGGCAGTTCTGCCAGGTTCCCGCGCTACTTTCTTGTGCATATTCACCAACGGTCGCGTGGCACCGCACGGTGGCAGCGACGGTGCCGTGAGGGACGGCATAGGTGTTGGTGACGGTTTGACGGGTGTGGGAGGAAGGAGGGTTTATCGACGGCACATAGCAGTCAAGTTCCCCGCAGCCTCTCATCGGGAAGAGGCACTATCAACCACAATCGTGTTACGACAACTGAGTCTTGGAGGGTAATACTCATGGAGAGAGATAAAGGGATTACCGGCGAACTGCTCGCCGAGGTATTTGGCACCTTCATCCTGATTCTGCTGGGTGATGGTGTGGTGGCTCATGTCGGCCTGGCGCCGCGCCTTGCAGCGCCAGCCTACAACTGGAACACCATCGCGTTCGGGTGGGGTTTCGCCGTCGCCATGGCTGTGTACGTGGCAGGCGGCGTCTCTGGTGCCCACATTAACCCGGCTGTAACCCTGGGTCTGGCCGTGAAGCGCGGCTTCCCCTGGTCCAAGGTTCTGCCCTACATTGGGGCACAAATGCTCGGTGCCTTCCTCGGCGCTGCCGCCGTCTACCTCGTCTACATGGAAGGTCTGCAGGAAGCAGGCATGCCCAACGTATGGAGCACCGGGCCTGGTTCCGTCTTTGGCCAGGCGTTCTGGGGAGGGGAAGGCGCTGCCGCTGCCGGCAGCTATAGCATCTTTAACGCCAGCCTAGCCGAGCTCTTTGGCACGATGATGCTGCTTTGGGGTGTGTTAGCCATCACCGACGAGAAGAACGTCGCCCCCACAGCCGGCAACATGCATCCCTTTATGATCGGTATGCTCGTGCTCGCGATCGGCCTGTCCCTGGGTGGCCCCAGCGGTTACGCCATTAACCCGGCCCGTGACCTTGGCCCGCGCATCTTCGGTTTGCTCGCGGGAACCCAAGGGCTCTTCACCGGCCTCTACTGGCTGATACCGCCGGTGATTGTCACGAGCATCGGCGGCATGATCGCTCCCTTCATCTACGACTGGCTCATCTCGCCATTCCTGCCGACCGTGGAACCGGTCGGCCGCACGCGTGCCGAGGACGAGATCTAGCCTCCCGCGGCCAGCACTGTAGACACCGCGGAGACGAATCCTGCGCGAAGCGTTAGCTGCGCAATCTGAGCTCTTTCAGACACAGCCTCACGCGAGTGCTTACCCGTAGAATGAGAGCAGAGTGAAAGGTTGGGGAGCCACTCTCTCTGCTCTTGTTCTTGCCCACATTGCTGCTATGCAATGTGTGACGATAGAGTTCAAAAGGAGCGTTTCATGAAAAAGCTGATAAACGCCATCGACGACGTTGTTCGCGAGCAGCTGGAAGGGATGGCCGTAGCCCACCCCGACCTCTTGAAGGTCCACTTTGACCCGACCTACGTCTACCGGGCCGACGCGCCCGTAGCCGGCAAGGTCGCCCTGGTGAGCGGTGGCGGCAGCGGTCATGAACCGATGCACGGTGGTTTCGTCGGCATGGGCATGCTCGACGCGGCCTGCCCTGGCGAGGTCTTCACCAGCCCCACTCCCGACCAGATGTATGAAGCAGCGAAAGCTGTGGACAGTGGCGCCGGGGTGCTCTTCCTAGTGAAGAATTACACGGGCGACGTCCTCAACTTCGAAACGGCCGCCGAACTGGCCGCGGCCGAAGGGATCAAGGTACAGACGATCCTCATCGACGACGACGTCGCCGTCAAAGATAGCCTCTACACCGCCGGCCGGCGTGGCGTCGGCACCACGGTGCTCGCCGAGAAGATCGTCGGCGCCGCTGCCGAGGCCGGCTATGACCTCGAGCAGCTCGCCGACCTGGCGCGCAAGGTGAACCAGTATGGCCGCAGCATGGGCATGGCGATTACCAGCTGCATCGTACCGGCTGCCGGCAAGCCGACGTTCGAGCTTGGCGAGAACGAGATCGAGATCGGCATCGGCATCCACGGCGAGCCAGGCCAGCGCCGCGTCGACATGATGAGCGCCGACGAAATCACCGAGATGATGGCTCTGGAAATCATCGAGGATCCCGGCTACAGCCGCACCGTCCGCGAATGGGATAACGACAAGGGTGAATGGTACGAGCTTGAGCTCACCGACGCGCCCTTTGAACGCGGCGATGAGGTTATCGCCTTTGTCAACAGCATGGGTGGGACACCTGTAGCAGAGCTGTATGCCGTCTATCGCAAGCTGGATCAAGTTTGCAAGGACAAGGGCCTTACCATCGTACGCAACCTGATCGGCCCGTACATCACCAGCCTGGAGATGCAGGGTATGTCTATTACCTTACTGAAGGCCGACGACGAGATCCTGAAGTTCTGGGATGCGCCGGCCAAGACTGCAGGCCTGCGCGTTGGCGCGTAAGCCACGGCGAGAGTGCGCCGGTTAGGAGCGGATAGGCCGGCTTGCTCGGCCCACCACTGTCGCCGGACGCCCTTTCATCGGAACAGAACCCATGACCACACGAGACGAAATCGTAACCTGGCTGGAGAAGCTTGCCGAGGTATTGACGGAGAACAAGGAGTACCTGACCCAGCTCGACGCCGCCATTGGCGATGCCGACCATGGCATTAACATGAAACGCGGCATCGATCGCGTTATGGAAAAGCTCCCCACCGTCGCCGATAAGGACATCGGCAACATCCTCAAGACGACCGGCATGACCCTCATCAGCAGCGTCGGCGGTGCCAGCGGGCCATTGTACGGCACCTTCTTTATGCGCGGCGGCATGGCTGCTGCCGCCAAAGAAGAGCTGAGCGCCGAAGATCTGCTGGAGGTTCTCCAGGCGGGTCTGGACGGCATTGTCCAGCGTGGTCGCGCCCAGCCGGGCGATAAGACGATGGTTGACGCCTGGCTCCCGGCTCTCGCGGCCTATCGCGCCGAGCTGGACAATGGCGGCGACGCGGTAGCAGCTCTGCGCGCTGCCGTCGCTGGCGCCGAGCAAGGGATGAAAGAGACGATCCCGCTGCAGGCCCGTAAAGGACGGGCCAGCTACCTGGGGGCGCGCAGCATCGGCCACCAGGACCCCGGCGCGACCAGCAGTTACCTGTTATTGAAAGCTTTACTGGACACGCTTGAAGCGTCCTAAGAACCAAGGAGAACGGTAACCATGGCAAAATATGTAGCAGCAATTGACCAGGGTACGACCAGTACCCGCTGCATGATCTTCAACCACGCGGGCGAACCCGTCGCCTCGCACCAGATGGAGCACGAGCAGATCTACCCGCAACCCGGCTGGGTCGAACACGATGCGATGGAAATCTGGGCGCGCGCCGAGGACGTGACGCGCGAAGCGATGCGCAAAGCGCGCGCTACCGCTGAAGACATCGCCGCCGTCGGCGTCACCAACCAGCGCGAAACCACGGTGGTCTGGGATAAGAACACAGGCCGGCCCTACTATAACGCCCTTGTCTGGCAGGACACGCGCACCGACCGGATTGTCAACCAACTCGCCCGTGACGGTGGTCAGGATCGCTTCCGCGATCAGGTTGGCCTGCCGCTGGCCACCTACTTCTCTGGCCCGAAGATCAAGTGGATTCTGGACAACGTCGACGGCGTGCGTGAAGCGGCCGAACGCGGCGACGCGATCTTCGGAAACATCGACACCTGGCTCATCTGGAACCTCACCGGCGGCCCGGACGGCGGCGTGCACGTCACCGACGTGACCAACGCTAGCCGCACGATGCTCATGGACCTGAAGACCCTCGACTGGGATGAGGAGATTTGCCAGATCATGGGCGTCCCGCGCCAGATGCTGCCGACGATCCGCCCGTCCTCCTACGTCTACGGCGAAACGAAGGCCGATGGCCCGTTCGGCGGCGTCATCCCCGTGGCCGGCGACCTCGGCGACCAGCAGGGCGCCACAGTCGGCCAGGTCTGCTTCAGCCCCGGCGAGGCGAAGAACACCTATGGCACCGGTTGCTTCATGATCCTCAACACCGGGACAGAAATCGTGCCGTCGGAGTCTGGCCTGCTCACCACGCTCGCCTACAAGTTCGGCGACGAGCCCGCCGTGTATGCCCTGGAAGGCTCCATCGCCATCACCGGCGCCCTCGTGCAGTGGCTGCGCGACAACCTTAAGATGGTTGACTCCTCAGCCGAGGTTGAGAACCTGGCCAAGACCGTCGAAGACAACGGCGGCGCCTACTTCGTGCCCGCCTTCTCCGGCCTCTTTGCCCCCTACTGGAAGAACGACGCCCGTGGCGTCATCGTTGGCCTCACCCGCTACGTCAACCGCGGCCACATTGCCCGCGCCGCCCTCGAAGCCACCGCCTTCCAGACCGCCGAGGTCCTGGAAGCGATGGAAAAGGACAGCGGCGTGGAGCTGACCGCACTCAAGGTGGACGGCGGCATGGTCTACAACGACCTGCTCATGCAGTTCCAGTCGGATATTCTCGGCGTGCCCGTGATCCGGCCCAAGGTGGCGGAGACCACGGCGCTCGGCTCGGCCTACGCTGCCGGCTACGCCGTCGGCTTCTGGACAAGCTACGACGAGATGCGCGACAACTGGGGTGTCGACAAGCGCTGGGAGCCCGACATGGACGAAGACAAGCGGGCCAAACTCTACAAGGAGTGGAAGAAGGCTGTCACCCGTACCTTCGACTGGGTCGAACACGACGACGAGTAAACGGCAGCGGTTGGAATGTTTGGCTGACCTGCTGACCGTTCCGCCCTCCTGTTAGCACCGGAGGCGGCCTGCCCTGACAGATGGCCCACGCCACCGGCAGCTGCCGCCTCCGGTTTTTTGAAGGCTCCTTCGAGGAGAGGACGATGGCTGTTTTTCACGCAGTAATCATCGGGGGCGGCGGCACCGGCGGCGCTCTCGCCCACGACCTCGCCCTGCGCGGGCTACAGGTGACCCTGGTGGAGCGTGGTGAGGTGACGAGCGGCACGACCGGGCGCCACCACGGCCTGCTGCACAGTGGCGCGCGCTATGCCGTCAAAGACCACGAATCGGCAATCGAATGTATTGAAGAAAACATGATCCTGCGCAAGATCGCGCCGGGCAGCTTCGAGGAAAACGACGGCCTGTTTGTGGCCGTGACCGAAGAGGATGTCGAATACGGCAATGACCTGATCGAGGGTTGTGCCGAATGCGGCATCCCCACGCAGCGCCTCACGCGGGAAGAGGCGTGGGCCCTGGAGCCGAACCTCAGCCCCAGCCTGATCATGGCCTTGCGCGTCCCCGATGCCTCGATGGACGCCATGCGCATGCCCCTGCGCTTCTTCGCCACCGCGAAGAAGAATGGCGCGGTAGTTAAGACGTATACGCAAGTGCTCGACGTGCGCATCGAAGGCGGCACCGCCCGCGGCGTGCACGTCATGGACCTCACCTCGGGCCGCGAGTATGAGATCGGCGCCGATATCGTCATCAACGCTGCCGGGCCCTGGTCTGGCTACATTGCCGAGATGGCCGGCGTCGAGGTGCCCATTCGCC
>JAVVFG010000143.1:0-9337 GCA_032260445.1 Anaerolineae bacterium | reverse complement strand
CGTAGAGCGACAGTTCCGGCGATGTCGTCTCCCGGTACCCCTCCATATCCTGCGTGAAGATGGTGCGCAGGTGGCGGTGAAGAAAATCCCAGATCTCCTGCTCGTCGTGCATCTGTCCTCCTTGCGGTCGATAGAGACCTCTATTCTTACTTCAGAAGCTGTTCGGCCGGGCGAGCGCTTTAGCCAGCCGTCGCTGGTAGGCTTCCCGGGAAATCTCGATGGCGCCAAAACGCCGCAGATGGTTGGTCATGAACTGTACGTCCAGCAACAGGAAGTCGCGTTCCCGCAGCCGCTGCACCAGGTGAACCAGGGCGACCTTGCTCGCATCCGTAACCAAGCTGAACATGCTCTCCCCGGCGAAAAAGCTGTTGATGGCTATGCCGTACAGCCCGCCCACGAGCGTGCCGTCCTGCCACGCCTCGACGCTGTGCGCGAAGCCGAGCTCGTGCAGCCGCGTGTACGCGGCGATGATCTCCGCGTCGATCCACGTCTCCTCCCGATCCGGCGCTGGCGCTGCGCAGCCGCGGATGACCGCGCCAAAAGCGCTGTCCACGCGCAGCTCAAATCGTTTCTGACGGACCGTTCGTGCCAGCCGGCGCGGTGTGTGGAACCGCTCCAGCGGCAGGATCGCCCGCGGGTCGGGATCATACCAGCGGATCTGCCCGTCTTCGGCCATCGGGAAGATGCCGCGGCTGTATCCATAAAGCAGCAGTTCTGGCCGCAAGCGCGTCATCGGCGGTCACCCGAGCGGCTTGCGCGCCGTCACCAGATCGTAGTTCACTTCCCACAGATAGGTGCGCACGTCGTCCAGGCCCAGCGCACCCAGCAGCGCGCGCAGCGCCGGCTCTGAGCGGTAACGGGTGAGGAAGAGGCGCCCCTCCCAGCCGCTGCGCCGTGTCGTGATCAGCGCGCCGCCGGGACGCAACACGCGCACCATCTCGCGCAGGGCCGCTTCGTCCGAGGGGAAGAACTCCAGCGCTTCCAGGCAGGTCACTACGTCAAAGCTATTCGCGGCAAACGGCAGTGGCACGGCAGGATGGCGCACGAGCGTAACCCGCTCGTCGTGCGCTGCCAGCTTCTCCGCGGCGATCGCCAGCATGCGCGCCGAGTCGTCGAGGCCGACGACTGTGCCTTCGTCCAGCGCTTCTACCATTGCCAGCGGCACTCTCCCCGTGCCCGTCGCCACGTCAAGCAGCCGCGGCTGCCGCCGTGCGCCGAGGGCCTGGATGATCGGCCGCACCACCAGCACCTGCTCCTCGACAGGATTATACTGCTTGATCGCGTCATATCTCGTCGCCGTGACATCGTAGAGCCACACGACCACGCGGCGCCCCAGAAAGACCCCTTCGGTCGTCACCAGCAACCAGTAGATGAGCGCAACGGCGGCGATCACCGCCAGCACCAGCGCCAGCCACGGGATCACGAGACGTGCCCGGCGGCGCGCAACCAGGCGCCAGTGCGCGCCATTCCTTCCTCAAAGCTGACCGCTGGCTGGTAGCCGAGCAGCCGCCTGGCTTTCGTGGTCGGAAAGACCGTTTTCGCCCTATAGTAGGCCTCCAGCTCGCGATCGACGGAGAGGCCAAGCGGCAGCCATTCGGCGGCGCGCAATGCCGCGCGGCCCATCCACATCGGCACCGCAACCGGTTCGCGGCCGGCAATCTCGCCATAGGCGCCAAACCACTCGCGCCAGGTGCGTGGTTCGTCGACAAAGTTGAAATCCTCGCCAGCAGCGCCTGCCGCGCCCCCAGCCAGGATCAAGCCGTCGACCAGATTATCGATGTACACCGGATAAGCATACCCGTCACCCTTGCCAAAGATGACTGGCGCCCGCCGCTGGACCAGACGGAGCATGCGCACCGACCAGGCACGGCTGCCCGGCCCGTAGACCATGCCCGGCCGGACGACGACCAGCTCCATCCCCAGCTCCGCTGCCAGCCGCCGTGCCTGCAGCTCGCCTTCCGCCTTGGTCCGCCCATAAATGGCTGTCTGGCGCGGATCGACCGCGCGCTCTTCGGTCACCTCTTCCGCTTTCGTCGGCCCGTAGGCAGCAATGCTGCTCACATGCACGAAGCGCTGCACCCCGGCGGCCGCCGCCATCTGCACCAGTTGCAGCGTGGCATAGACATTGAGCGGCCAGGCCATATCTTCGGCCCCGTGCCGCGGTCCCAACCACGCGGCGACGTGGTAGACGATATCCTGACCTTCGACCACGGCGCGCATGGCGCTGAAGTCTAGCAGTTCCGCGTGTTGTAGCCGCACCCCTGCTTCGGTGAGAGCGGACACTGCTTCCAGGTTGCGTCCGGTGCCGGTTACCGCCGCGTCTTGCTCGCTTACCAGTCGTTCTGCTAGGCGTCCCCCGATAAAGCCGGTCGCCCCCGTCACCAAGATGCGTTGTTTTGCCATGGCGCTAATCGTAGTCGCCTTTCCCGTTCGCGCAACCGTTTCGTAGCGTCGATATCCGTTCTCTGCCCGATCCGGCGTTGAGCGGACGACCCGAAACTTTGTGCTATACTTGGCAGTGCCGGGCCGGAGCGTCGTGCTGCCCGGCGCTGCCAGACGAGGAAGAAACGCCATGTCTCGAACCTATGTCGCCGTCGATGTCGAAACGACCGGTCTCGACCCCTACCGGGACGCGATCATCGAAATTGCCGTCGTTCGCTTCAACGAAGACGAGATCCTCGAAGCGTGGTCTTCTCTCGTGGATCCTGGCTGCGAGATCCCGCCGTTCATCACCCAACTCACCGGCATCCGCCAGGAGATGGTGGACGACGCCCCAAGCATCCTCAGCCTGCGCAGCCGCTTGCGCGCCTTGCTCGGCGACGACGTCATCGTCGGCCACAACGTCTCCTTCGACATGGGCTTTCTTGAAGAGGTCCACGTCGGGGCCGGGCAGCATCGCCTCGATACTGTCACCCTGGCCTCCATTCTCTATGCGGACCAGGCTCGCTACGGTCTCGCCGAGCTCAGCCGCGTCCTGGAGTTAGCCTTGCCCGCAGGCACACAAGCCCACCGCGCCCTCGGCGATGCGCGCCTGACTGCCCTGCTTTTCCAGCGCCTCTACGCTGCCGCGCTGCAGCTTGACTATGCCGTGCTCAATGAGATCGTCGAGGCAGGCAGCCGCATCGGCTGGCCGGAAACCCTCTTTTTCGAGGAGGTCCTGCGCGCTGCTGGCCGGAGCGCCTTTGGCCAACGCCAGCGGCTCCCCCAGCTCTTCAACCCGCCGCCGCTGCAGGGCACCATCTTGATCCCAGCCGACGAGCCGGAGCCGATTGACGCCGAGCTCATCGCCGGCATGCTTAGCCCCGAGGGCAACTTCGGTCGCGCCTTCCCCGGCTACGAGTTCCGGCCGCAGCAGGTGGAGATGGCCTTCGCCGTCGCCACTGCCTTTAATCAGGGCCAGCATCTGATCGTCGAGGCGGGCACCGGCACGGGCAAGAGCATCGGCTACCTCCTACCTGCTGCCTTCTGGGCCCAGCATAATGACCGCCGCGTTGTCGTCTCCACGAATACGATCAACCTGCAGGACCAGCTGATCGCCAAGGATCTGCCCCAGCTACAACAGCTCCTGCCCTTCGAGTTGCGCGCTACGATCCTCAAGGGCAAGCGCAACTACATCTGCACCCGCCTCTTCCGCCAGATGCGTCACATGGGGCCGGGCAATGCCGACGAGATGACCCTCTACGCCCGCCTGCTGCTCTGGCTGCCGCAGACGCAGAGCGGCGATATGGCGGAGATAGCCCTGCGCACGCCCGGTGAACGGCTGGCCTGGCAGCGGCTCAGCGCGGAAAACGACGGCTGCCGCCCCGACCATTGCCTGGAGGAGCGCTGCCCGCTTCACATGGCCCGCCGCCGCGCCGAACAGGCACATATCCTCATCGTTAACCACTCGCTGTTGCTCGCCGATGTCGCCGCCGGCAACCGCGTCCTACCGCCCTATACCGACCTGATCGTCGACGAAGCGCATCACCTCGAAGCCGCCGTTACCGATGGTCTCAGCTTCCGCGCCGACCGGCGCTACCTGGAGACGCTGCTCGACCAGATAACGGGCAGCGGCGGTAGCCTGGTAACCGACCTGCAGGCGCGCGTACGGGCCGCGCTGCCGGCGCAGGTCAGCGCCACCATCGAGGCGTACACGGAGCGGCTACGCGATGTCGCCCGCGAGGCGCGCGACCGGCTCGACGACTTCTTCAATACGCTTGAATATTTCCTGCAAGACTATGCCAATCCCAACAGCCAGTACAGCCAGCAGATCCGGCTGCTGCCGGCGCTGCGCACGCAGCCGGCGTGGGAGCACGTCGAGGTGGCGTTGGACAACCTGCTGCCGCACCTCGACGGCATCGGCAAAGGGCTGCACGACCTGGCTGAAGGCGTCGCCGAGGTGGCGCACAGCCACGACCTGGAGGGCGCTGACGACCTAGAAGGGGCGCTGCAGAGCCTGGCCAACAGCTTTGAGACGACCGTCAACCAGCTGCAGGCGATCATCGCCGCGCCGGCTGAGGGCATGATCTACTGGGCCGAGCTGAGCAAGAACTGGCTCTCCCTGCACGCCGCGCCGCTTGACGTCGGCCCGCTCGTCGAGGAACACATTTTCGCCGAGAAAGAGACGGTGATCCTCACCTCGGCCACGCTGCGCACGGCTGCCGCGGGTGGTAACGGGCAGGTGGACTTCAGCTACCTGCGCCAGCGGCTGCACGCCGACCATGCCAACGATCTCGCCGTCGGCAGCCCGTTTGACTATGAGCGCAACGCCTTGCTCTATCTCGTGCGCGACATGCCCGAGCCGAACCAGCCGGGCTACCAGCGCTTCGTCGAAGAAGCGGTCGTCGCCGTCGCCCGCGCCCTCGGAGGGCGCACGATGGTCCTCTTTACCTCGTACGGCCAGCTGCGCGCCACCACCCAGGCCGTCAGCCGCCCGCTCGCCGAGAGCAACATCGCCGTCCTCAGCCAGGGCGACGGCATCTCGCGCCAACAGCTGCTAGAGCAGTTCAGGGCCGAAGACAGCCGCGCCGTGCTCCTGGGCACGCGCAGCTTCTGGGAAGGGGTCGACGTACCCGGCGTCGCGCTATCGGCTGTGCTCATCGCCCGGCTGCCTTTTGACGTACCCAGCGACCCGATCTTTGCGGCGCGCTCGGAGACCTTTGACAGTCCCTTCTTCGAATACTCCATTCCCGAGGCGGTGCTGCGCTTCCGCCAGGGCTTTGGGCGCCTCATCCGCCGCCGCGATGACGAAGGGATCGTCGTCGTACTCGACAAGCGCATGCTGACCCGCCGCTACGGGCAGGCGTTCCTCGACGCGTTGCCCGCCTGCACCGTCATCCGCCAGCCCCACAATCGCCTCGGCGAGCTCGTCGAGCGCTGGTTCAATCGCGAACGATAAGCGCCAGTAGCCGATACCGCATCGCCCCAACCTGCGCCGGGTTATATAATGCGTAGCGTATTGATCGCGGCCCCTTATCCAGCTTCACGCCATCCCGCTCAAGCAAGCCGCTTATGAACAACAGGAAGGTATTCATGCGACGTGTCGTCGTCACCGGTCTCGGCACCTACAACCCGTTGGGCAACGATCCCGATAGCACCTGGGCGCAGGTCGCCCGCGGCGCCAGCGGCATTGGCCCCATTACCCAGTTTGATGCTTCTGAGTTGAAGACGCAATTTGCCGGCGAGGTCAAGGCGTTCGACCCCGTGGCCCTCTTCGGGCGCAAGGATGCGCGGCGCCTCGACCGCGTCACGCAGTTTGCGCTCGCCGCCTCGGCGCAGGCGCTGGCCGATGCCGGGCTGGACAATGGCGCCGGGCCCAGCCGCGACCTGATTGGCGTCGTGCTCGGCAGCGGCGTGGGCGCCCTCGCGGCAATCGTCGACGGCGTCAACGCCTTTAACGACAAGGGCCCCAACCGCGTCAGCCCCTTCTTCATGCCGATGATGCTGCCCGACACGCCGGCCGCGGCGGTCAGCATCACCCACGGGCTGCGCGGGCCGAACATGGCCGTCGCCACGGCCTGCGCCAGCGGCAACAACGCCATTGGCGAAGCGGCGCGTATCATCCAGCGCGGCGAGGCTGATGCCATGCTCGCCGGCGGTAGCGAAGCGTGCATCGTGCCGCTGGCGCTGGCCTCCTTCATCGTCATGGGCGCGCTCTCCACCTACGACGGCGAGCCGCAGCGCGCGGCGCGGCCATTCGACCTCCACCGCGACGGCTTCGTCACCAGCGAAGGCGCGGCGATCCTCGTGCTGGAAGAGCTCGAGAGCGCTCAGGCAAGGGGCGCGACGATCTACGGCGAGATCCTCGGCTACGGCACCAGCGCCGACGCCTATCACATCTCCATGCCCGCCGCCGGCGGCGCCGGCGCCCTGCTGGCGATGGAGCGAGCGCTGGACGATGCCACCCTGACTCCTGCCGACATCGACTACATCAATGCCCACGGCACAGGCACCCAGCTCAACGACAAGGCCGAGACGGCGGCCATCAAGAAGCTCTTCGGCGAGCGGGCTTACGACCTGCCGGTGAGCAGCACCAAATCGATGCACGGCCACCTGCTCGGCGCTGCCGGCGCCCTGGAAGCGCTGGTCGTGCTCAAGGCGATGGAAGCTGGGTTGCTGCCGCCGACGATCAATTACGAGACGCCCGACCCGGACTGTGACCTGGATTACGTGCCCAACGAGGCCCGGCCGGCTGCGCTACGCGTGGCAATGAGTAACGGTTTCGGGCTGGGGGGGCATAATGCGACGCTGGTTCTGGGTGCGCCCCGCTAGCTTCGGCTGTCTACCCGTCAGTTACGCCAAGCAGCCGTAGGTGCGGGGCGGGCCGGCAACCGCCTTCGGCTAAACCAGCCACCTTCACCCCGGCCTGCCCCGCCCGCTCCTAGCGACGGCGAACCAGCCAATAGAGGCCAACCACGGTCAGAAACGCCCCGGTAATCTGGAAGTGATTGCCCAGGCCGAGCCATCGTGGGATCGGTAGCCAGCCTCGCAGCGGCGGCGTAAAGATGAGCAGCGGGTAGAGGGCGATGGGTAGGCCGGCTATCAGTAGGATAATGCCCACGACCCGGAATGGCGGGTGTGCACGGATGGCCGACCAGGCGGTCGCCAGGAGGAGGGCTGCCAACACGAGGCCGCCGCCGACCCGCGCCCACAGTTGCGGCTGCACGTTGAAGGTGCGGCTCGCGTCGAGCCTCAGCTGGAAAACGGCGTATTCAAGGCCAAGACTGGCCGCTAGCGTTAGCAGCGCAAGGAGTAGGGTGGTGAGTTCCGGCCAAGGTGACGGTCGCGTTGTCATTGCTGCTATTCCTCCATGCTAATAGGAGAGGGAACCGGCGTCGCCGTTGCCGTGGGGATGGCCGTGCTTTCCTCCGATGCAGCCGCTTCGACAACTGCTGGCGTCGTCGCGGTTGGCGCAGACTGTCGCTGGCAGTCGGCCAGGAACAGAACGAGGATCACGAGAAACCTCAATCGGTTCACGTTCTGCATCGTTCGTTAGCTCCTGTCCGGAGTTGGCCCTGTGCGGCAGGCGAAGAGCACTACGGCGGTTATGTGTTGAGCAGCCGGTACGGGATGCCAAACAACCGCGCTGGTGCGAACAGGCCACCTGCGTCGTGACCGTCCGACTCTTTCAATATTGCTTCAATGGCCTGCCGGTCGCGTTCAGTGGCGTAAGCGATGGTCAGGGTTGCCCGGCTGGGACAATCTAGGTGGGGCAGGACGTCGACGAAGACGAAGCCGGGATTCACTGCTTCAATCTGGTCCACCAATTCCTCGCGGGCGAGGATGGCTTCGGCTTCAGCAAGCGCAGGGAGCTGCGCGCACGTGACGCGGCTGCCGCGCCACTGGTTGGCGACAACCGCCGCGACGCCACAGAGAAGCAGGAGCAGGGCGAGGGCGACTATCTTTTCGCGTGTGAGCATGATGCCGTCTCCGTTGTTTGGTGAAGGATCAGGTTCACGACGGGCTGGCCTCTAATCGTCGAAGGCGAAGACTATCACGCCCATCGCTCCACTGCCGGCAACCATCATCCCATTCCCTACCGCCAGCACGACGCCTGGCCGGGGAAAGGCTGACGGTAGCGGCACGACCCCAACGCCGCGCGGTCGTTCCGGTTCCGTCACGTCCATGACCAGCACCTGCTGCCCGCTCACGGCGGCAAAAAGCAAGCCGTCGTCGAAGGCCAGCGCATGGACGTGCGGCTGCCCTTCGACCAGACCCGCCAGGGAGACCCTCGCCACAATGGCCGGTGCGTGCGGAGCGGACACGTCAATCAGCAGCAGCTCGTCGCCCCGATCTTCATAACCCACAGCCGTCGCAACCAGGTTCCCTTCGACAGCCACGACTGACTCGGCGCGCCCCGGCAAGGGTAGCGTCGCCGCCACTTCCATCTCGTCGCGCACGTCGAGCACGTGCAGCCACCCCTGTTCCATCCCGGCAGCCATCGTAGCATAGAGCCAGTCGCCGTCCCCTGCCAACCCCATCAGCACATCACTCTGGAAGCGGCTCAGCGTCGCGGATTGGGTCTGTGTCAAAACACCGGCGTTATTGGGTGCGAGCGCGGCGACATGAACAGGAGAGCCCCATCCTGTTCCCAGATAGAGCCGGTCCCCCATCAGGACGATGCCGCGCGGGTCGCGTGGCGGCTCGGGGAACGGGTAGCGGCCCGTGAGTTCGGGCGCAGCGGGATCGCCCAGCTCGACCGTGTAAACACCGTCACCCGCGACCGCATACGTCTGCCCGTTTGCAACTGCCAGGTCGTAGACGGCTGCCTGTCCTATGGCTCTCTCCGTATCCTCGGCCTCAATGGCCAGGCGACCCACGAGTTCGAGCGAGGGCATCCGCAGCGTGAGCAGCTCCTCGGGCGCATTGTCATATTGGCTGCCCGCGTAGAGATAGAGCAGTTCGTCGTCCGGCGTCGAGCGCAGGGCCAGATCGCTGATCGGCGCGGGGAATGGCTTGTAGCCGCCTACCTGGGTCAGCTGCCCCGGCCGGCTGATGTCGTAAATCTCCAGGTCGCCATGCTCGGCCACGTACAGGCGCCGTCCACTCACGATGACGTCGTTCGAGGCCGGTGCGCCCGGCGCGCCGCTTATCGGCTCCGGCGGTGCCAGGGCCCGGCGGTAAGGGTTGTAAGCGCCGGCCGGCATCTGGCCGCTTAGATAAAGCTGGCCGCCGGCGAAGGCGAAGCCATTGACTATGCCCAGGGGGTCGCCGGCTACTTCCTCCACCTGCCACAGGCGTTGCGGGTCACGCGGGTCGGTAATGTCAAAGGCCGTCACCGTTCCATAGCCGCCCACGATCAGCGTGTCGCCGATGACCCGCAGGCTATACACCTCATTCTCCACCCCGCGCACCCTGC
>JAVVFG010000142.1:0-9338 GCA_032260445.1 Anaerolineae bacterium | reverse complement strand
CAGCGGCGCGCTGCGCCTCGTGGTCGACAACCCGGACATCCTGCGGGTGCTGCAGCTCGTCCGGTTCGACCGCGTCTTTGAGATTTTTGATTCGGTTGACGCCGCCGCGGCGGCGCCAGTCGGGGAAGCAGCCGGGAACGTAACCACATGATTGACGCCTTCATCGTCGCCACCGGAGAACGCAGCAGCCTATCTGAACATCACCGCGCCGGCCGGTTGCCTTTTTCGCCGGCCCTGCCCGCACCCCTCTTGCCGCTGCTCGACCGGCCGCTCCTCGTGTGGATCGTGGAGATGCTGGCCCGCCAGGGCGTCTCCCGCGTCGTCGTCGCCCTGAACGAGGCTGCCGGCCAGGTGGAGCAGGCGCTCGGCGACGGCAAGCGCTGGGGAATCTCCATTGAATACGTGCTGCAGCGCGAGGCTTATGGCAACGCCGGCGCGGCGAAATGGGCGCAGCGGCTGCTGCCCGACCCGTTCCTGCTGGTGCCCGGCGACGCCTACGTCGACCTCGACGTGGACGCCTTCCTCGCGGCGCACCGGCGGCAGGGTGCGCCGCTGACCGCCCTGGCCCACACCGACGGGTCCATGCTGCGCGTCAACGGCGGCGGGCGTATTGAGAGCCAGCAGTCCGAGCTGGAACCGGCGGGTGTCTACATGCTCGAGCCGCTGGCCCTGGCTCACGTCCCGCCGCGCACCCCGTTCGACGTCTATGCTGACCTGCGCCCGGCGCTGCACGTCGCCGGCGAAAGCGTCGCCGCACATGCCCATGACGGCTATTGGAACCCGCTGGCCACCGCCGCGCAGCTACACCGGGCACAAATCGACATGCTGCGCAGCGCCGCTCTGGCGCCCGACGAGCGGCTGGCAGAAGGGATGCCGCGCCACCCGCGCGTGAGTGGCACGCAGGTCGCGCCCGGCATCTGGGTCGGCAAACACAACCTGATCCACCCGCTGGCCAAGATGATGCCGCCCATCTTCGTCGGCGACGACTGCCGCATCGGGCCAGACGTCGAGCTCGGCCCGGAGACGGTCCTGAGCAGCCACGTCATCGTCGACGAAGGGGCCACGGTGCACCACAGTACGGTCTTGGCGCACACCTATATCGGCAGGCTGGTAGACGTCGGCGAGCGGCTGGTGCAGGCGCAGCAGGTGACCGACCTCGGCAGCGGCGAGAGCCTGGAAGTCGTGGATGAATTCCTGCTGGCGCCGGCCCACCCGGCCACGGTCAGCCGCAGCGCGCGGCAGCTGCGGGATAGCGTGCTCGCCGCCCTCTTCTTGTGGCTGCTGCTGCCATTGCTCATCCCGGCGGCGCTGCTGGCCCTGGCGGGCAGCGGCCGGGTGTTGCGCCGCGTGGCGCGCCGTGCCGGGCCGTCGCAGCCCGCCGTGCCCCTGCTGCGGCTGAACACACAGGCGGCGGACGGGCGCGCGGTGCCTTTCGCCCAGTTCCTCGAACGCTGGGGCCTGCACCGCCTGCCGCAGCTCTGGAACGTCGTACGTGGTGACCTGGCGCTGGTGGGGCTGATGCCGCTGCCGCCGGATGTCGCCGCCGCGATGGATGCCACGTGGCAGGAGACGCGGCGCGACGAGCCGGCCGGCTTCACCGGGTTGTGGTTCGTGCAAACGGCGGCGGACAGCAGCCTCGACGAAGCGCTGGCTGCCGACGCCCTCTACGCGGCAACGCGCACCTGGCGGGAGGATATGCACCTCTTGTGGCGCACGCCGGCTGCCTGGTGGCGCCGCGCTCGACAGCACCGCGCCGGCAACGGACAGTTCGTGCGTTCGTTGCTCGACGCCTGATGGTTTTCTTTTCTCCTCAACATGGGAGGTAATGAGGTCAATGGAACTTATCGATCGTCGCGAAAATGACGTCCGGATCCTACAGCTCTCCGGCCGTTTCGATACCTATACGGCGGATTCGGTTCGCCGCTGGATTGAGTCCAATACCGATGCGCCGCCGGCGCAGATTGTCGTCAACCTGCAGGACGTCAGCTTCGTCGATTCGACGGGACTGGCGACCCTCGTGCAGGGCATGAAGCGCAGCCGGCAGCACGGGGGCGACTTGCTGCTCTGCCACCTGCAGCAGCCGGTGCGCCTGATTTTCGAGCTGACCCGGCTCGACCGCGCCTTTGAAGTGCTGCCCACTGAGGAAGACGCAGTCGCCGCCTTTAATACGCCCCAGACACAACAGGCGACTGCGTGAAGCACACCCTGGTCGAGGCGTTACGCGACCAGCGCGAGCAGCTCGCGGCCATTGCCGGCGGCTGGTTAGCGGCTGGAGCGAACCGCTTTGCCGTCTACCCCAACGGCTATGAGCCGCTGGTCTGGCCGGATGCCGGGGAACATGCGGCCACAGATGGCGAGCCAGGCCTCTCCCGGCCCATCCTCGTCAACGGCGCCGAGGTCGCCAGGCTGGAAGTGAGCGGCGTGCAAGGGCCGGACGCCGAAGCGCGCCTTGCCGCCGATGCCACCGTGCTGGCTGCCCTGCTGCGCCAGGAAGACGAGCTCAGCCTGATGACCTCACAGCTAGTGACGACCCAGGACCAGCTCCTGTCGCTCTACAACCTCGCCGACCTCGGCCAGCAGCGTGTCGGCCTGCAAGACGTCCTGCAGCAGATGGCCCAGCGTGCCGCGCCGCTCTTCCCCATCGAAGGTGTCTTTGCCCTGGTCAGCGCGCCCGGCTGGCCGTTGCTCGTTGAGCACCATCCGCTCGCTCTGGCCGGGCAGGAGCGCATCGAATGGATCCTCGGCGAGCTGGACAAGGGGGTTTCGGAGCTTTGGTGGCGCGACGAATCGGGGACAGACGAGCTCGCGAACTTGCTGGTGAGCGCCGTAAGCCTGGAGGGCGCCGTGACGCTGGCGCTCGGCCTGGTCAACAAGGCGGGCGAAGCCTACACGGTGCCCGAGGTGCGGCTGGTCCAGGCCATCGTTGAGCACGGCGGCACCCAGGTTGAGAACATCCTGCTCTACGAGCAAACGTTGAAGCAGGCCCGCCTGCAGGCGGAGATGGAGCTAGCCCAGAGCGTGCAGCTCAATCTGCTGCCGGAGCAGGCGCCGGACGTCCCCGGGCTGCAGATCTGGGCCGATTCCGTGCCCGCCTCGCAGGTCGGCGGCGATTTTTACGACTTCGTACACCGCGCCGAGCGGCCGTTCACCTTCGCCGTCGGCGACGTTTCCGGCAAGGGTCTGCCCGCCGCGCTGCTGATGGCGATGACTCGCGCCGTCATCCGTGCCAATCTCAAGTCACACACCGACCTGGGGCCGCAGGCGGTGGTCGCGCGCACCAACAGCGCGCTCTACAGTGATTTCGCCCACGTCGGTATGTTCGCCACACTTTTCGTGGGCCAGTATAACGCCGCCGAGCACGAGATTGTCTACGCCAACGCCGGCCATTCGCCCGTGATCTACGCGCCGGCCGGCAAGCGTGCGGAGCTGCTCGTCGCCGATGGCACGGCGCTGGGCATCCTGCCGACGACCTTCTCTAGCGACCAGCGGCTGAAGCTCGAAAGCGGCGACCTGCTGGTCGTCGCCACCGATGGCTTTAGCGAAGCGTGGAACGCCGACAAGGAGATGTTTGGCTACGACCGGCTCCTCGCCCTGGTCGAGGAAACGATCGCCAACCCCGCCCATGAAATCGGCCGGCGCCTTTACGAGACGGTCGACCAGTTTAACGTCCTACAGAGCGACGACCGCACGTTGCTCGTCATTAAAGGAGGAGAAGTGTGACTATCAGCCGCCAGGAGGGACTCCTGCCGGCGCTGGAGCAGGAGCCGACGATTACGGTGAGCATCCCTGCGGCGTTCCAATATTTGAACGTCGTCGGCGAAGCCATCCGCGCACTGCTCGAGCGCGCTGTGGAGGCAGATCGCAAGGACGAGTTTGTCAACAGCGTCGAGCTGGCGGTGCACGAGACGTGCACCAATATCGTCAAGCATGCCTATGATAGCGATGGCGGCCGCATCGTGGTGGCCCTGACCTTGGCTGACAACCCGCGCCGGGTCGTGGCCGATACGTACGATACCGGCCGTAGTTTCGACCTGCTGGACGTGCAGGAGCCAGATCTGGATGCGGTTCAGGAGCGCGGCTATGGCCTCTTTCTGATCCAGAATCTGGTCGATGACGTGAGCTACCACGCCAATGACGACGGCAACCGCTGGCGGCTGGTCAAGCGGATCGATTGAGGACCGTGACGATGGCACGAATTCTAGTTGTAGACGATGATCCTGTGGTTCTGCGCATGTTAGCTTACGTGCTGGTTGACGACGGGTACGAGGCGCGGCGGGCAAGCGATGGGCTGGTCGCCCTCGACCTGCTCGAGCGCGAGGCTTTCGATCTGGTCGTCTCCGACGTGCGTATGCCGCAGCTAGACGGGCTCGGCCTGCTGGCGCGCATTCGTGGCGACGAGCGGCTGGCCCATCTCCCGGTCATCTTGCTCACCGCGCAGTTTGACGCCTACGATAAGGTACAGCCGCAGCCAGACCCGCTGACCATCTTCCTGCAGAAGCCGCTCTCCTCCAACGAGCTGGCGGAGGCGGTGGCGCGGCAGCTTGTTTCGGCAGAGGGCTAGACGCGGCACCGGAGAGCAAGGGCGAGCCAGCCAGTATCAGCCACTAGCTTTTGTCGCATTCAAGGTAAGCAGCCGCGGCGGCCGGCCGGGCTCTTCGCCCCACGCCTGCGCCCGCTCCAGAATGAAGCCAGCAGCCACCAGTGCCGCCCGGTAATCTTCCTCCGTGTTGAGAAAGGTGCCGAACACGGCGCCGTCTTCGCCGGCGATGGTTGCGCCGTAACCGGCGGCGATGCGCGCCGGATGGTATTCGGAGACGTAGAGCGCGCCGCCCGGCGGCAGCAGGCGCGCGGCTTCGCTGAAGACCGGGCCGAGGTCACGCACGTGCTCCAGCACGAGGTTAAAGAGGACGGCGCCAACCGCAGCCGTGGACAGGGGCCAGGCGACGGTGATGTCCGCCTGGACGAAATGGACGTGCGCTCCGGCAACGCGCGCGCGCGCTCGCTGCAGCATCCCCGCGCTGAAGTCGAGGCCGATGAGGCGCGCGCACTGCGACGCGAGCCAGACGCTGTTCTTGCCTGTGCCGCAGCCGGCCTCGAGAATGACTCGACCGGCGAGTGGCGGCGCCAGCCGCGGCAGCAGCGTTGCATCCAGGTCGCGCGTCGCGTTCTCCTGCTCGTCGTACCGGTCGCTCCAGCGGTTGTAGGCATCACGAATTGTGGACATAGATTGCCATTGATCCCCACCGGCCGGGTGTGTAGACGATACGCCAATTCCTAGGCAGTGGGCCAATAAACGGTAGGTCGCTGCGAGTAGCCCTACTGTCCTATAGCCAGGAACCTTTGCCTATTCTATGATAACAGTGAAACGGTGTGGAGATGGGTTCCATCTATTCTTCCGTTTTGACGCTAACGGCAAGCGGTCCTACATAGTTGCCCCTCTTCCATTCATTCTCTCCTGCATTATTCTGGAAGAGGGGCGACGCCGTTTTTGGGGATGAGGGATTGGGGATCGGGGCAAGATTGACGTGCCAGAAGACATCCGATTTCTCAAAGAGATCGGATGTCTCCCGTTTCGGCGGCATGGCGGGCGGCTTCGAGCACGCGCAGCTGTAAGGTGGCGTCCGCAGCACTCACCGGTGGCGGCGTGCCACTGTTCAGCGCGTCGTAAAGCCCGCGATAGAAGGCGCCGTAGTCGCCCGGTAGGGTAGGCACGCGCTCTGCGCTGCCATCCCGGCCGGTGAGCGTACCCCATGCCCCATCCGGCTCGCCCCCCCATGCCGCGCCGCCGGGCATCTCGCCGCGCCGTAACGCTTCTTCCTGCGGGTCGAGGCCGCTCTTGGCGTAGGTGGCGTCCTGCCCGCGCACGTGGAAGCGCGGCCCGGGCATCGCGTTCAGCGAATCGACCTCCAGCAGCGCGGTGACCGGCGGGTTTGCTGCCGAGGGTGGAAAATCAAGGGTGATGCGCATCCAGTCGTCGTTTACCGCGCCGGGGCGCAGCCGCTCGACGCGCGCCGCCACCCGCTGCGGCACGCCAAAGAGGACGAGCGCCTGGTCCACCAGATGCGCGCCCAGGTCGTAGAGAACGCCGGCGGTCGGGTCGGCCGTGGCTTTCCAGTCGCCGCGCGCTTTCACCTCCGGCCGGTAGCGCGGCCAGCTGCTGGCGAAGAAGTGCACCGCTCCCAGCCGGCCGTCCGCCAGCAGCGCCTGCACCGTGCGGAAATCGCCGTCCCAGCGCCGGTTGTGGAAGGGTACGAGCAGCCGGCCTTGCTGGGCGGCAAACGCGGCCAGCTCTGCCCAGACGCCGCTCGCCGGCGCCACCGGCTTCTCAACGACCACGTGATGGCCGGCCTGCAGCGCCGCGCGCGCCTGTGCGACGTGCAGCGCGTTGGGCGTAGCGATCACCACCACGTCCAGGTCCGGCACGGCCAGCAGCGCGTCGAAAGTGGCGACGGTGCGCAGGCCGGGGAAGAGGTCTGGCTCCGGCTCGCGGCTGGTGGCTACGGCGGCAAGCTCCAGGCCGGGTGTTGCCGCGATAAAGGGCGCGTGGAAGTAACGGCCCGCCAGCCCCCAGCCGGCGAGCGCAACGCGGAACGTCCTCTGGCTCACGATGGCGCGTCCGCCGCCGGCACGTAGACGGTGAAGGTCGCGCCGGCGCCGGGCGCGCTGCTGACGCGCATCAGCCCGCCGTGCTGGCGCGCAATACCGTACGCCTGTGGCAGTCCCAGGCCGCGGTGGGCCAGCGGGTTTGCCGTCGTAAAGAAGGGGTCGAAGAGGCGGTCGATGTCGCGCGGGGCGATGCCCACCCCGGTATCGCGCACGGCGAGCCGCACCCAGCGCTCCGGCTGCTCTTCCATGTCGAGCTGCGCGAGGTCTGGCCCCAGCTCTTCCCCTCTCGTGTACGCTAGCGTGAGCTCAAGCTCGCCGCCGCTGGGCATGGCCTCCGCCGCGTTTTGCGTCAGGTTGCGCAGCAGCGTTTGCAGGCGCAGCCGGTCGCCGTGGACCCAGAAGTCGCCGGCCTGCGGCAGAATGAGCTGCGTGCCTTCCGGGAGCGCCTCGCGCAGCTCGCCCGCCATCTCGCGGACAAGCTCGCCCAGCGCCAGCAGCTGGCGGTTGAGCAGCGAGCGTTCGCCGAAGTCGAGCACCTGCTGCACCAGCCGGGCCCCGCGCTGTACCTGGTCGTGGATGCGCTGCAGGCGGCGCGTCGCCGTCGAAGGCAGTTCCGCCTCGCGCAGCAGCAGCTCGGCATCCAGCGCCACCGAGGCCATCACGTTGTTGAACTCGTGCGCGATGCCCGCCGCGAGCCGCCCCACGGACGCCAGCCGGCTCTCCACGAGCTGCTGCGACTGCAGCCGGCGCACTTCGGTGACGTCGGTCATCACCACGATCTGGTTGGCGTTCTCTTCGCCGGTGCTGATCAGGCGCACCGCCAGGAGCCGGTCGCTAATGGCGATATCATGGCGTGGATTATTGCCGGTCGCACCGCTGTAGTAGGAAAGCGGCTGTCCGCCGAGGTGCGTGAGCGGCTCGGGGATGGACCGGCCGGCCAGCAGATTGAGGTAGTAGTTGCCCAGGCCGTTGGCCAGCAGCACGTAGCCGCGCGGGTTGAGCAGGATGATGCCCACGGGCATCGCCTCCAGCACGAGGCGGAGCTGCTGTGCCTCCTCATCCGATTCGCTGCGCAGCTGCGCCCGGTGCAGTGCCGCGGCGACCAGATTTCCCGCCGTCTGCAACAGGCTGCGCGCAGCTGCCGCGAGCGGCGCCGCGGTAAACAGCCAGATGGCGCCGAGGTTCAGCGCGGCTGCCGGCAGCGGCACGCAATAGGCCCAGGGCCGCTCGCCCATTGCCCAGTGTGCCAGGCCGATGTACGGCTCGCCCTGTAGCAGCGCGCGGCGGTGCAGGCGGCGCGCGTACAGCGGCGCCAGCAGCGCGTCCCCGCGGCCGCGCGCGATCTCCACGCTCGCTTCTTCGGCGTCCGGCGCGCGTACGGCAATCATCGCCCCCTCGGTCTGGAAGATCTCCTCCAGATAGACGATGGCGATGCTGGCAACCCCCTGGCTGTCGCCGCCGCCGCGCAGGGCAATCGCCAGCTCCATCAGCTCCGCCTGCTGCGAGGCGCGCTCCTGCCGCTCGGTCACATCCCAGAAGAAGCCGTGGACGGCCGGGGTCTCCTCGTACGGCGCCAACGTATAGCCGGCGAGGACGGTGCGCACCCCACCGCCGCGCGTCCGTAACTGCTGCTCCAGGTTGCTCACGGTCTGTTCGCCAGCAAGGCGCGCGTGGAAGTTGCGCTGCTCCTCCGCGTTGGGCCAGAGGCCGAGGCTCTCCGCCGTGGCGCCGGCAATCTCCTCGGCTTGCCAGCCGGTCAGGTCGAGGAAGCTCTGGTTCGCGTCGAGAATGGCGCCGTCAGCCGCGGCGTAAATGACCATCGCCACCGGGCTGCTGTGAAAAATCGAAAGGGAAGCATTGCCCGCGTTCGCCTCCGGATCGCCGGTCGCGTCAGGCCCACTCGTCGAAGTCAGCTCCAATCTCCTCTTCCTCTTCCGGCCATGCGAACAAGATTCCCGCCAGATCAGGGTGCCCTAGCCTGATTTCAGCCATTATAGAGGCTATCAGGACCAGCGGCAATGAGAAAATAGAGTCACTGCTGGCGGGAGGGCCAGCGCACCTGCGAAGGAAAGGAGGCGCCCGCGGGCGCCTCCTGGGACAGCTTGCTTAGCGGCTGATGTTCTCGAATATACCTGCGGCGCCCATCCCGCCGCCGATGCACATCGTCACCAGCCCAAACTGCGCGTCGTTGCGCAGGAGCTGGTCCATCATCTGCACGGTGAGCTTGGCGCCGGTCGCTCCGAGCGGGTGGCCCAGGGCAATGGCGCCCCCGTCGACATTGAGCTTCGCTTCGTCGATGCCCAGCTCGCGCAACACGGCAACCGCCTGCGCGGCGAACGCTTCATTCAACTCGACGAAATCCATCTCCGCCAGACTGAGGCCGGTACGCTGCATCACGCGCGGCACGGCGGCGATCGGGCCAATCCCCATAATCTCCGGCGGCACCCCGGCGACGTTGAAGCCGACAAAGCGCAGCAGCGGCTTGAGCCCGAGCTCCTCGGCGCGGTTCCGCTCCATGATGATCACCGCGGCCGCGCCATCGCTGAGCGGGCTGCTGTTGCCCGCCGTCACCGAGCCGCCCTGCTGGAAGACGGGGCGCAGCTTCGCCAGGGTCTCCAGGTTCGTATCGCGCCGCACGTGCTCGTCGGTGTCGAAGACGATCGTCTGCCGCTCGACCGAGCCGTTGGAGACGGTCACTTCCTCGATTTCGATGGGCACGATCTGGTTGGCAA
>JAVVFG010000141.1:0-9429 GCA_032260445.1 Anaerolineae bacterium | reverse complement strand
ACCGAGCAGCGCCGTCAGCGGGTTGATGCCGGCATTCACGGCGACCTTGGCCCAGAGCAGCGCCTCAACATCATCTTCCAGGTGGGTGGCAAAGCCGGCTTCTTCCAGCAGGGTCGCCAGGGCAGCCGCAGGCGCACGCTGCGCAGGGCTGACGCCGAGGTAGGTCGGGCCGCGCCCGGCATGGCGCACCTGGCCGGGCGCGAGCAGCGTGGCGCCTTCGCTGGTCGTGCCGGCGAGCGCGCGCCCGGACCCGACCGCCGCGGCGAGCTTCTCGCGGTTTCCCAAACCGTTCTGCAGGGTGACGGCCAGTCCGTGCAGGGCGAGAACAGCAGCCGCTTCGCCCGCGGCGCGCTCCGTCTGGTAGCTCTTGACCAGTACGAGGGCCACGTCAGCCGGCGCGACACCGGCCGGCTCGCTGGTCACGCGCAGCGCACCGGGCGGGAGGTGCACGTGGCGCCCATCTGGCTCTTCGAGAGTGAGGCCGCCGGTGTTGAGCGCGGCGACCTGCGGCGGCCAATGGGCGATCATCGTGACGGTTACAAGGGGGGCGAGGCGGGCCGCAAAGAGCGAACCCATCGCGCCGCTGCCGATAATGGCAACGTTCATGGCTGCTCTTGCTCTAGCTCGCGGAGGAAAGCGGCCAACTCCTCTTCCTCTATATCGTAGGTGTGCTCCGCGGCCGGAAACTTGCGCGACATGACTTCATCACGGTACTGCACCAGCGCGGTGTGGATGGTCTCGTTGAGATTGGCATAGCGGCGCACGAAGCGCGGCGTGAAGCGCTCGAACAGGCCGAGCAGGTCATGATAGACGAGCACCTGCCCGTCGCAGCTGGGGCCGGCGCCAATGCCGATGGTTGGCACGGCGAGGCGCTGGCTAATGGCGGCCGCCACGGGCGCCGGCACGGCTTCCAGGACGATGGCGTAGGCGCCCGCTTTCTCGAGAGCGAGGGCATCGGCAAGCAGGCGGCGCGCCGAGGCAGCCGTTTTGCCCTGCACGCGAAAGCCGCCTAGCTTACTCGCCGATTGCGGCGTGAGGCCGATGTGCCCCATGACGGGGATCCCGGCTGTGTTGATCGCCGCGACCGTTTCCGCCACCGGGACGCCACCTTCCAGCTTGACGCTATCCATGCCACCTTCCTTGAGGAAGCGACCGGCGTTGCGCACCGCCTCGCGCCGGTCCGGCTCATAGCTCATGAAGGGCATGTCGCCGACGAGGAAGGCGTGGCGCGCGCCGCGCGCGACGGCGCGGCAGTGGTGCAGCATCTGGTCCATGGTCACCGGCACGGTGCTCTCAAGGCCAAGCATGACCATGCCGAGCGAGTCCCCAACCAGGATCAGATCAATGCCTGCCTCGTCGACGAGCAGGCCCCCGCTATAGTCATAGGCCGTCAACATCGTTATCGGCTCTCCGTTCCGCTTCTTTTCGTGGAGATCGAGAATTGTCGTCTTGCGGCGGGTCATGGATCCTCCTTGCTGCAAACTGGCGGGCGCCGGCCGGCTAGCTGCACCCTATCCTATAGTATAGTCGTGGCAGGCCGAGAAATCATCTCCACGAGGCGTTGAAATCCTTCATAAACTGCGCTAGAAATAGGATATGGCCTCATTTCTAGAGCGCCCGCTGGTGCGCATGCCGCGCTTTGGTCGCGGCGACTGGCGTAATACCACGTACCCGGTGACCCGCGAGCGGCTGCGCGGACGGGTCGTGCTGGTTGACTTCTGGGACTTCAGCTGCGTGAATTGCGTGCGCTCCTTGCCGTACCTGCGCGCGTGGCACGAGCGCTACCATGACCATGGCCTGGCGATCGTCGGCGTGCATACGCCCGAGTTCCGCTTCGGTCTCGCCCGCGGCGCTGTCGATGCGGCGATCGCTCGCTATGAGGTGCCCTACCCGGTCTTGCTCGACAATGACGAAGAGACGTGGCAGCGCTACGCCAACAAGGCGTGGCCGGCGCGCTACCTCATCGACGCCGACGGTTACATCCGCCTGCAGCGCCAGGGCGAGGGCTATTACCAAGAGATAGAAGCGGCGATCCAGGAGCTGCTGCGCGCCCGCGACCGGTCGCTGCGCCTGCCGCCCCTGCTGGAGCCGCTGCGTGCGGTGGACGCGCCGGGCGCTGCCTGCTACCGTTCGACACCGGAACTTTACGCCGGCTACCAGGGCGGCGGTCTCTTTGGCTCAGCGCTCGGCAATCCCGAAGGCTACGCCCGCGAGGCGACCGTTCACTACAACCTGCCGGAAGAGCGTGAGCCAGGGCAGTTTTACCTGGAGGGTTTCTGGCGCGCCGGGCCGGAGACGCTGGCTTTTGCCGGGCAGATGGGGAAGCTGGTCGTGCCCTACGAAGGGGCCGGGGTAAACGCCGTGCTGAGCCCCAGCGATGATAATGTGGCGCTCCTGCTCGAGCTGCCGGGGAGCAGCCCGGCGCAGGTGGAGCTCCTCGACACGGGCCAGCCGCTGGCTCCGGAGACGGCCGGGGCAGACGTGCTGCACGACGAGACGGGCCGCGCCTGGCTCCAGGTCGACAGCCCGCGCCTGTACGCGCTGACGCGCTATCCCGACCATGGCCGCCGCGAGCTGACGCTCGTCTGCCGCGAGCCGGGCCTCAGCGTGTATACCTTCACCTTCGAACGCTGTGTGATCGAGGCTTGACGGCTGGTAACGGGCCAGGTGCAGCCATACCAATAGGATTTCCGTACCATTGCTGATGGGATGGCCCGACCTTCGTGTATAATGACGGGCGACTGAATCGCTACCGCTGATCATGATTGTGCCCGGCAACCGCTGGCACGCGATCGATGAGGAGAGGTGTTATGCTATTTATGCAGCGGCAAGCGGGACAGGGTCTGGCAGAGTATGCCTTGATCTTGGCGCTGACGGTGGTTGTAGTCATCGCCATCGTCACGATCTTAGGCCCCACTCTTGGCAACGTTTACACTCACATTGTGAGCTGTGTACCGGAGCCCGGACCCCTGTGTCCAGAGACGATGGGCCCCTAGCCAGGGCGGCAGCGCCCCCGTACCCGCGGGGGCGTTGTTCTTTCCGGGACAGGCGCCGGGCATTCGCGCCCGGTTGCCCCCGCCGATCCCCTTGCTATAATCTCCAGCTATGACGCTTCCTTCCCTGGAAACCATTGCCTCCTATTTGACGATCGCGGCTGCGCTTCTGGGGGCGCTGCTTGCGGCGCTGTGGCTGAGCCTGATCATCTGGACCTTCCGCGACATGCGGCTGCGCTCGCGCGACCCGTTTGCGCAGCTACTGGCGGCCCTCGTCGTCGCCGTCCTGCCGGTCGTTGGCCTGCTCGTCTACCTCATTCTGCGCCCGCCGGAAACCCTGGCCGAAGCGTACGAGCGGGCGCTAGAGGAAGAGGCGCTGCTGCAGGAAATCGAAGAACGGCCTGCCTGTCCGGGCTGTTCGCGTGTGGTCGAAAGCGGCTGGATTCTCTGCCCGCACTGCCACACGCGCCTGCGCAAGCGCTGTCTCGACTGTGATGCACTCCTCGAGCTGCAGTGGAATCTCTGTCCCTTCTGCGGTAACCAGTACGTCGATCCCTACCGAGCCGACAACGTGCCGGCTGCCGGCGAGCCGGTCGTCCTGGAAGATTACGATGTCGAGACAGATACCCAGGCGGTGCTAGAGATCCCAGAGCCCGCGCCCGAGGAAGACAGCACCTTCTGAAGCGCGCCGGTCCGCCAGGATTGCCCGTTCCCGGGAGCGCATCGCCTTTCTCCCGCAGAACCTTCCTGCAAAGGTAGCCCTATGCCCCACCGACACGTTTTGTTACTCCTCATCGTTATTCTCATCCTCGCCGGCTGCCAGCGCGAGGATGCCACCGTGCCTACCGCCCCGCCGCCTGACGAGGCCACCAGCCCCGTTAACGGCGGCATGCCTGCACCCGCGGAGACGGCGGCGCCTGGCGGGGAGGAGACAGGCGAAGCAGCGGCAACGGCGACAGAGACGCCGCCCCCGACCGAAACGCCGGTGCCGACGCGGACGCCGACCGGGCCGCTTACCGTCTGTGTCGGCCAGGAACCGGCATCGCTCTATCTGTACGGGCCGGCGTCGAGCGCCGCCAGCCTCATCCGTGAGGTCGTCTTCGATGGCCCCATTGATACGCGCGGCTATGACGTGCAACCGGTCATCCTCGAAGAGTTGCCAACGCTGGAGAACGGCGGTGCCCGGTTGGAGACGGTCTTCGTCCATGAAGGCGAGTACGTCCTCGACGTCGAGGGCAACGTGGTGCGGCTGCGCTCGGGCATTACCGTGCGCCCGGCCGGCTGCTTTGACGACGAGTGCGCCGTGACCTACGAACGGCCGGAGAGCGCTGAAGTCGAGGAGGCGCCAGCGCCGGTGCCAGAGGCGACAACCGGTGCCGGGGAGAGCGGGGCACCGCCGCCAAGTGCGCGCCCCACGCTGCCGCCAGATGCCGGTCTGGAGATGACCCAGTTGCAGGCGACGTTCCGGTTGCTGCCTGGCCTGACGTGGTCCGACGGCGAGCCGCTGACGGCTGCCGATTCTGTCTTTAGCTACGGGCTGGCACAGGAGGCGGAGCTGCCGCCACGGCTGCGCACAGGCCATCAGGGCCTGGTACCGCCGCGCTCCCTCGATCCGATCATCCGTACCGCCAGCTACACGGCGACCAGCGAGCTAGAGGTGCTGTGGGCGGGCGTGCCAGGCTATTATGATCCCCACTACCGCAGCAACTTCTTTATCCCGCTGCCGGCGCACCGCCTTGAAGGATTGTCAGCGGCGGAGCTGCTGCAGGCCGACGACAGCGCGCGCCTGCCGCTCGGCTGGGGGCCGTACGTCCTGACGGAGTGGGCACCCGGCGAGCAGATCGTCGCGGAGCGCAATCCCAACTACTTCCGTGCCGGGGAGGAATTCCCCTATTTCGACGAGATCGTCTTCCGCTTCACGGCGCAGGATCCGGCTGCCTACCTCGACGAGCTGGTCAGCGGCGGCTGCGACATCATTGCCCAGTACGCGCTGCACAGCGATCTCGACGAGTACCGGGCGCTCCAGCCCGAAGGAGCGTTGGTGATAGACGCGGTGCCCGGCGTGGTATGGGAGCATCTTGACTTCGGCATCAACCCGGTGGACAGCTACGCGGTGCGCGGCGACTACTTTGAGGATGCGCGCGTGCGCCAGGCGGCTGCGTTCTGCCTCGACCGCGAGGCAATTGCCGCTGCCGCGGGAATGCAGGGTACGACCATCCCCGACGCCTACATCCCGGCCCAACACCCGCTGTATGAGCAGGCCGGGCTGGCGGAATACAGCTTCGACCTGGAACGCGGGCGGGCGCTCCTCGCCGAAGCGGGATGGGAGGACCGCGACGGCGATGGGATCGTAGAAGCGGGCGGCGTCACCGGTGTGGCTAACGGCGCGCGGATGGCAGTCTCGCTGCACGTCGCCCCCTCGGAGCGGCGCGAGGCGGTGGCGGCGCAGATCGCTGCCGACCTGGGCCAATGCGGTTTCAGCGTGACCGTCGCCGAGCCGCTCGATCCCGGCCTGTTCTTTGCCACGAGCGACGAGAGCCCGATCTTTGGCCGGCGTTTTGACCTGGCGAGCTTTGCCTGGCTCAGCGACAGCGAGCCGCCGTGCCAGCTCTTCCTGAGCCGCGAAATCCCGACGAGCGTCTCGCTATGGCACGGCTTCAACGTATCCGGCTACAGCAATGAGGCGTACGACGCCGCCTGCCAGCGCGGGCTTGAGTCGGCGCCGGGGATGGATAGCTATCTTGATGGGCACCTGGAAGCGTTGCGCATCTTCAACGCCGAGCTACCGGCTGTCCCGCTCTTCCAGCATCTGCGCGTGCTGGTTGCGCGGCCCGATATCGCCGGGCTCGAAGTAGACCCGACGGCGCAGAGTGAGCTATGGAATATCGAGTCGCTGGCGCGTGAGGAGTAAGGGCGGCAGGCGCCGGCGACCGCCAGCGCCTGCCGCCTGGTGACGGTCCTTATTCAGCTACGCCGCTTTCACCGGGCGGGAGCTTGGGCCGGTTGTGCAGGTGCACCGGCTCGCTCTTCTTGCGAACACGCATGTTGATCACCTCGATTACCACGGAGAAAGCCATAGCGAAGTAGGCATAGTTTTTGAGGTGCATCTGCTCCGCCGCTTCCTGATTCCAGCCTTCGATGACCAACAGGGCGCCGATCAGGATCAGAAAGGCTAACGCGAGGATCTTCATTGTCGGGTGCTCCTCTACAAAGGTGCTGATCCGCCCCGCAAAGAAGATCATCACCCCAGCGGCGATCAGAATCGCTGTGATCATCACCCACAACTGGTTTGAGATTCCCACGGCGGTAATCACCGAGTCCAGCGAGAAGACGATGTCGATGATCATCACCTGCAGGACGACGGAGGTTAATGACGTGACGGCGCGCGCGGCGCGGTGCCCGGTATCCTCAGCCTCCAGCTTATCGTGAATCTCGTTGGTGCTCTTGCCGATCAGGAACATGCCGCCGACGAGCAGGATCAGGTCGCGCCCGGAAATCTCGTGGCCAAACGGAGCGATCAGCGGCTCCGTCAGCCGCATAATCCAGGTGATGCTCAACAGGAGCAGGATGCGTGTAATCACCGCCATGCCGATGCCGATGCTGCGCGCCTTCGCTTGCTGCGCGGAGGGTAGCTTCGCGGCAAGAATCGCGATAAAGATGACGTTATCAATCCCCAGCACCACTTCGAGCAGCGTCAGGGTGAGCAGGGCGACGATATTTTCCATCTGCAGTTGTTCCTTTTTCTAATCGACAACAACGCCGCTCAGGTCGCCCTCGGGCGGCGGGTAAGCCGGATTCATTTGCCGCAGTGTGCCCACGACGATCCGCGCCACGGCGAGCAGCCGGTACCACTTCTGATCGGCGGGAATAATATACCAGGGCGCCGATTCTGTCGTGCAACGCGCGATGGCGTCGCCGTAGGCAACCATGTAGTCATTCCACTGCTTGCGCTTCTCCAGATCGCCAAAGGAGAACTTCCAGTTCTTTTCTGGATCGTCTAGTCGTTCCTGGAACTGCTTTCGTTGCTCCTCTTTCGAGATGTGCAGATAGAGCTTAAGGATCGTCGTGCCCGTCTCGGTGAGGAGCTTCTCAAACTGATTAATCTGCTCGTAGCGCTTACTCCAGATGTCCTCCGGTACCAGCTTGTCAACACGGACGACGACGACATCTTCGTAGTGGGAGCGGTTGAAGACGCCGATCATCCCGTTTTCAGGGACGCGCTTGTGCACGCGCCAGAGAAAGTCGTGGGCTAGCTCTTCCTTTGAGGGCACCTTGAAGGAGTGGACGCGCACGCCCTGGGGGTTGGTCTCGCCGAAGAGGTGGCGGATAGTACTGTCCTTACCGCCGGCATCCATCGCCTGCAGGACGATGAGTAGCTTGCGCTGCCCCTCGGCGTAGAGGCGCTGCTGCCACTTGGCGAGCTCTTCGCACAGCGCCTTGAACTCGATTTCCGCCATGTCGCGGTCCTCGTGGTAATCCTTGCCGTCAGTGGGGATCGCCTCGAGGTCGACCGGCTGTTTTGGGGCAATGCGATGGGTGGATAGGTCGATGTCGTTCACGCCTTTTTCACTCTCTTTGCGCCCGGCTCGCTAACGGCTGAAACTGCGGCAGATAGGGCGCGAAGGTTTCAAGGTATTCGTCAAGAATGGCGCGGGCGCGGTCGGTGTCGTTGATCATCGGGTCGAGCAGGAGCGCCTGCAGCGCCAGGTCGCGGTCGCCGGTGGCGGCGGCTTCGACGACCAGCTCGACGAGGGCGGCTTCGCGGCGGCAGAGCTCGGCGACGCCGGGCGGCAGCGGGCCAATGTGTAGGGGCTGCACGCCGCGGCTGCTGACCACCGCGGGGAGCTCGACGATCGTTTCCGGCGGCAGGTTGGGGATGGCGCCGCCGTTGGGCACATTCACCGCTTCTTCGTAGCTGTTGCGGTTGCAGACGATGCCTTCGATGATTTCCACGGCGCCTTCGCTGACCGCGTCGCGCATACCATTGATGCCGACGGCACCGGAGGCCATCTTTGCCAGGCGGTGGTGGCCCACCTCGCGTGACAGCTCGTTCGCCTCCCAATCGTAGAGGCGGAGCCCATAGCGCTCCCAGGGGCTGCTCTGGGGATCGTGCGTCCACGGCAGGTATTCGGCGAGGTGGGTGTCCCCGGGCACGGGGCAGAGGTTGAAGGCGCGGAAGAGGTCGATGGTTAGGGGCTCGAACTCGGGCGGCGCCTGCTCGGCGGCTGCGCGCAGGGCGGGGTAGAGGTCTTCGCCGCTGTCGCGGTCGCGCACGTCAAGCATCCAGGTGAAATGGTTGAGACCGGCGGCCACAATCCTGAAGTGCTGCCGCCCCTGGGCAGCTACGGTGTGCTTGACGGCTACGTTGGCCGGATCGGAGTGGAGCTGTAGGCCGGGCGGGATGTCGAGGCCGTATTGTTTGCTGAGCAGCGTGGCGACGATAGCGTAGGCCATCTCGATCTGGTGGCATTTGCCGACGGTTTGGATGCCGCTGTAGCGGGTGACGGCACGCGTGAGGCGCGGCAGCGGGTTGCTGAAGTTGATCAGCCAGGCACCGGGGCAGAGGGCTTCCATGTCGCGCGCGATCTCCAGGAGCGGGGGCACCTGGCGGAAGGTGTGCATCATGCCGCCCGGCCCGCCGTTTTCGCCGTAGGGCTGGCGCAGGCCGTGGCGCAGCGGGATTTCCCAGTCGAGCCGCCACAGCTTCTCGCGCGGCGACACCTCGATGCTGACGATGACGAAGTCGGCGCCCCCGAGCAGGTCGCGCCGCTCGGTGGAGGCGCGAACGTCCATGTGCGCGTTCCACGCTTCATTCATCTTCTCCGCCACCGCCTGGACGCGCTGCAGGGCGGCGCCGTCGCGGTCGACGAGGCCGAGGCGGCTGCCGTGCAGGTTTGGGCTGGCGATTAGAGTGGCAATGGTGTTGGGACCAAAGCTGGCGCTGCCGGCGCCAATGATGACGATGTTCACCATAGTTCGTTCTCCTGGCGCCGGCCGTGCCAGACAGCGACAATTTCGGCGATGACGGCGAGCGCGATTTCTTCCGGGCTCTCGGCGCCCAGGTCGAGGCCGACCGGCGCATGGACGCGCGCCAGTGCTTCCTCGGCCACGCCGGCCGCCAGCAGGCGTTGGCGGCGCTGCGCGTGCGTACGGCGGCTGCCGAGGGCCCCGATGTAGAAGGCGTCGCTGGCCAGCGCCAGGCGTAGGGCCGGGTCGTCTATCTTGGGGTCGTGGCTGAGCAGAGCGACGGCGGTTGCCGGGGTTATGCGCAGCGCGGCGAGCGCCTCGTCGGGCCAGGTGGCGAGGAGCCGGTCGACGTGGGGGAAACGCTCCTTGCTGGCAAAGGCGCGCCGCGGGTCGACGACAATGGTCCGGTAGCCGAGGACGTTGGCGAGGCGGGTCAGGGCCACGGTGACGTGCCCGCCGCCGATTGCGA
>JAVVFG010000140.1:0-9542 GCA_032260445.1 Anaerolineae bacterium | reverse complement strand
GTGCTGCAGCGGGGCGATGACAATAAAGGCGCTCGCCGGGCGAAGGGCCATATCCAGCGCTTCTTCGCCTGTATAGGAGAGGATGTTGTAGCCGCGAGCCGCCAGGCGGGCATCGAGGTAGGCGATCTCGCCCTCGTCGAAATCGTTGCCATGCGCCTGATCGAGCAAAATAAACCCTTGCCCGACGTCAGGTTCGTCGAGAAAGGCCGATGCGCCAGGGGTCGGCACCGGGAGGACGTTGGCCGGGTCGAAAGCGGGCCTGCTCGTCGCGGCCGCGCCGGGCAGGCCATAGAAGTGGAGGTAGCGATAGGCAATCGGGCCGATGAAGAGCAGGAGGGCGACGGCAAGGAGCAAGAAGAAACGGCGCATCAGAGCTTCTTCACCTACTGGGAGGGAACCACATAGCGGAAATAGTGACCGGGGGCGGCACCGGTGGGCGCTTCCCAGAGACGATTGAAGTCAAGCTGCGGCGCCTGATAGGTCGTGGCGGTTGTCGCCGGCCCGCCGGCGTCTTCGGGGAACGCGAGCGGATAGAGCTCGACGGTTTCGTAGTCAGCAAGGCCGGCGAGCTCAGCGGCGCGCGCAATGGCCTCGTCCGTGGAGAGAATGCCGTCAATCAGGCCCATCTCCAGCGCCTGCAGACCATCGTAAATCTCGCCGCGGGCGAGGACGTCGAGGTCAACGTCAAGGGCTTCGCCGCGCGCCGCGCGAATGGCCTCGAGGAAGGCGAACTTGGATCGCTCGGCCTGGCGGATAGCGGCGTCCTCTGTGCCGCCGAAGGCTTTGAACGGGCCTGTGGTGACCAGCCGGTCGTCGATGTAAATGGGACCGGGGAGCAAACCGATGACGCCGATGCTGCCAATGTAGGAGGTCGGCTTGGCGTAGATTTCGTTGGCGCCGGCCGCGACGTAGTAGGCGCCGCTGGCAGCGAGGACGTCAACCGAGGCAACGACGGGGAAGGAGCGGCGCGCGTGGAGGATGTTGAGGTAAAGCTCCTCGCTAAAGGTGGCTGCGCCGCCCGGGCTGTTGAGGATGACCACAACTGCGGCGACGTCGCGGGCTTCGCGCACGTATGCCATCTGCTCGCGAAACTCAAATGCGCTGACGTCGTCGATATCGTAGTTCAGGCGGATGATGCCGACTTTCGGGGTCGCAACGAGGCGTGGGGCCAAATAGAGGCCGGCGCCCGCGGGAACGACGAAGAAGAGCAGAAAGAGTAGGAGCAGACGCAGCGGTGATGGCTGCGAGTCATTATTCATTCACGTGTCCTTGGCGCGCCCCGCTAGGGGAGCGGCGTACCTGTGCATAGCGCCCAAGGATAGCATGGGGCAGGGGGGATCGCAACCGGCACGCCGCTTGTCTCATGGGGCCGGCGGATGCCGCGGCCGACCGCTCATGGTATAATGGATTGTTGCGCAGTGACGAAGAAAACGGCCGTTCACGACGAATGTATCTCGACCATTTATCGATTACCAATTTCCGCAACTACCGCCGCCTCGAGCTAACTCTCCCGCCTGGCCCGACCCTATTATGGGGCGCCAACGCGCAGGGTAAGACGAATTTGCTCGAGGCTATTTACTATCTGGCGACGACCCGCTCGCACCATGCCGACCAGGACAGCCAGCTGCTGAACTGGGACCACGGCGAGGAGGACGGGCCGCTGCTGGTGGGCCGTCTAGTCGGCCATATAGTGCGGGACGATGGCGAGCGGCTGCTGGAAATGCGGCTCATCCAGGAGCGGCAAGGGGGACAGGTCAGTTTCCGGCGGGAGGCCCTGGTCAACCGGCGCAAGGTGCGGCTGATGGACTTACTCGGCAACCTGCGGGTGGTCCTGTTTCTGCCGCAGGATGTGGAGATGGTGGGCGGGCCGCCGAGCGAGCGGCGGCGCTACATGGATATCACGCTGTGCCAGACGGATCCTGACTACTGCCGCAGCCTGTCGCGTTACAACAAGCTTCTGGAGCAGCGGAACGCCGTCTTGCGGCGTATCGCCGAGGAGGGGCGCGGTCACGATATGCTGCCGGTGTATAGCGAGAAGCTGGCGGAGATGGGCGGCTACCTGTTCGCCCACCGTGCCTCATTCCTCGCGGCGCTGGCCCAACAGGCACGCAATATCCATTATGAAGCGCTCACCGAGGGGCTGGAAACGCTGTGGCTGCGCTATCTGCCGCGGCTGTATAATGGCGAGTATGTAAACGGCAGCAACGAGCAAGCGGCCCAGGAAGAGTGGGCACAGTGGCTGGAGACGGCCGATACGGCAACGGCGATTGCCCGGTTCCGCGAGGCGCTCGACGCGGCACGCAACCACGATATCGCGCGCGGGCGCACGACGGTGGGTCCGCAGCGGGACGACTGGACGTTCGTGGTGAACGGCCGTGATCTCGGCAGCTACGGCTCGCGTGGGCAGCAGCGTACGGCGGTGCTGGCGCTGAAGATGGCCGAGAGTAATTGGATGCGTGCAGAGACGGGCGATACGCCGGTCTTGCTCCTCGACGAAGTTGTCGCGGAGCTAGACGAGCGGCGGCGGGCGTTAATTCTGGCATACGTCGTCGGGGGAGGGCAAGCGATTCTCACTGCCACCGATCCGGGGATGTTCACGCCGGCCTTCCTCCGGGATGCACACGCCCTGCACATTAGCGGCGGGCAGGTGGAGGCTGGAGCCGCTGTCTCGGGCCAGCCTTAGCTGAGAGACCGATGGTGGATCCGACTGAGCGCGACAACGCCAAAATCCTGCTGATCGACGATAGCGCCGAAAATCGCCTCTTGCTCACGTCGCAACTGGGGATGCAGGGGTACCAACTACTGCAGGCCGAAGATGGCTCTGAAGGTATTGCGATGGCGCTGCGCGAGCAGCCCGATCTCATCCTGCTCGACGTGATGATGCCAGGAATGAATGGCTTTGAGGTTTGCCAAGAGCTCAAAGCCGACGACGCAACGCGGGGCATCCCGATCATCATGGTCACGGCGCTGCGCGAGGTGCAGTACCGGATCAAGGGGATCGAAGCCGGCGCGGACGAGTTCCTCTCGCGTCCCCATCACCGTGAAGAGATGCTTCTGCGCGTGAAAGCGCTTCTGCAGCTCAAACGCGCGCGCGAAAAGCTGGAGGAAGAGCGTAACCGGCTGCAATTGCTCTACGAGATTAGCCGGGCGATTACCGCGGAGCTTGACCTGGAGCCAATGATGAGCAGCATCATCGCCCAGACGCAGAAAGCGGTAGGCGCAACCAAGGGCAGCGTCATCCTCCTAGACGAGGCCGGTCAGGTCACGCACCGGTTCGTCGTGCGCGAGGGGGAAGCGCCGGCGGTTACAGGGCATGTCACCAGCCGGGTGATGAGCCATGGGCTCGCCGGCTGGATCTTGCGCCACAACCGGGGCGTGGTGGTGGGCAATGCCAGCGAGGATGATCGCTGGCTCACTCTGCCTGATGACGTAGATCCACCGGGGTCTGTGGTCGGCGTGCCGTTGTCGCGCTCAAACCGGACGGTTGGGGTTCTGTTTTTGATGCACCCGCAGCGCGGCTATTTTACCAGCGACCATCTGGCGTTGTTGGAGACGATCGGCGCGCAGATCAGCGCCTCGATCGAAAACGCCTTTCTGTTCAACGAGATTAGCGAAGAGCGCCGTAAGCTGGGTGCGATTCTTGCGCAGTCGACGGACGCGATCATCACGACCGACGCCGAGTGGCGTGTGTCGTTGATGAACCGCGCCGCGGAAACGTTGTTCGACCTAGACGCGGCTGCGGTGATAGGGCGATCATTGCGCCGGATTCCGGAGCTGGCGCCGCTCATTCCACTGTTTGCGCGCGCGGACCGCCGGCCGGCGACGCAAGAACTGACGCTGTCGCCGCGCGTGCATTACGCGCGCGTCAGCCCCATCCAGGAGGTTGGCTACGTCGCCATGCTGCAGGATATCACGGAGCTGAAGCGCGTTGAGGAGCTGAAGCTGCAGCAGGAGCGCCGCCAGCGCGAGATGGTCAAGGAGACGTTTTCGCGCTACATGGGGCCGCGCCTGGTTGAGCATGTCCTCTCAACTGAGCCTGGCCTGCTGGCCCGGCGCGAACGGCGCGAGGCGGTCGTTCTCTTTGCCGATCTACGCGATTTTACGCGGATGATCGTCACGGTGGAGCCGAATACGGCGATTCCGTTGCTCAACGAGTTCTTTGCGAATATGACCGACATCGTCCACGAATACGATGGGACGGTGTTCGATCTTACCGGCGACGAAGTGATGGTCGGGTTTAACGTGCCCCTTGATCAGGATGACGCGCATTACCGCGCGTTGCTCACGGCCATCGCGATGCAGCGCCGCTTTGACGAGCTGCGGCAACGCTGGAGTGGCCAGGCCGGGGTGATGCTGGGGCTGGGTATCGGCATCGACCAGGGGAATGTCGTCGTGGGCAATGTGGGCTCGGAGACGCGTATGACCTTTCGTTTGGTCGGCGAAGCGGTGAATACAGCCCATCGCTTGGTCGAGCTGGCCGAGGATGGCCAAGTCATCATCACCGAGGCAATTTACGAGGCGGTCAGCAAGGACGTGCCGCGCCTGTTTGAGGTGATCCCCTTCAGCCAGGTGGGGCCCCTCGCGCTTAAGGGGAAAGCGCACCCGCAGCTGCTCTACCTGACCACATTTCAGCGGAAAGCTGTCGCCGTAGAGGAAGTTTAGGGCCTGCCAGAGGAGCGATCCGGCGGACGATATTACGGGGCCGGGCGATGCGGGTCAGCCGAGCGGCTGCTTCGCCGGACGACCCGGGCTGCGGGGATAGGCGGATGGCGTGACGGCGATCTTGGGAATCAGCACAAGGTAATGGGTTTCTGCGCGACCCGGCAGTTGAATAGGGTGCAGCTGTGCCTCGCCGCCGCCGAGGAGCTGGATCGCGCGCCTTGCCGCGGCTGTCTCGTGGCCGGCGCTCTCCCCCTTCTGGGTGAGCGCATGCCCCCCTACCCGACACAGGGGTAGGAGATATTCGACCAGGATTGGCAGGGCAGCTACAGCGCGGGCTACAGCCCAATCGTACTGCTCCCTGTGCTCTGGCTGCTGGCCCACCGTCTCGGCGCGTTCGGCAAGAATCTGGACGCCGGCGAGCGCCAGCTCCAGCACCACTGCCTCGAGGAAGCGGGCCTTCTTCTTTGTGCTTTCCACGAGGGTGAGCTGCAGGTCTGGGTAGAGGATCTTGAGTGGGAGGCCGGGAAAACCAGCGCCTGTGCCTACATCTATAAGGCGCTTGCCATCAAGGTTGCCGGTAACCGTGGCACAGGTAAGGGCGTCAAGAAAGTGCCGCAGCTCAATTTCTGGTGTGGTGCGGATGGCGGTCAGGTTGAATCGCTCGTTCCATATCTGCAGAAGCTCGCGGTAACGCCGGAACCGGTCCAGTTGTTGCTGCGTGAGGCTAAGGTGAAAGAGCGCGGCAAGCTCCGCCAGCGTGCTCATGTGCGTCTCCTCTGCTACCTACTGCTCGCGCTCAAGCCGCTTGACCACCGCGTCGAGGCGGTAGGTGTCGAACTGCTCGCCGCCGAAGTGGGCAGGGACGAACTGCAGCCAGGGCTGCACTAACAGATATCTGCCCTGGACAAACAACGGGGCAACCGGCTGGCTCCCCGTTTCCCCAAAAAAGAGCCGCTCCGCTTCGCGATAGAGAGCCGCCCGCTGCTCAGGATCTCGGGTCGATGCGGCCTGGGCGATCAGGGTGTCTGCCTGGCTACAGGCCCGATTTTGCCGGTTTTCGCTCATGGTGCAGTGCAGCACTTCTGCCAGCCCATTGTGGGCATCAGGGAAGTACGAAGCCCAGGCCAGATCCCAGATATCTGGCCTGTTACTGCCGGCATCCGGGCGCGTGTTGGACAGGAGCTCTCCAAAATGGACCTGTTCGATGATAATGTTCTCTTCCGGGCAGCCGAGCTCCCGGTTCCAAATGGTACGGACCGTCTCGGCGTGAAAGAGGGCAAGATCGGTTGAGCCGACCATGTAGCGGATGGGTGGTAGAAAACTGCAGTGGCCCAGGCTGCTTTCGTCCATCTCGAGGCGGGCCCGATCAATGTTGTAGCCGACGCCGACGCTATCGACAGGCGGGGCGCCGAAGACACCAGGTGGCGTGAAATGGCGCATGGCAACGCCTTGGCTCCCATACACCTCGTCTATCAGAAAATCGCGATCGATCGCGGCGCTGAAGGCGCGGCGGACGCGAGCGTCGGAAAAGACAGGGCTGTCAAAGTTAAAGGCGAGGTAGAAGACTGCCTGATTGCTGGCAAGCATCAGCCGCGACCAGAGGCGTGAATCCTCGAGGATGTCCTCGCGCTGGCGGACCGGTACCGGGCTAATATCGAGCTCCTGCTCCGTCCACTTCTCGTACGCGTCGTCATCTGCAAGCCAATAGAGGTTGACGACGTCGACCGCTCCGGAAAAGGGCAGCGGCCAAAATGGATTGCGCCGCAGCACGGTCTGCCTTTCGCTGTTCGTCTCTGTGCCAATGGTAAACGGACCGCTGGTAACGATGTTCTCCAGGAAGGTCCAGGTATCGTCACTGGCCACAAATGGAGTCACGAGCTCGCGCGGCACCGGCCGGGCCAGTGTCAGGCTCATGATGACCGGCAGGTAGCTCGCCGGTTCGGTGAGGCGGATGACAACGGTGTGATCGTCGGGGGCATGGACACCAAGGCCCGAAAAATCGAGTGTACCATCTTCACCGGCCTGAACACCGCGCAGCGCTTCGCAGCCTTCGATAATGTAGAGCACGAGCGCGTCAGGCGTTCGCGTTGCCGGGTCACAGGCGCGCTGCAGCGCGAATACGACATCGTCGGCGATGACGGGCCGGTAGACAGCAAGCGCGGTAGGTGAGCCAAAGCGCCTGCTCCCTTCCGCGAAACCCGGTTTGACCCACAAGAAATCGGGGCGCAGGTGAAACGTCCACACGAGCCCATCGTCGCCGACATCCCAGCTTTCAGCAAGATAGGGCTCGGCCTCGGCCGTTACATGGCGAAAGCGGGTGAGGCCGACAAATAGGTTTTCGGCTAGATCGATTTCGTTCTGGGTACGGGCACGCTGCGGGTCTGGATCGCCAGGGTCTCCGGTCCGCCCGATATCCAGCACCACCGCGTCGCCTGTGGACGCCTGAGGCGTCGACGTCGCGGGCAGGTCACGCGCGCCGCGCACCGTGCGCGTGACGACGATCTCTTCGCCGTCCACGCGGATTGTCTTCGAGCCCTGGATGACACCGAGTTCGACCGGGCGGCAGCCCAGCTGCAGGCCAATAAGCAATAACAGGGCAATGGCGCCGGCTACCCAATACCACGGATACTTCATCAGGTAAGATACTCCATCAGTTTTGCCAGCGAATCATCGTAGCCCAGGGAGCGGCAGGCGACAAGAGATAATCAACCGCCGCTAACCTCAGCAGATTCCCGATTGTGCGATTTATGGTAGAATAACCGTAATCGGGGATGAAGGAGTGGGGATGAACGACGATAACGATGGCGCTCGGCGTGAACGGGTTCTCGTCATCGACGACTCGCGCCAGATCCGCGACTTCCTGGCGGACTACATCCTGAAGCCGCATGGGTTTGAGGTTCTCATGGCGGCAGACGGCATAGAAGGGCTGCGGCTGGCCTTTGACGAACATCCGGATCTGATGATTGTCGACGTACAGATGCCGAGTATGGGCGGTCTTGACCTCTTACGGCGCCTGCAGTTGCGCCGGCTCAACATTCCGACCATTCTGATTACGTCGTATGGTTCAGAGCAGGTCGCCGTCGATGCCCTGCGCCTTGGCGTACGGGACTACGTGCTGAAGCCGTTTGACGTGCAGCAGATGGAAGAGGCGATCCAGCGCGCGATGCGCGAGAAGCGGCTGGCGGGAGCCAAAGATGAGCTAACCTACCGGGTGACGCAACAGGATAAGCACCTGCGCCAGATAGTGCGGCAGGTCAATGGCCTTTACAGCTTCAGCCGCTTTTTGGCGACGACGAGCGACGTGGAGGCGATCGTGCAGCGAGCGGTCGAGGTGGCTGCCTTCATTTGCCAGGCTGATCTGAGCGTGCTGTTTGTTCTCGACAAGCTACACGGCGAGCTTGTCCTGCGCGCGGCGCACAATACGTCAGCGGCCTATGCGCCGCGTTCGCTGAAATCGAGCGCTGCCGCGCACGTGCTGCGCACGCGCCAGACGACCGTGCTCGATAGCAGCGCTGCGCGCAAGGTTTTGCCCGATGGCCCGGCCGTGCACAACCTGGCCTATGTTCCCCTGGTTGCCGGCACCGAGGCGATTGGCGTGCTCAGCATCGCGACCAACTCGAGCGACAACGCCTTGTCGCAGCGCGACCGGCGGCTGCTCGCTATCCTCGCCAGCCTGACGGCGCAATCGCTACGCTACCACGAGGGCAACGCCTAGACACCTCTCGTCCGGAGGCCGTCGCTTGTAGCAGGAGATTCTGTTGCGTGCGGTCAGCAGAATCAACGCAAAAGGCGACCCATTCAGGGTCGCCTTTTGCGTACCGGCCAATAAGGAGAATTGGGGGCTTACGCCTGTGCCGGCGTGCGCACCACCATCTTAACCTTACCCTGGATCTGCACTTCTGAGGCATGGAGGACAATAGGCTCCATCAGCGGATTTGCCGGTACGAGACGAACGTTGTCACCATCACGGTGGAAATACTTAAGGGTTTGTTCCTGCCGCTCGGGCAGCCAGGCCGCCACCATTTCGCCATCACGCGCTTCGTGTGCCGGCTCCAAGATGACAATATCGTTGTCGGCGACCATCGCGTCAATCATCGAATTGCCGCGCACCCGCACTGCGAAGAGCTGCTCGCCGCGCCGCGGTAGCATGGTCGCGCTGACGACGACGTTATCGTCCGCATCGTAGCTGGCGAAGGATTCGACCGGCTCACCGGCGACGATGTAACCCATGAGGGGGACGCTGACTGTCTCGACCGCCCGGGTTACCTGCTGGTACATTGCCTGAGCGCGATCCGTCAGGCGCAGGCCACGCGCAACTTCTTTTTCGCGCTCGAGAAGACCCATCTCCTTCAGCTTATTCAAATTGTAGCTGACGACGGAGGTGGAGCTGATACCGGCAGCCTCACCGATCTCGCGGATCGTCGGCGGTCGCCCTTCTTCATGGATATTCTTGTGGATATAGTCGAGGATTAACTTCTGCCTCTCGGAAATATTCCCCTTCTTAGCCATACTATTCTCCTTCTTGACCGCCTACCGAAAACTGCAATTGCCGGGTAAAATCGCTCATATGTTCGAGGTTTATGATATACGAACTTTTGTTCGTTGTCAAGAGGAATTTGGGATATTTTTGGGATATTCGGCGCCATTTTGGGAAAAGACTTGGGAAAACAACTTTGGACAAGCAGGAGCCCGTAAACCTTTCGTTCACCGTATCTGATTCAGGAGATTGGTATGGAATTCGCCCGTCATTCGTTTGCGTCGCGCCGTTCGAACGTGGTGGCGCGGCATGGCATGGTGGCAACCAGCCAGCCGCTGGCAGCGCAGGCTGGCCTGCAGATCCTGCGAGCAGGGGGCAATGCCGTCGATGCGGCAATCGCCAC
>JAVVFG010000139.1:0-9552 GCA_032260445.1 Anaerolineae bacterium | reverse complement strand
CTCGCCTGGCTGCTGCTGCTCGCCTACGGCATGATCTTCACCCTCATCTACCTTGGCCGGCTGCTGCCGCCGCCCTGGCTGCTGATTGCCGGCTCCGGTGCCGGCTATTTCCGCTACCAGTGGGCGGTTCTGTTCGACCGCGCCGCTAGCTGGCTCGTCGCCGTCAGCAGCGGCGGCAGCAGCCAGGAGACGATCATCTTCGCGGCCGCGCTCGGCCTCGGCGCCTGGCTCCTTGCCGCCTACGCCGCGTGGAGCGTCTACCGCCAGCGGCGCCCGCTTGCCGGTCTGGTCGTCCTTGCCCTGGCGCTGGGGCTCAACGGCTATTTTGGCGGCTACGAGGAGCATCGCTGGTTTGCCACCGTCTTTGCCGGGCTCGCCGCCCTGCTCGTCGCCGTCCTCCAATACGCCAACCTCGAATTCGGTTGGCAGCAGCGCAGCGTCGACTATTCGCCCGAGATCCGCTTCGAGCTGCTGGCCACGGCCGCCGGAGTCGGGATCATCTTGCTCGTTACCAGCTTCGTGCTGCCGGCGCTCAACGTGCGCCAGATCGCGCGCGCCTTCCGCGAGCTTGCCGCCGTGGAGCAGACGGAGGAAACGCTCGGCCGGGCGTTCGAGGGCGTGCGCCCGCCGCAAGGAGGCCGCCCGGGCTTTGCTCCCGGCGGCGCCGGCGTGCTGCCACGCGCCTTCCTCCTCGGCGATGCGCCCGAGCTATACGAAACGGTGGTCATGACCGCGACCGTCACCCCGGACCACCCGGAAGCCACTCACTGGCGCGCTGCCAGCTACGACGTCTATACCGGGCGCGGCTGGGCCCTCTCCACGGAGCGCGAAGAGCCCGTGGCCGCCGGCACCTTTCTGGCACTGCCGCCCGCCGCCGCGCAGACGACCTTTACCCAGACGGTGAGCTGGCTCTTCGACAACCGCGCCATCCGCTACACGATTGGCCTGCCGCGCCGTTTCGACCATCCCGTGCGCGTGCACTGGCGCGGCCTCTCTGACTTTTCGCGCGCCGTCGATCCGGACGAACGCGATACGGCAGGGCTTCCCTACCAGGCCGTGAGCCGGCTAGGGACGGCAACGCCCAACGAGCTGCGCGCCAGCGACCCGGCACAGCTCCCGGCGCCCATTCTCGACCGCTACACGAATTTACCCGCAGACCTGCCGCAGCGCGTGCGCGATCTCGCCGCCGAGGTCGCCAGCGACTACGACAGTGCCTACGACCAGGCGCGCGCCCTGGAGAGCTTCCTGCGCCAGTATCCCTACAGCCTGCTGGTAAGCGGCCCCCCGGCAGGCCGCGATCCCGTCGACTACTTCCTCTTTGACCTGCAGAGCGGCTACTGCGACTATTACGCCACGGCGATGGCCGTCATGGCCCGCAGCCTGGGCATACCGGCGCGCCTGGCGACCGGCTATTTGGCGCAGGCGCCCGGGCCGGACGGCGTGCAGACCATCTACCAGATCAACGCCCACGCCTGGCCCGAGCTCTACTTCGCCGGCTACGGCTGGATCGAGTTTGAGCCCACCTCTCCCTTCCCCGCGCGGCGCGAGGCGACCGCCGTCGATTATGGCTTTGGCGAGGCACCGCCCACACCGGAGCCGCCCCCGGTCACGCCACCCATCCCCGAACCGCCGGCTGAGCGCCTCTCCCCCGGGTGGGCGCTGCTGTTAATGGTGCTGCTCGCTGCCGGCTGGCTCTGGTGGCACCGCCGCACACCCGCTAGCCCGCCCGCCGTGCCCTGGGCCTACCATCGCCTGCTGCGCGCCGCGGGCGCCCTGGGCATCGCCACCCCGGCGAGCCAGACCCCGGCGGAGATGGAAGCCGCGCTGCAGGCCCGTCTCGCCGCCTGGGAAGCAACACCACGCCTCGAGCGGCTGCTGCGCGGCGTGCGCAGCGCCGTCGCCACGCTCACCGCCCTCTTTGTCCGCCACCAATATGCGCCGCCGGCAACGCAGGCCATCCCCGGCACGAGCCGGAGCGCGAGCGAGGCACGCACCCTCTGGCGCCATGTGCGCCACCGCCTCTGGCTGCTGCGCTGGCTGCGCCGCCTCACAGGAGAAAAGTATGACTGAGAACGACCCGGCCCCGCGCCGCCACTCCCCCGTCGAAATCGACACGGTGCCCGCCGCCTACTGCTCCGTCGACCTGCGTCTAGAGATCCTCGGCAACCTGCCCTTTTTCGCCGCCCTCTCCCCTGATCAGGTTGCCGCCGCCAACGAGCGCTTCCGCGAACTGGGGTTCGCCGCCGGCGAGACGATCGCCTTCAGCGGCGAGCCCGCAGCCAACCTCTACGTCGTCGCCGCCGGCCACGTCAAGCTGCTGCACCATACGCTCGCAGGCAAAGACATCCTGCTCGACCTACTCACCCCTGGCGAGTTCTTCGGCAACCTCTCGGCCCAGGAAGACGCCACCTACGCGGAAACGGCAATGGCCCATAGCGACGTCTGTGTGCTGGCCATTCCCACCGCTGCCTTTCGCGCCCTCCTGGCGAAGCACGCCGCCGTCGCTCTCGCCGTGCTCGACCTGACTACCCACCGCCTGCAGAGCGCCCAGGAGCGGGTGCGCCAGCTCAGCGCCTACTCCGTGGAACAGCGCATCGCCGCCACCCTGCTGCGCCTCGCCGCGAAGCTGGGCGACGAGCGCGACGTCGGCTGCCTCATCCAGACCCCGCTCTCGCGCGATGACCTGGCGCAGATGACGGGCACGACGCCGGAAAGCGCCAGCCGCGTCATGAGTCAGTTGCAGAAAGATGGCCTCATTGCCAGCGGCCGCCAGTGGGTGGCGATCACCGACCGTCCGGGCCTCGCCGCCCGCGCCGACGAGCCGGCCTGAACGGCAACGCGCCCCTATCCCATTTTGCCGCGGTAAATTGATCCGGATCATATATTCTTTCGCCACTATCCTCTATAGTAGAGACTGTGAATTGACATGACCTGTATCCATGAGGAGGATCAAACAGATGAAAACCTTACTCCGTAGCCGCGAGCTGTCTTGCCCGTCGTGCGTCGCCAAGATCGAAACGGCGCTGCGCAATGTACCGGGCGTGGAAGACGCCGCCGTTCATTTCAACACCGGCCGTATCGAGGTCGAGCACGATCCTGCCGCGGCGACCGTGCCGCAGCTCGTCGACGCGATCCGCAAGGCCGGTTATGAAGCACAGCCCTCGGCGTTTTAGCCGGTGACTAACGTGTTTACTCAGCTCTCTACGACGTGGCGCCATCCCGGTAAACGGCGCCGCCTGCTGATGATTCTCAGCGGGCTGCTGATTATCGCCGCCCTGGCGGCGCGCCATCTCCTGCAGCAGCCTGCCTGGCACGATGGCCTGATGGCTGCTGCCGCGGTGATTGCCGGTAGCGATATTGCCATCCGTGCCTGGCATAGCCTGCGCAACCGCCACGTCAGCATCGAGCTGCTGGTCACCATTGCCGCCGGCGGTGCGCTGCTCATCGGCGAATACTGGGAAGCCGCCGCGGTCACCTTCCTCTTCCTGCTCGGCGCCTACCTCGAAGCGCGCACCCTCGACCGCACCCGCAAGGTGCTGCAGGGGCTGCTCGAGCTGGCACCCACCGTCGCCATCGTCGTGCGCGACGGAGAGCAGGTCGAGGTCGCCCCCTATGAAGTCGCTCCCAGCGAGCTCGTCCTCGTCAAGCCCGGCGGTAAGGTACCCGTCGACGGCGTGGTCAGCGGCGGCCGTTCCGCCGTGGACGAGAGCGCGATCACTGGCGAGTCCCTACCGGTCGAGAAGACCGCAGGCGACACCGTCTTTGCCGGCACGATCAACCAGGCCGGGCTGCTGCACGTCGAAGCGACCGGCGTCGGCGCCGACACCACCCTGGCGCGCATCATCCGCCGCGTCGAAGAGGCACAGGAAGAAAAGGCGCCGACGCAGCGCTTCATCGAGCGCTTTGCCCGCTGGTACACGCCGGCGATCATCGGCCTCAGCGCCGTCGCCTTCCTGGTCACCGGCAACGTCGAGCTGGCCCTGACCTTGCTGGTTATCGGCTGCCCGGGCGCCCTCGTCATCTCCACCCCCGTCTCCATCGTCGCCGGCATCGGCCGTGCCGCGCAGCGCGGTATCCTCATCAAGGGCGGCGACTATCTGGAGAACGCCGGCAAGATCTCGGCCATCGCCCTGGACAAGACCGGCACGTTAACCGCCGGACGCCCGCAGGTGACGGACACCATCGCCCTCGAGCCGGCGCTCGCTTACCAGCCGGCAGCCGTCTCTGCCGCCGGTGAGCCCGTCGTAGCCGATCTGCAGTCAGCAATCGGACCCTGGACCGAGGCAGAAACAGACGTCCTGCGCTGGGCGGCCATCGCCGAGGCCGGTTCCGAGCACCCGCTGGCGGGCTCCATCCTCGACGCGGCGCGCGACTTGCCACAAATCCCCGCCGCCAGCCACTTCGAGACCTTCACCGGCCAGGGCGTCATCGCCGAATATGAGGGGCTGCCAGTTGCCGTGGGCACCCCGGCACTGATGGCGCGGCTGGAGATCCCCGTGCCGCGCGACGCCCACGAAGCGCGGCAGCGCCTGCAGGACGAAGGCAAGACCGCTGTGCTCGTCGCCCACGACGGGCAGGTCGCCGGCCTGCTGGGCATCGCCGACACCGTGCGCCCCGATGCCGCAGAGATGGTGCGACAGCTGCGCACCGCTGGCGTCGAGGAAATCGTCATGCTCACCGGCGACAACCAGCGCACCGCCGCAGTGATCGCCCGGCAGACGGGTATTACTAACGTGCAGGCCGAGCTGTTGCCGGAAGAGAAGCTCGACGTCATCCGCCGCCTGCAGCGCGAAGGCCACGTCGTCGCCATGGTCGGCGATGGCATCAACGACGCCCCCGCTCTCGCCGCCGCCGACATCGGCATCGCCATGGGCGCCGCGGGCACGGACATCGCCCTGGAAACGGCCGACGTCGCCCTCATGGCCGACGACCTGCTCAAGCTGCCGGAGGCGATCAAGCTCTCCCACGCCACCCTGGGTAACATCCGCCAGAACGTGGCCATTGCCTTAGCGACGGTCACCGTCCTGCTTGCCGGCGTCCTCCTAGGCGAGGTGCACATGGCCGGCGGCATGCTCGTACACGAAGCTTCTGTGCTCGTCGTCATTCTCAACGGCATGCGCCTGCTGCGCGCCTGATAGTAGGCAGCGCCGCTTCCCCTGCTATACTTGTGGCTGCTGCCCGCGTGTGACGGGCAGCAGCCACAAGGAGACAGCCATGGACGAAAAGCAGCAACTGGCCGAAGCCGTCGCCGTCGCCGTGCGCGATACCTGTTTCCAGCTCGCCACACGCCGCTACGAGGACGCGGCAATGAGTGGCCTCTGCCACGAAGGCGCCCTGGAAGTGGCACTCGACGCTATCCGCTCCCTCGACGTCCGTCCTATTGTCGCGACGATCGCCGCCGACAACCCGTAAATCGCGACGGCGCTCCGCGCGTGGCGAGAGCGTCGGCCCCTGTGGGCGAAATCCTTTAACATTCGCCCTTCTACCTCTGGATTCTCCCCCCTCTCTAATGCCCCACTTTCCCTAATCTTATCATCTATTTACCCCGCTCGACTATACTAGTTGAATGCAAGAAACGGTCTCAGCATGGTGGCATGAGCACCCGATCTCACCGGCCAGTTCCTCTGCAGTACGCCGACCAACGACATAGCAATACCGCGGCGCGGCGCCAGCGTCACACCCGCCGTGGCTGAGGGGGAGATAAATGACCGATCCGGGAGCGGTAAAAGTGGCGTATAATTAGAACATCTGTTCTAATAGTGTTCGCTCCTGCTGGAACCAGTAGCTGTTCACAACAAACGATGTCGTGCAGGGGGCAGCATTGACTGCCCGCTCTGACCCTCTTGGAGGAGGTGTATACGATGGCTGTTACGTTTATCAAAACTAAGCAGCAGCAGGCGCGCGATGGCCTGCATCTGTCCCTTTCGGGGCAAATGGTCATCGGCCTCCTGTTCTTAGTGGCGCTGCTCGCGTTCGAAATTTTTAACTTCGATACGACGCAGTATGCGCTGGAAAATCTACTCGGTACGGTCAGCTTTGCCGGCCTGCGCTGGGCCACGGTACTGGCGATCGCCTTTTGCGCGATCGACTTCGCCGGCCTGGTGCGCTTCTTCCTGCCTGAAGAGCAGGGGAAAGAAACACCGGTCGAAGTCTGGTACCTGATGGGCGCCTGGCTGCTCGGCGCGACGATGAACGCGCTGATGACCTGGTGGGCAGTGTCCCTGACCCTGCTCGACCATGACCTGGGCAACGAAGTTCTTTCGCGGCAGCAGCTGCTGGAAATCGTGCCCGTCTTCGTCGCCGTGCTCGTCTGGCTGACACGGATCCTGTTTATCGGCGCCTTTACCGTCGCCGGCGGTTTCCTCTTTGACGTCGGCCGCATGCGCCCGGCACGCAAGGTCGCACAGCCCGCTACCCGGCCGCGCCATGCCCGGCCGCAGCGCCAGCCGCTGGCCCGGCCAACGCCGCTGCCGGCGGGGCTGCGCCCGGTAGCTGGTCCAGAGAAGTCCGCCGTGTTCGCCCGCTGGCAGGACGCGCGCGATGCGGAAGCCGATGATGAAGCTGAAGAACAGGCAGCGGCCGGCCGGCCGCGCCTGAGCCGCCCGGCATCCCGGCCACAGCCGGTGCCCGTCGCTGCTGAATCAGTTTCCGGTCACGGCGCTTAAGGAAGGGGTGAACCATGGCACAGTACACCCCCTACTTTGACAACTACATCGACGTAGAGTCGCCCTTGCTGCCCGGCACGTACCGGGCAGCGGGGGTGCCTAACTGGCAGCGGCTCGGCATCATCCTGCTGTTCATCGCCATCGTCGTGCCGCTGTTCATCACCATTAAACCGGAGCCGGTTGTCATGCCGCCCGTCGCCGCCGAGCCGGTAGCAGTCGCTGAGGTAGCACTCGCCGAGCCGGCACAGGCTGGCGATGTGGCGGCGGGTGCCGGTATCTCGCCGCTCTTTGCCGCGCCGGTGCAGCACTGGGCGCCGCTGATCGTCGAGTGGGCCGGGCGTACCGGCGTCGATCCCAACATGGCGGCAACGATCATGCAGGTCGAATCCTGCGGCGATCCGCAGGCGATCAGCTCGGCCGGCGCGCAAGGGCTGTTCCAGGTGATGCCCTTCCACTTCGCGCCCGGGGAAGATTCACTCGACCCGGCGACGAATGCCCGCCGCGGGCTCACCTACTTTGCCGAGCGCATAGAGCAGACCGGTGGCGACATCGGCCGTGCTTTCGCCGGCTACAACGGCGGGCAGCGCGCCGCTGCGTCCAGTTGGGACCAGTGGCACCCGGAAACCCAGCGTTACTACGTCTGGACGACCGGTATCTATGACGAGATCCAGCAGGGGTTGGACGAAAGCCCAACCCTGCAGCGCTGGCTGCAGGCGGGCGGCGCCAGCCTCTGCAACCAGGCCGCCGGACGGCTGGGCCTGCCATCCTCATAGCTGTCCTGGACGGCAACAAAAGAGCCGGCGGTGACACACCCCCGGCTCTTTTTGTCTCTACTAGCTCCCGTCGCGCCGGCCGTTCGTGGCCAAAATACCCGTATCCCCAACGGCGTCCATGCGTCTTGATTGGCGACCCTCTAACGAGGAATGCGGGTGGTCGTTTCCATGACCTGCGTACTAGCAGTCCTCTGGCGGGATTCAGGTATACTGTTACCAGGTTCTGTTTTTTGGCAGTTGTGGATTAGCACAACACGGGGCTCTGATGACTATCGTTCTCTACATTCTCATCGGTTGGATGCTCATTTCTGCGCTCGTCCTGTTTGCCGCCTGTAGCGTCTCCGCTCGTTTCACCCAGGAACAGGAAAACGAGCCTTCGGCGCGCTACGCACAAGGCTTCCACGCCTACGGCGACTGACGGGCCACGTAACAGTCCCCTTCCCGGGTACAGCCGCCTGGCTGCAACCCGTACTGGTACCCGCCATCGCCGGGCGGTCAGCCGCCCTCTGGAATTTCCCTTCTGTACAACCTGACTCCCAGCGAATGATCCGCTGCATTTGCGCGTTGCCGCCTCTTTCCCGTACTATTCGCGCCCATGCACACCGTCGCCACACAACCTGCTTTTCGTGAGCGGCTCACCACCGCGGTCTCGCGGCTGCTGGACAGCGCGGGCGCGCCCGGTGCCGCCGTCTCGCTCCTCCTCGACGGCAGGCCCGTGCTCGAAGCCGGCATCGGCTACCGCGACGCGGCGCGCACCATCCCCCTGCGGCCGGACGCCCCCTTCTACCTCTACAGCATCACCAAAACGCTTATCGCCGCCGCCCTCCTGCAGCACGTCGCGCGTGGCACACTCGACCTCGACGCGCCCATCCAGACCTATCTGCCAGACCTGCCGCTGCCCGCACCCGTCACCGTACGCCAGCTCCTCAACCATAGCGCCGCCCTGCCGGACTACGGCGGGCTTGCCGCCTATCAGGATGCGGTCAGAGAGCATCCGGGCAGTCCCTGGACTGGAGAACGTTTCCTGCAGGTGGCCGCCACCACCGAAGAGCGGCCGCCACCCTGGCGCTACTCCAACGTTGGCTACCTCATCCTCAAACTTCTGCTCGAAAAGCTCAGCGAGAGCTCGCTGCAGGTAGCCCTACACGAGCAGCTCTTCGCGCCTCTGCAGCTCTACGATACGTACGTCGCCGAGGACCTAGACACGGCCGCCACCCTCACCCCCGGCTACAGCCTCTTCTTCGATCCGGATGGAGACCTGCAGGAGGTGACCCGCCGCTACCATCCCGGCTGGGTCGCCCACGGCGTCGTCATCAGCACGGCGCCTAGCCTCGCCCGCCTCTTCCACGCTCTCTTTGCCAGCGACCTGCTGCCCGCTCCCCTGCGTGACGCGATGGCCGAGCCGATCATGCTGCCTTTCGCCCACCCGCTCTTCAAACAGCCCGCCTACGGCCTCGGCGTGATGATCGACGCCGCTTCCCCGCACGGCCTGCTCATCGGCCATGCCGGCGGCGGGCCCGGTTATGCCACAGCCGCTCTCTGCTTCCCGGACGTCGCCGGTCATGACATCGTGGCCGTCGCCCTCGCCAACCGTGACGCGCCTGACCTCGGCCTGGCAATTGCCCACCATCTCGCCCTGGCGACGGCCGAGGCGCTACGGTCATGAAACAGCCTATCACCGGCTTTCACCAGGACGAGGTTGGCGACTGGGTCGCCGAGCTCGCCTGCGGGCACGGCCAGCACGTACGCCACAACCCACCCCTCGCCAACCGGTCCTGGGTCCTGACCCGCGCCGGCCGGCAGCAGTTCCTCGGCTACGAGCTATACTGTAAGCTGTGTGACGAGCAGGAACAGACGGCGCATGACAGCTAGTCGGGCCGGATCTGCGGCCGCGGCGGCCAGCTCCAATTGTCTGAGAGCAACGCCGCGTGCGTACAATCCATCGTCTCCGCCTGACTACGAAAACAGGCGCGCCGCTCTGGTGCACCGGGCCGGGCCATCGTGCCTTCGTAGGCTTCCTCTCCCCGTTCCACACGCCAGCCGGAGATAGGGATACTTTCGATCGGCTGCCACACATTCTCGAACTTCACCCCGAAATGGACATGCATGCCGCT
>JAVVFG010000138.1:7834-9590 GCA_032260445.1 Anaerolineae bacterium | reverse complement strand
ATGTTAGAAAGTATCCGCCTCTATCTCAGCCGTCAAGCGGGCAGCCTGCCGCGCTACCTGCTGGAACAGCTGCTCTTTTTCCTGATCGGCTGGGTGCCCACCCCGCTGGGTATCGCCCTGCGCGGCGTGCTCTACCGCTTCATCTTGCACATGGACGGCGTCGCCGCCATCGAGAAAAACGTGCGCCTGCGCTTTGCCGGCAACATCCACCTCGGCCACGGCGCCTATCTGGACGAAAACACCTACCTGCACGCCACTCCCGGCGGCATCCGCATCGGCGCCAACACCATCGTCATGCACGGCGCCGTCCTCCACGTTTACAACTTTCGCGCCATGCCCCACAGCCACATCACCATCGGCCGTGATAGCCTCATCGGCGAGTACACCGTCATCCGCGGCCAGGGCGGCGTCACCATCGGCGACCGCGTTTACACCAGCCCCTTCACCCAGCTCATCGCCGTCAACCACGTCTTCGACGACCCCACCCGTCCCTTCGTCGACCAGGGCATCACCGCCCAGGGCATCGTCGTCGAAGATGACGTCTGGCTCGGCGCCAACGTCGTCGTCACCGACGGCGTGCGCATCGGTAAAGGCGCCGTCGTCGCGGCCGGCGCCGTCGTCACCCGCGACGTGCCCCCGCACACCGTCGCCGCCGGCGTCCCCGCCCGCGTCATCAAAGAGATTGACGGGACGGGGATGCAGGAGAAAGCGGTCTATTAGCGGGAAGTGGACGGTGGGCAGTGATCAGTTAAAAGATAGAAGTTAGAGGTTTCATGCCGTAAGCTCTGGCTTACGGCTTATGGCTTACAGCTTATGGCTACTCCCCTGAAAATCCTCGTCACCGGCGGGGCCGGCTTCATCGGCTCCCACGTCGTCGATACGTATATCACTGCTGGCCACGACGTCGTCGTCGTCGACAACCTGTCCACCGGCCGGCGCGCCAACCTCAACCCCGCCGCTACCTTCTACGAAGTCGACATCCGCGATGCTGACCTTGCAGATGTCTTTGCGCAGGAACAGCCGGAGGTCGTCAATCACCACGCCGCCCAGGCCAGCGTCCCCCTCTCCGTCAGCCGGCCCACCTTCGACGCCGAGGTCAACATCCTCGGCTCCCTCAACCTCCTCGAGCAGGCGCGCCACCACGGCGTGCAGCGCCTCATCTACGCCTCCACCGGCGGCGCCGTCTACGGCGAGCCCCAATACCTGCCCTGCGACGAGAGCCACCCCATCCGCCCCCTCTCCCCCTACGGCGCCAGCAAACACACCGTCGAGCACTACCTCCAGCTCTACCACCAGCTCTACGGCCTCGGCTACACTGTCCTCCGCTATGCCAATGTCTACGGCCCGCGCCAAGACCCTCACGGCGAGGCCGGCGTCGTTTCCATCTTCACGAACCAGATGCTTGCCGGCGAGCCGGCTATCGTTCACGGCGACGGCCTGCAGGAGCGTGACTTCATCTATGCCGGCGACTGTGCCCGTGCCAACCTCGCCGCCCTCGAACAGGACCGCGACGGCATCTTCAACATCGGCACCGGCGCCGGCACCACGATTAACGACCTCTTCGACCGGCTCGCCGCGATCACTGGCTACCCCCACCCTCGCCGCCACGGCCCGCCGCGCCTCGGCGACGTCTACCGCAGCTACCTCAGCGCCGCGCTGGCGGCACGCGAGCTCGGCTGGCAGCCGGTCTTTGCTCTGGAGGATGGGCTGAGGGAAACAGTCGCTTACTTCCAGCAGTCATAAAAGATGTACGGGT
>JAVVFG010000138.1:0-7734 GCA_032260445.1 Anaerolineae bacterium | reverse complement strand
GATGGGCTGAGGGAAACAGTCGCTTACTTCCAGCAGTCATAAAAGATGTACGGGTTCTGCTCTCTAACCCTCTGGCACCTCAGGTTCCCCTGCGACCCTTCCGTGAAAAGCTATCCACCAACAACAATCCCTGCTAAATATCTTCGCAGGGCAACCTACTCGCCGTTACCCCAAGGTAACGCCACATTGTGAAACTTGACAATCTCAGGATCCCGGTTGGTCACGTACGCTTTCTCAAACGGCCACTTATCCGATAACTTCAGTTCGTCTTCCATCAGAAACGCAAGGAAGTGGGCGATGTCTGAAGCGACGATATACGCGGCTTCATCAACTTTCTCGATTACCTCTACAAATACAACAGGATAGCCTTCACCATACTCCTGTTGCGTGGGAAGGATGTAGTAATTTCCACACCCATCACTTGCAATCGGGATCCACGCTTTGGACTTCCAGGCAGGTGCTATTTGAAGCAACGCCTCGATGTCCCGGTATTTGTCTGCGGTTCGGATTCCGAGTGTTGCCCGCGAGCCTATGTAGGGGCCATTCGCAATGTTCAACCATTCTCGCAATTGGTCGGGAACCGGAATACCCGTGCGCCGAACAAATCCATCAATCTGGCCGTCAGTGATACCTGGCGGAACTCCTAGTTCCGGGGGATGCGGAAGCGTACCCAGCAGCTCCCTAACTCGCGCGCGGTTTGGCAAACCTACTTCTTTCATGGAAAGTAACAGCGAGCCTACTCCGCCAGCGGCGCGATGCACTCCGGCCCCTCGTTCCCCGGCCGGTTCACGTACGTGCTCACCGGCTCGGCTGCCAGCGTCCCTTCCGGCGCCGGGCGCAGCAGATGCTGCAACTCGTCCATGTTCGTGCCGTCGCTGTGCAGCCACGTGCCGTAGTCGGCCGGATCCAGGATCAGCGGCATCCGGTTGTGCAGGCTGGAAACGTCGCCGCTCGGCCCCGTCGTCAGGATCGTGCACGACTGGATCTCGCTGCCGTCCGGATCGGTCCAGCGCTCCCACAGCCCTGCCAGCCCCAGTACCCGTCCCTGCGCCGCATAAATATAGTAGGGCTGTTTCGCCCCATTCCGCTTCTGCCACTCGTAAAAGCCGCTCGCCGGCACCAGGCAGCGCCGGTACTTAAACGCCGCGCGGAACGCTGGCTTCTCCGCCGCCGTCTCCGCCCGCGCATTGATCATCCGGTTACCAATACTGGGATCGTCTGCCCAGAACGGGATCAGCCCCCAATTGACGTACGCCAGCTCCCGCTCGCCGCGAGCCTGATCGAGCCGCACGATCGCCACCGGCTGCGTCGGCGCAATGTTGTACCGCGGCGGCGCTACCTCCGGAATCGACGGTAGATCAAACGCCTGCGCCAGCTCCTCCGCCGGAACCAACAACGTAAACCGTCCACACATAGAATCCTCCGCGTAAGTGAAGCTATTCGCTCTTTGCCTGCAACTGCCAACCTTTTCCTTCCAACCCTAGCTTACATCCTTCTGCAAGCCCGCGACAACCTGTCACCGGTAGCTCATCTGCCCCGCCGGCGCTGCAGCTGCGCCACCAGCGCATCCCCTTGCTGCGTGATCAGCCAACGGTCACCGCGCAGGGCCATCGCCAGGCCATGCATCTCTAGCACGTGCAAAGCCTCGCGCACGGTCTGCAGCTTCATCCCGGTCGCGCGCGCGATCTGCATCTGGCCGAGCCGCCCGCCACGATACAGCAGCAGCAGCACCGGTAGCGGCGCCCCGCGCAAATGCCCCAGCCATTGTGTCGTATCGCCAGTAATCACCATCTCCGTTCTCTCCTCATGCACCTTGCGCGACCGCGACCGAACAAAAGTTCTATCCTCTATTGTAAAGCCCTATCGTCCGCTTGAACGTTAAGAAAACGTGAAAGGAGCCGTCCCCAACCGCCCAATCCCGCCCCTTTTGCCAGTTTGTCCGCAGTTCAGATACTATACGAGCGAAACCAAACTCACGGGGAGGTTCATCGTGACCGGAAACACCGAACATCTTTACAGACAAATTCTGGTCATCTGTCTCATCTTCACCGCCGGCTGGGCAAGCATGGTTGCCGGCCTCTACGTCGTCGACGATCTCGGCCCGCTTGGCGCCGGCTACCTCGCCCTCGGCGCCGCGCTCGGCGCCGCCGGCACCCTCATCGCCTTCTACGCCCTGCGCCGCTGGCGCGCCCTGCTCGCCGCCGAACCGGTCCGCCTGGCCGGCCGGGAAAACCTACTGAGCTGGCTGCTGGCGCCAGTCCTGCTCATCGGCTTGCTCTTCGTCCTCTGGACGGCCGTCGATCTCAACCCGCTGGTCATCGGCCTCCTCGCCATTGCCGGAATACTCTTTGCCGGCGCCCTCTACCTCTGGAGAAGCACGCCCAACGGCGCCGCTGCCGGCAACGATCAGATCTGAATCCTACCAGACTCAAAGTAAGGGGCGCTCATTCGCCTGGCAAAAAAAACGAGGTGGTCGGTGCCGCGGGGAGCGGTCCGTGCCACCTCTGGGCGGGGAGCAATGACAGTATAACACAGAAACACGGTTGTGCAAGCCTGATTTTCGGACGCAGCTCGGCAGTTGAACTTTTCTCCTCTAGCCGCCAGCCATACCGCTTGGCCCGGTTGCCACGCGCGGCGCCAGGCGCCGCCAAAAGCGCCGGCCGAAGAGATACACTGCTATCACAAGCAGGACAGCCGCAGCCTTCCCCATCGACCACAGCACATTCTTCCAGGCGTACGTGCGCGTCCCACCCTCCAGACGGATCGTCCGCGGATTTTCCTCCAGGTAATGGACCCTAACCGAGCCACCCTGCTCCAGCGACAGGCTATCCGCGTCGACGATATCTGCCGCCAGCACCGGCTCTCGCCAATCTGCCGGCACGAACGTCACCTCCACCAGGTCAAACGGCTGGATTAGCTGCGCGGGCTCACTCTCGTCGCTACCGCCCACCTGGGTAAAACGATCCACTTCGCGCACAGTCGCCACAGCCGTGGCCTGTGTGCCGCGCAGCGGCCGGCTTGCCCGCCACTGCGGCAGGAATTGCACCACAAGCGCCACGGCGAAGAGCAGCACAAACGCGGTCCTGAACCCGACTTTCCATTCTGGACGAGTCGACAGGAGCCACAGCAGAGCGAAGAGGCCGGCGATCGCCAGCATGATCACGAACGTGGGATTAGTAGCAGCACCGAGTAACATGGAGAGCGTCGAGCGGTCCGACAGCCGGGCGAACGAAATCAGACCGCCCACATGCAGAAAGCGAACGTCGACACGGTCTCCAGTGGACACCCGGTCGTAGATAGCAGGATCCGCACCAAGGTCATCACTTCTCGCGGTCCCCGTGTCCGGCCGTGTGTAGCGCACGCGCACCGTTAGCTCGTGTGACCAGGCCCCCTCGTCGTCCACGTCGATGCGCTCCGCCTTCGCCTCAACCACCCCGGGCACGGTCGGCTGCGCATCCAGATACAGAGAAACGCCACCCACCAGCACGCCCAGCCCGCCGATCACCAGCAGGATAGGCAAGGGACTATCCCGGCGCCGCCACGTCAGGAGCCGGCCCACCACGTACAACCCCAGCAACAAACCACCCACAGCCGCGACAATGAGAATGGTCGTCCGGATATCCTCCGGAACCGCCTGCCAGAGCTCGCTCATCCCGATCCTCCGCTCTTTTCAGTTGTACGATGGCTTCGATGCCAGGTACGGTGGGACGGTGAATATTACAACGCTTCACACCTGCGTGCACAAAATCCTCCAGCGCACGCCGGAGAACGGCTACCGTATGCAACTGGAAGCCAGTGGATCTCCGTATTTGAGTGTGCGAGGCCAGCTAACAGCTGGTCGCCTAGCCCTCCACCCCCTCCATATACCGCTCGATCTTCTCCCGCCGGTACTGCAGCAACGCATACACCACCGCACTGACCACCATAATCGTCACGACGTTGGCGAGAAAGGTGACGATGCGCCAGGTCGTCGTCTCACTGTCGGGAAAGCCAAGCACCATAGAAATACCGAACCACGCCGGGAAGGTCGCAAACTGCGCCGCAGCTGCCATGCCGATAAATTCGCGCCGCCCGCTCAGGTCGGCGGTAGCCACGCTCGCCGCTACGGCGACAATAAAGGAGATCGCCAGGTTGGTCTGGATCGACGCGAACTGGTCAAACTGCATCGGCCCGCCCAGAATCGTCGCCACGAAAATCCCGGCGAGTACCGTGATAAACGTGCTGGTGCCCAGGGCGGCCAGACCCTGGCGTGCCAGCTTATAGTCGCCCATCAGCAGGCCGTAAGCCACCGCCAGGTCCTGCGCCAGGAAGGGCGTGAAAAGGAAGGCCGCGATCATCGTAATCAGGTCGTTTTCGATCATGCCATATGCCAGCAACAACGCCGACGCCGCGGCACGGGCAATGAAGCCCACCGTTATGTGGCTCTGCATCCACAGATCCTGCAGCACGTCGACCGGCGTGATCCCCATCGGCTTGCTCACCTGAGCCGGCGGTTCGCTGGACACAATGGCCATCAGGTTCTGCGACGAAACAGCGTACTGCTGCGGATCGAAAAACGATGCTGTCAGCAACGCCTGCACAAAATCATTCGCCTGCGGCGTCGCCGTCTCCATGCGGACCACATCTTTGTCCTCGTTCGACCCGGCGTCATGAACCTGTTGCACGGTTGGCGAGCTGATCCCGTTGGCCATCGCCAGCTCCGCTACCTGCTTGCCTTTTCCCTTCGGCGCCGACACCGTTACTTGATGCATCTTCTTCCTCCAGCTTGTTAACCGTTCAGGCCTCGCCCGCCCGCGCAACAGTTACAGCTTGCCTGCCTATCCATTATGCAGATAGCCAGCACGCAGCGTGTCTACCTGCGGGTACAGTTGTCCCGCGTAGAGGATACAATGTTCTGTACCCACTCCCCGCGGCCAACGTCGCCCTCCCCACTCGGCAGCCTTGCCGCAAACGCCACTTCACGCCAGAATATGGCCTATGCCGCCCCGGCCCACCGACGGAGCCGAATCGCTAGACCACAACATCAGGAGAGACGCACCATGGCCCCCATTCAAGCCTACCACCGTCCCCAGACCATCGCCGAGGCGCTGCAGCTGCTCACCCGCGATGGCGTGCGCACAGCCCTCGTCGCCGGCGGCACGAGCCTCGTGCCCACCCTCGGCGAGAAGGAAATTGACGAGATCGTCGACCTGCAGGCGCTGGGATTGGACGGCATCGAAGACCACGGCGGCCGGCTGCACCTCGGCGCGCTGCTGCCCCTGCAGACACTCGTCGACGACGATCGCGTGCCCGTGCTCATCCGCGAAGGCGCTTTTCGTGCGGGCCCCAACACCTTTCGCCACCAGGCAACCCTCGGCGGGACGATCGCCGGCCGGCACTGGGAATGCGAGCTTCTCGCCGCCCTTCTCGTCCACGACGCCGCGCTCACCATAGAGACGACAGCTGGCGCCCAAACGCTATCCCTAGCCGATTTTCTCGGCCAGGAGGACACGCCAGCGGGCATCATCGCCGGTATCACCATCGCCACTGGCGGCAGGACCGGTCACGCCCGCGTGGCGCGCACCCCGCTGGACACGGCCATCGTCGCCGCCCACGCCCGCCGCGACGCGAACGGGACCGTGCGCCTGGCCCTCACCGGCGTCGGCACCACCCCATCCCTGATTGACCCCGGCGAGCTCGATGCTCTCGACCCGCCCGGCGACTTCCGCGGCAGCAGCGACTATCGCAAGGAAATGGCCGCCATTCTCGCCCGCCGCGCCCTCGCCCAGCTTGACGAATAGACGGCAAACAGCCTATTGCCACCCGTAACCACTGACTGCTGACCACCCGACGACTTGACTAACCGACTGGACGACCCATTATGAACCTCACCATCACCCTCAACGGAACAGAACGACAGCTTGACATTCAGCCGGGCGACACCCTCTTCAAGGTACTCCGGCGCGAAGGGCTCTTCAGCGTGCGCTTTGGCAGCCACACCGGTGAGACCGGCGCCGCCGCCGTCCTCGTCGATGGCGAGCTGGTCAACGCCGACATCCTGCTCGCCGCCCAGGTCGACGGCAAGACTGTCGAGACTGTCGAGAACCTCTCCAAGGGGCTGCAGCTGCACCCCATCCAGGAAGCCTTCATCCGCACCGGCGCTATCCAGAGCGGCTACAGCACGCCCGCCATGATCCTCGCCGCCAAGGCGCTGCTCGAGCGCAATCCCAACCCGACCGAGGCCGAGGTACGCGACGCGCTCTCCGGCATCCTCGACCGCGAGACCGGCTACGTCAAGCCGGTGCAGGCCGTCCTTGAAGCTGCAGCCGTGCTGCGCGGCGAGGAGCCGACCACCGTCGAGCCGATCGTGCTGACGCCAGTCAGCCTCGTCGAGCAGGATATCCTCGACTTCTTCCGCGGCGCGCGCGAAGGCGATGGTGACGAGGGCTGGCCCTCGCCGGAACAGGACGGGCCCGAGGTGCAGACGCGCACCGTCAGCCCGCCCAAGTTCATCGTCGCCCCCGACGTGCCCGAGATGCAGGTGGTGGGCAAGTCTGAGCCCAAGGTCGACGCGATCAAGCTGGCTAAAGGCAACCCTGCCTTCACCGACGACTTTGAGATGCGCGGCATGCTCTACGCCAAGCTGCTCACCAGCCCGCACGCCCACGCCCGCATCCTCAACATCGACGACAGCGAGGCACGCGCCCTGCCCGGCGTCCAGGCCGTGCTCCACTACCAGAACGTCAAGCGCGTGCGCTACGCCAGCGGCGGGCAGAGCTATCCCAATCCCCGCCCCTATGATCAGGTCAGCTTCGACGACAAGGTGCGCCACGTCGGCGATCGCGTCGCCGCCGTCGCCGCCGAGTCGGAGGAGATTGCCGAACAGGCGCTCAAGCTGATCAAGGTCGAGTACGAGGTGCTGCCGGCCGTCTTCGACGAGAACGAGGCGATCAAAGAGGGCGCGCCGGTCATCCACGACGAGCCAGAGATGGAAGGTAGCGGCGCTCACGACGCGGCGCGCAACATCAGCCACCACCTCCACGCCGAGGTCGGCGACATCGAGGAAGGCTTTGCCCAATCCGACCACGTCTTCGAGCAGACCTACCGCGTGCACCAGGTGCAGCAGGCGCCCATCGAGCCGCACATCGCCATTAGCTACTGGGACAGCGACGAGCGCCTCGTCATCCGCACCAGCACCCAGGTGCCCTTCCACGTGCGCCGCATGGTCGCCCCCCTGCTCGGCCTGCCCGTGCGCCGCATCCGCGTCATTAAGCCGCGCATCGGCGGCGGCTTTGGCGCCAAGCAGGAGATGCTCATCGAGGACATCGTCGGCCACCTGACCATCGCCACCGGCCGCCCGGTCCGCCTCGAGCTGACCCGCGCAGAGGAGTTCCGCAGCAGCCGCACCCGCCATCCGCAGACGATCACTTTCAAGAGCGGCGTGAACAAGGACGGTACACTGATCGCCCAGGAGATGCGCATCCTCGGCAACACCGGCCCCTACGCCACTCACGGCCTCACCGTGCAGACGGTCAGCGGTCTGCGCGGGCTCAGTACCTACAAGAGCGACTACAAGCGCTTCGAGTGTTACGTCGTCTATACCAACATCCCCGTGCCCGGCGCCTACCGCGGCTACGGCGCGCCCCAGGCCCTCTTTGCCCTCGAGGTGCACATGGAGGAGATTGCCGAGGCGCTCGGGATGGACGTCGTCGAGTTCAAGGCCAAGAATTACGTGCGCGCCGGCGACCCGATCAC
>JAVVFG010000137.1:0-9616 GCA_032260445.1 Anaerolineae bacterium | reverse complement strand
GCTGTTCCGGCTGCTGCTGCTCCCCCTCGCATTTCTGGCGCCGCCGCTAAAACGGCGGGAGCAGTTCTCGCTGGCGCAGCGCTATTGGAGACTCATCAGGGCGTTACCGGCCTACTAACGAGGCAGAAACGAAGGATGTATGGCGAAAAATCGGATCTGGTTGGCTGTTGTCGCCGTAGCGCTAGTACTGCTTACCGCATGTGGCGAGGGAACGGCAGAACAAGAAACAGCGGCACGGGCAACTGCGGACAGCTCTCATGAGCTGAAGACCGCGACGGTCCCACCGGCAGAAACGGCCACAGTCGAGCGGGCGACGGCAACCGCCGCGTTCCCCACGGCAACGGCGACACCCAGCCCAGCGGCAACGGCGAGCGCAACAGCGCTTCCTGCCACCAGCGAGCCCACCGCCACGGCAGCGACAATGGCGCGGGCAGGCACGAGAACGCTCATCGTCAATCACGAGACGCTGGCAGCGTTTGATGAAATGCCAGCAGAGGCAATCGCCGCGGCGAGCGAGCTGCGCCTCCTCTTTCGCCACGCGTCGGTGGGCCACAACATCGACAATGGGCTGAACTGCTTGCAGAACACGTTTGAACAGCGGCCAAATTCGTGCGACCGTGGGTTAGCTTCAGACGAGATCCTCTACGACTCAGTTTTCGATCGTAGCAAGTGGACCTTCGAGTTTCACAGCCCGCCGCCGGGGCAGAATCCCGGCTGGTGGAACAAAGTCAACTTCTTCGTCGAGCGCGTCAACAATCTCGCTCCCGAGGAGCAATACGATGTGATCAGCTTCAAGCTGGGCTACGTCGACGGGCTGGACGACAGTTATATCGCCGAAGCCTTCTTCGCCGAAACGTGGCAAGGTGATACGCCGACCATCACTGACATCGAGGCGCTGCAGGCTGCGCATCCAGACAGGCAACTGGTCTTGTGGACGATGGGTCTGGCGCGCATCGTCGGCACCGCGAATAGCGCGTCGTTCAACGAACAGATGCGCGCGTACGTGCTCGAACATGGCGGCGTCTTGCTGGACATCGCCGATATCGAATCGCACAACCCAGACGGTAACCTGTGCACGCACGACGGTTTTCCCGCCCTCTGCCCGGAGTACACGGAGGAGGCGCGCGGAGGTCACCTCAATGCGCGCGGCAGCCAGCGCCTGGCAAAAGCCGTCTGGATCCTCATGGCCATGCTCGCCGGATGGGACGGACCGTAGATGAAAGAGAGTTTTCTGCTAATGAAACTTGGCAAATTGCGTCGACTATCCTGGTGGCAGGAAGGCTCGCGTCTTCTGGTGGCCATCCTTGCCGTCTCTGCCGTTCTACGAATCGGCGCGGCGCTGGTCTTTGGTAATGAGGTTGCGGAGTTGCCGGGCACGGCAGATCAGCTCTCGTATCACAATCTGGCGCTGCGTCTGTTAGGTGGTCATGGCTTTTCCTTCGGCGAACCTTGGTGGCCGATGACCGCTGCGGGCGAGCCGACTGCACATTGGAGTTTTCTCTATACCTTCTATCTCGCGGCCGTGTATGCCGTATTCGGGCCAAACCCGCTTGTCGCCCGGCTCATCCAGGCACTCGTCGCCGGGGTGCTCCACCCATATCTAGCTTACCTGCTTGGAGAACGCGTCGCCGGTCGTAGCACTGGGCTAGCAGCCGCCGCGCTCAGCGCAGGCTACGTCTACTTCATCTACTACAGCGGCGCGCTGATGACAGAGGCGTTGTACATGACCGGCGTGCTTGGCTCGCTTTACCTGATGGTGCGCTTGGCCCAGGAGGGAACTGGGCAGCAGCGCCGCTGGGGGCTTCTACTGGGCGTGGCCCTTGGTATCACCGTTTTGTTGCGCCAGCTCTTCATCCTGGCCATCCCGTTTCTGTTTCTGTGGGTCTGGTGGGTGCGCTACCGGCGCCGGCAGCCGCTGCCGCTGGCTGCCACGCTGCTGGCAGGGGTGATCGTCGCGGCAATGATTCTTCCTTTCACCGCGCGCAATTACGCCCGCTACGAGCGTTTCGTCCTCTTAAATACGAACGCCGGGTTCGCCTTCTATATGGCCAACCACCCCGCTTATGGCACCCGCTTTGATCCGATTCTGTCGCAGGAGGAAGGCGGCTACCAGCAACTCATCCCTACCGATATAGAACCGGGGGACGAGGCGGCAATGGACCAGTTCTACTTGGAACGCAGTCTGGGATTCATACGCGAGGACCCCGGGCGCTATCTGTTGCTTTCGCTCAGCCGCATTCCAGTCTACTTCATGTTCTGGCCGTCGGCCGACTCGGGAATGATCAGTAATCTGTCGCGTCTCGCCAGTTTCGGCCTGTTGTGGCCGTTCATGCTTGCGGGCACCGTCATTGTGTTGCTACGGCAGCGTTTCGGCGTACTCAGCCATCCGGCAACGGTACTGCTCCTATTCGCCGTAATCTACACCGGCATCCACATTCTCTCCTGGGCGTTGGTTCGCTACCGGCTGCCCGTGGATGCCGTCATGCTTGTCCTCGCCGGCGTAGCCGTCGTGGAAGCGATACGCTGGCTGCAGGGCCGGCACCTTTCTCTCAACAAGCGCCACCAGCTGGCAGGCAGTTAATAGACTATCTATGCGCATTCTCTTCGTCGTTCCCTATACGCCAAACCTCATCCGCGTCCGCCCGTACAACTTCATCCGCGCTCTCGGCGAACGCGGGCACGAGGTAACCGTTCTGACACTGGCAACCAATGAGTCCGAGTGGGCAGACAGCGCAGCACTGGCAGCGGCTGGTCATGAAGTCGTCGCCCAGAGCATGAACCGGCTGCGTTCTCTGGCAAATTGTCTGATCGCCTTGCCAACGGGGATGCCTCTACAGGCTGTTTATTCGTGGCACCCCGGGTTAGCACGGCTGACGGCCGGGCTGGCTGGCAACGAAAACGGGCATAGGCCTTATGATGTCGTCCACGTCGAGCATCTGCGCGGCGCCCGCTACGGGCTGCACCTGCTGGAAGCGGCTGGTGAGAAGTGCCCGCCGATTGTCTGGGACAGCGTCGACTGCATCAGCCATCTATTCCGGCAGGCCTCGGAACAGAGCTCGACACGCAGCCGTCGCCTCATGACACGCCTCGAGCTAGAAAGGACGGCACGCTACGAAGCCGAGCTGATCCGGCGCTTCGACCACGTGCTAGTCACTTCGCCGGTAGACCGGCAAGCTCTGCTCGACCTACCGGCGGCAGGCGAGTTGCCAGCGGCACCAATTTCGGTCATCCGGAATGGTGTTGACCTCGACTATTTCCGTCCTGCGCCCGAGCCTGTACGGGAAGCAGCGACCCTGGTGTTTAGCGGCAAGATGAGCTACCACGCCAACGTGACGATGGTCCACCATCTGGTGCAGGAGATATTACCGCGCGTCTGGAAACAGCGGCCGGACGCGCGTCTGCTCATCGTCGGCAAAGATCCGCCGCGGAGAATCGAGGGGCTGGCCGAGGCGCGCCACCGCATCGACGTCACTGGTACGGTTCCCGATATCCGCCCCTACCTGCAACGGGCGACAGCGTCGGTTGTACCGCTGGTCTATGGCGCGGGGGTGCAGAATAAAGTCCTGGAAGCGATGGCTTGTGCGACACCGGTCGTGGCCTATGAACCGGCAATCACCCCGCTGTCGGCGCGTGCCGGTCACGATCTACTCGTGGCAAGAGATCCCAATGAGTTCGCCGCCCAGATCGTGTCCCTTCTGGAGGAACCAGAACGTCGCCGGCAAATTGGTTGGAACGGGCGGGCCTATGTCGAACGTCATCACGATTGGGATTTGATTACGGCGGGGCTTGAGGCAACTTATCAGACACTGGCCAGCATGCGGCAGGCGTTAGCCGTATAAGACCGACCAGTTGGTCACGGCCGCTGTTTGTCCACCTTGATACGCTCCTGGAGGATTCTATATGTATACAACATCTACGCCGGGTAGAGGCGAACCGCTTGCAGCAGTCTTCCCGGATCCGATCTTCAGGGCGGGGAAAGCTGCACTATCCCGCACCGCACAATGGCGGGCCTTTATTTTCACGCTGGTCGTCTCGGATCTTCTTCTGACCGGCATCGCTTTCCGCCTTGCGTATTTTGTCCGCTTCGATCTGGGCTTGCCGTTCTTTCGCCTGGAAGTTGTCCCGTCGTTCCCGCTGTACCGGGCGTTCGCATTAGGCCTTGCCGTCGTCTGGGCCGTGATTTTTGCCGTTAACGGACTTTACCAGCGGCGCAACCTCCTCGGCGGCACGCACGAGTACTCGCTGCTGTTTCGCGCAACCAGCGTGGGTATGCTCCTGGTGATTCTGGCCGGCTTCCTCGAGCCAGACCTTGTCTTTGCGCGCGGCTGGTTATTGGTGGCATGGGTGTTCACGTTCGTGGCCACGGCTAGTGGGCGCTTCTTCCTGCGCCGCGTTGTCTACTATCTGCGAACCAAAGGGTACTTCCTCAGCCCTACTGTCGTCGTGGGGATCAACGACGAGACATGCTCGTTGCTGCGCCAGCTCGTCAGCTGGCGGACATCGGGCCTCGACGTGCTGGGCTGCATCGACGACGCTGTTCCGGCCGGGACGCGTGTCGAGGGCACACTCTACTCGCTGGGCGGCATGGACATCATCGACGAAGTCATTGAGAAATATGGCGTTGAAGAGATGGTTCTGGCAACGAGCGCTCTGACCAGGCAACAGATCGTAGATATCTTCAGCCACTACGGGCTGCGCCAGGAACTGAATCTGAGGCTCTCCTCTGGTCTGTTCGAGATCATCACCACGGGCCTCGAAATCCGCCAGATGGCTTATGCGCCGCTGGTCAGCATCCATAAAGTGCGCCTGACCGGCGTTGACCGCGTATTGAAGCTAGCCCTTGATTATGCGCTGACCATCCCTGGCCTGATTGCCATCACACCCCTTCTGTTGCTGATCGCCGTGGCGATCAAGATTGACTCGCCTGGGCCGGTTCTCTACCGGCGGCGTGTTATGGGACTGCACGGGCGTGAGTTCGACGCCTACAAGTTCCGCACAATGCACACCAACGGTGACGAGATCCTGGCCCGGTATCCGGAACTACAAGAAGAACTTGCTAGCAAACACAAATTGAAGGATGATCCGCGTATTACCCGGGTCGGCCGGCTGCTGCGCAAGGCAAGCCTAGACGAGCTGCCCCAGCTCTTTAATGTCCTCAAGCGCGAAATGTCATTGGTTGGGCCGCGAATGATCACGCCTGAAGAGATGGACATGTACCAAGAGTGGGGTCTGAATTTGCTGACGGTTGATCCGGGTATTACCGGATTGTGGCAGGTTAGTGGTCGTTCTGAAATCTCGTACCGCGAACGGGTCGAGCTCGACATGCATTACATTCGGAACTGGACCATCTGGTTAGATCTTCATGTCCTCATACAAACCATCCCGGCGGTGCTAAAGGGCCGGGGCGCTTACTGAGCAGACTAGGGCACAGCCCTAGAACGAGAAAACGAGGGTGGGAGAGGAGTATGGCGGGTCACGAGAAGATGGTGATGGTCATAGAGGACGATCCAGAAATGGTCGAGTTGTTACAGCTGCTGTTGCGGCGGCGCGCCATCCAGGTCGTGCCCATCCTGGCGTCCGAGGACGGTGTCGCGGCGCTGGAGCAGCTGAAACCCGATCTTGTTCTTCTAGACCTGATGATGCCGAAAGTTAGCGGCTGGGATATCTACCAGTATATGCAGGCTTCCCCAGAGCTGTGCGATATCCCTATTATGATCCTCAGCGTGCAAACGCAGAAAACTTCTGAGCTTCACGGCCAGAGCTATGATGCGGTTGCAGGCTATTTCACCAAGCCATTTCGCCCCCAAGCGCTGCTTGCCCAGGTTGACCGCTGCCTGGGAACCCATAACTCGCTCGAGCCGGCAACGGCGGCCTAGTGGGGCAACGCTCAACCATTAGAGGTACCAACAACCGATGATTATCGTGCAAACTCCGCTCCGGGTGAGTTTCTTCGGCGGGGGGACGGACTTCCCTTCCTTTTTTGAGGAACATGGTGGTTGTGTTCTCACGACCGCTATCGACAAATACATCTTCGTTACGATTAAGCGCCGCTTTGATACCAAGCTGCGCGTCGGATACACAAAAACCGAGATGGTTGACCATCTTGACGAGGTCCAGCATGAGCTGATCCGCGAGGCGCTGCGCCTGGTGGGGGTGGACCACGGGATTGAGATTACGACGATGGGCGACATCCCCTCGGCGGGCTCCGGACTGGGCTCGTCGAGCACCGTCACCGTCGGCGCCCTGCATGCGATGCACAGCCTGCGCGGCAATCTCGTCTCCGCCGAAGCCCTGGCGGAACAGGCATGCCAGATCGAGGTAGATATCCTAGGTAAACCGATCGGCATCCAGGATCAGTATATCGCCGCCCTCGGCGGGTTGCGCCTGATGGAGTTCATCCCCGGGGCTGGCGTCCGTAGCGAGCGTCTACAGCTAAGCCCGCAGGTAGCACGCGAACTGAATGACAACACGATGCTCTTCTTCACAGGCGTGACACGGCGCTCGGAGAGCATTCTGAGCGAGCAGAAGGCAAACATCCAGGACCGGCTCGCAGTGCTGTGTGAAATGAAACGGCTGGCGTACACGGCACGCGATGAGCTCCTCGAAGGCGCCGTTGATAGCATTGGCCTACTCCTACATCAGAGCTGGCAGTTGAAGAAGCAACTGGCAAGCGACATCAGCAACAGCGTTCTCGACGAAGCGTACCTGGCGGCACGCCGTGCCGGCGCCCTAGGTGGAAAGATCACCGGGGCAGGGGGTGGCGGCTTCCTGCTCCTCTACTGCCCGCACAGCAAGCAGGACGCCGTACGCAATACGCTGAGCGGTATGCAAGAGCTACCTTTCCGGATGGAAGCAGACGGCAGCAAAGTTATCTTCAATTACCAGCGCCAGTAATCATTTCCCCACTTCAATCATAAGGACAATAGAATAATGGATCAGATCCGGCACTATTTGGCTGGGGTCCAAGAGACGTTGGACCGCCTGCCTACCGATGCAATTCGCCAGGTGATCAACACCCTGCACGAAGCACGCCAGAGCAAACGTACTGTGTTCATCATGGGTAACGGCGGCAGCGCCTCGACCGCCTCGCACTTTGTTTGCGATCTTGCCAAGAATACGCGCGTGGCGGGCTGGCCCGATTTCCGCGTAATAGGTTTGGCCGATAACATGGCGCTCGTCTCCGCTTACGGCAATGACGAGGGCTACCACAACGTGTTTGCCCGGCAGCTCGCCGCGTTTGTTGAAGCGGGCGATGTTGTCATCGCTATCTCAACCAGCGGCAACTCGCCCAACGTGCTTGAGGCCGTTCGCGTGGCTAAGGAAGCAGGCGCCTTTACGATCGGCTTCACCGGGTTCGACGGGGGGGCATTAGCCCCATTCGTCGATCTGGACGTACATGTACCCAGCGACTGCATCGAGCAGGTTGAGGATATTCATCTCATCCTTGAACATCTGATGTGTTCGGTGTTGCGCGAGATGGCTCAACGAGAAATGAGGCGGCCTCCAGCCGTCTCTGTTAACGGGAGTGGCCCACGCCGGGTGATGGTTGGAACTCACCCGGCCGGTTAGCTTCGTGTGTCGTTGTAGCCTCCGAAGGTGAGAGGAGCAGAAATGATGGATCTAAATCACATTCTCAAAGTCTTTCTGAAATGGTGGTGGCTGCTTCTGGGAGCGATGCTCCTGGCAGGGGTTTCCAGCTACTTTGCCGTCAGCCAGCAGCCGGCGGTCTACCAGGCACGCACGGTGCTGATGCTAGGCCGGGCTTTCGACAACCCCAACCCCAGCGGCAACGAGCTGAATCTAGGACAGCAGCTAGCGCCTACGTACGCGAGCATTGCCAACATGAGCGTCGTTCGCGAGGAAACGATGGCTGCCCTGGGCCTAAGCTCGCTGCCGTCATACCGGGCGCAGGCCTTGCCTAATAGCCAGCTAATCGAGATCGTGGTCACGGACACGAGCCCGCAGCGAGCCCAGGCCGTGGCCAACGAGCTTGCCAACCAGCTCATTCTGCAGAGCCCTACAGCACCCCGGCCGGAAGAGCAAGAGCGTGAAGCATTTGTCGACGAGCAGCTCAGCAGCCTGCAAAGTAACATCGAGGAGACGGAAGAAACGATCGTTGCCAAGCGGCTAGAGCTGGAGGCTGCCTTCAGCGCCCGCGATATCGAACGGTTAGAACGGGAAATCCTGACCCTGGAAGATAAACTGCGAACGCTGCAGGGAAACTTTGCGGCCCTGCTGGCAAATACACGTAGTGGCGCGATAAACACGGTTTCAGTTATTGAGCCTGCCTCGCTGCCACAACGGCCAATTGGCGCTGCGGGTGCAATGACCGTGCTTACGGCATCGGTCATCGGCCTGGTGCTGGCAGCCGCGGCCGCACTCTTCCTCGATTATCTCGACGACACCGTGCGCACGGAAGCGGACGTGGCAGCGATCACCGATCTGCCGGTGCTCCCTGGCATCCCTGACTTCAGCGAAGCGCCAGAAGGACGCCGGCTGGTGATGCGTACAGATGCGCTATCACTCACCGCCGAGACGTTCCGCGCTCTACACACGGCCATCCGGGCAAACGCCAGCGAGGAAGCGCTGCGCACTATCCTGGTGACCAGCCCCCGGCCGAACGAGGGGAAGTCACTGATCTCAGCCAATCTGGCACTGACGATGGCCCAGGGCGGCTATAAAGTCCTGCTCGTCGACGCCGATCTTCGCCGGCCGATGCAGCATAGGCTATTCGGCTTCTCTAATGAAAAGGGGTTGGCCCAGCTGCTGCAGCCATGGGCGCTGGACGCCGAAGCGAGTGAAATCCGGACGCGCTGCGCAGAATTGGTGCGTCCTCTGGCCGAGCCAGGGCTGTTTCTGCTGACCAGCGGGCCGCAGAAAGATGCGTACGCGGGCACCTTCAGTTTTCGCACCATACACGCGATCCTCGCAGCGCTGGCGCAGGAGTTCGATCATGTGATCCTCGACAGCCCTCCGCTGTTGTCACTCGCTGATGCCGTGGTGCTCGGCTCGCAGGTCGACAATGTGTTGATGATCGCTTCGGCAGGCTCGATCCGCCGCGGCGATCTTCGGGAGGCGATTAAGCGGCTGCGCGAGACGACTCCGCACATTCTGGGAATCGCCCTGAACCGGCTCGATCCATCGAAGAACAACTACTATAGCTACTACGACGAATATGAACTGCCAGAGGAGCCCCAGCCAGCTGCCAACAGCCGGGATGGTGGTTTTGGCGGCGATCACGAGGCGCCTTGGTACCGGCGCGTAAAGAAAACCGCGCCGACCGGAAACCGGTAAGCCAAATCCTTCAGTTTGGACCCGGAGCTCCACCAACCAGTAGAGATTCGCGTTCTTGCCCCACGTTCAATCCACCAGTTGAGAGCATAGTGGGCGGGAGCTGTTCCCGCCGCTAGAAGGAGGGCGATGATTCGAACGTGTTCATGCGTCACCTGCACGATCACCTGGAGTCAGCCGTGCTGCGCGGCTGCAGCACCGACGGCGACGGATGCTGGCTTCGCGCACTGCCGCCAATAGTTTGGTTCCGTCGAACTTAGAAAGGAAGGAAAGCTATGAAGCGTAAGAAGAAAGTCATACTGACGTTGCTGCTTGCCGTGGTGCT
>JAVVFG010000136.1:0-9655 GCA_032260445.1 Anaerolineae bacterium | reverse complement strand
CTTGTCCCGTTCTGCGGCGCCTCGCCGGTCTTCGTTTGCAATAGGCGTACGACGGCAACGGTCAGGGCTTGCTCCTGAAAGGCGCCGCTCTCCCGTTCCGCCTGACGGGTCGCCATAGCTACTTCGTCCACTTCGCCCGTCGCCGTTGCGCCGCCGCCGAAACCCCGGCCCATACCGCCACCGGCCCCGGTGCCCGGAATACCGCCGCCCGGCCCGAGTCCCTGTTCGGCGCCAGCTGATTGGCCGGCGCCCCGTCCGGCGAAGCGCCCAAAGCCCACGCCAAGCTCGACGCCCAACTCGGTGATGCTCTCGTTTGTCAGTTGCATGGTCTGGATTGCCTCGATTTGGGCCGGCGTCATCGTCTGGCTGACCTGCCGGACGATGGCTTCAAGCTCAGCCGGCGCGGTCGTATCGCTCACGCTCAAGCTCTGCAGGGCCTGCCACAACGGTAATAGGGCAACCGCCTGGTCTTCGCTGACTGCGAGGTCTGTCTCTTCGAGCTGGAGCGTCCCCAGCGCCAATTGTCCTGAAACAGTGAGGGCATCGGGATATCCGGTCGTCAGGCTGGGAGCGCTATTGCCTGCGGCTGGCGCCGGCTCCTGCGCATCCGTTACCACCGTAACCGGGGCGGGCGGAGCACTATTTTCGCCAGCCTCTGCGGCGGCAGGCTGCGGTGTGTTGCTGTTGGCCGTGACTATCTCGCCAGAAACAGGCTGTGCTCCAGATCCGGCGTCACCACAGGCAACGGCAACCAGAGCAACCAACAGGAGAAGTAGCAGGTGCGATATCTTCATAACAAACCTCATGGGAGTTGAGCTTGCATTAAGCAGTAGACTATTCATGGCGCAGGGCCTCGATGGGATCGAGCTGCGCTGCTTTGTTGGCGGGGAAGAAGCCAAAGAAGATGCCCACGAACGCCGCCGAGCCGAAGGCCAGCAATATTGAGCTGGGAACGACGATGGTGCGCATGTCGCTGGTCAGGCCAAACAGGTACGAGCCGCCGATCCCGGCTACGGTCCCGATAATGCCCCCGGCAAGACTGAGCATGAGCGCCTCGGTCAGGAACTGCAAACGGATATCGTTTGGCGTCGCGCCTACCGACTGGCGGATCCCGATCTCGCGCGTGCGCTCGGTGACGCTGACGAGCATAATGTTCATGATGCCGATGCCGCCGACGAGGAGGGAAACGCCGGCGACCCAGGCGAGTAAACTGCGAAAGGCCTCGGTCGTGGCGCTCTGTGTGTCGATGACATCCTGCTGTGTCTGGATGGTAAAGGGCAGCTCTTCGACCGTAACGCCCTTGCTGGTGGCGAGCTTAAGCTGTAGCTGCAGGATCACATTGTCCATGTCGGCGCCTTCCTCGACCTGCGCGTAGATAATGCGCACTCGGTCGCCGGCGAAGCGGGAGAACTGGTTGGGCATGAACTTGTCAAAGACGAGGCCGATGGGTGCATAGATCTGCGCGTCAAAATCGGTGCTGCCCACTACGCCTTTCTTGGCGGCAACGCCGATGACGGTCATCCGGGTGGAACCCGCGATAATGGACTGCCCAAGCGGATCGCTGTCGCCGAATAGGTCGGTGGCGACGCCGGCGCCGAGCACAGCAACCTTAGCGTCATGGGCAACCTCGTTTTCGTTGAAGAAGCGGCCTTGGGCGATCTTCACCTCGCGTACTGAGGGGAAATCGGACGTTGTGCCGACCAAAGGCACGCCGTCGAGAATAGCGTTCCCCGCCTTCACCGTCTGCGACGTCGTCTGGTCAACCACGGCGCCGGCGATCCCGCCAACGCTTTCCACGACCTCCATATCGTCGTAGACGAGCTGCGGACCGGTCTGACCGGCACCAGGAACGCCGCGACCGAAGCCGCCAGAGATAAAAACGAGGTTGGCGCCCAGCCCTTCAATCTGCTCGGCAATCGTCGCTTCTGTGCCGGCGCTGATCGCAATCATGATGATCACGGCGGCGACACCAATGATCACGCCGAGCATCGTCAGGAGCGACCGTCCCTTGTTCCTAGTCACCCCTTCCCACGCGATGCGCGCGATCTCGACCGGACTGATAAACCCGTCCGGACCGGTGGCCGCTTCTTCCGTGGACTCTTGGGGCGATACGGCAGGAGCTGCGAGAGAGTGGTCGCTGGTTGTCATGAGACCACCTCCGGCTGCCCGGCCGTTTCGATCTTGCCATCGACCAAGACGATGCGCCGTTGCGTCTGCTGGGCAATATACGATTCATGGGTGACCATGACGATTGTCCGCCCGCGCGCATGCAGCTCGTGGAGGAGCTCCATGATTTCGTCGCCGGTTTTCGTGTCGAGGTTGCCGGTCGGCTCGTCGGCCATGATCAGAACGGGATCATTGACCAGAGCGCGGGCGATGGCGACTCGTTGGCGCTGCCCGCCGGAAAGTTCGGACGGCTCATGCTGGGCGCGGTCGGCGAGGCCCACCGCCTCAAGGGCAGCCATCGCCGTATCTACGCGTTCTGTCTGCGAGAGCTGGCCGTTACGCCGGTAGACAAGGGGCAGCATGACGTTGCGCAGGGCAGTCGTACGCGGGAGGAGGTTGAAGGATTGGAAGACGAAGCCAAGGCGCCGGTTGCGTATCGCGGCCAACTGTACCTTGTCAAGGCGGCTGACATCTTCACCCGCGAGGAAGTAACTACCGTCTGTCGGCCGGTCGAGGCAGCCGAGGATATTCATCAGCGTGCTCTTGCCCGAGCCGGATGGGCCCATGATGGCGACGAACTCCCCATCGTCAATGGCGATGTCGACGCCGTCCAGCGCGGCGACCTGCACGTCACCCATCCCATAGACTTTACGGAGGTTGTGTGTCTGGATAATCATGCTACTGCGTTTGCACGATGCCTGTGGTAACGACATCTCCGGCCTCAACACCGGCAATAATCTCGGCGAAGGTGAAGTCCATCAGCCCAACTTCAACCATGCGCAGCTGCGGCTCGCCGTCGACTATGACGAACAGAGCGTATTGGCCAGGGCTGATTTCGCGGACGGCTTCGACTGGTACGACTAGGGTGTTCTCAGCGCGGCCGCCGATCACGTCGACAGTCGCATTGAGCCCAACTGGCAACGGCTGCGGTTTGTCGTAATCCACCTCGACGAGCGCGCGCACGGCTGAGACGCCGGACTCCTTGTGCAGCTGGGGATCTACGCGGACGACTCTGCCCGAAAACGTTTCTTCAGGTAGCGCGTCAAAGACAACGTCGACCTGATACCCGACGCCGACTTTGTCCAGGTTTGTCTCATCGAGGAAGACTTCAAGCAGCGGCTGGTTCAAATCGGCAAGAACAATCACAGTGCCATTGATGCTTTCGCCAGCGCTGGCGTTGACGGCGGTCACGGTGCCGTCGACTGGCGCAACCAACGTCGTCCTTTCCAATGCCGCCTCGGCCTCGGCCACGGCCAGCTCAGCCTGGGCCAGGCTCAACAGGTGGGCTTCGCGGTTGAGCTGGGCCTGTTGCAGGGAGAGCGTGGCGCGCTCCACCGCTTTCTCGGCGGCGGCGATTTCTTCCGGCGCCGGCCCGTTCTGGGCGCCAGCCAGGGCTTGCTCGGCACTCAGGATGCTGCTCTGCGCGCTGGCAGGCCCCCCGCTCGCACTGCTGGCGACGGCCTTGTTGTAGTTCGCTTCGGCAATAGCGAGGTTGTCCTGCGCACGCTGCAGGTTCCGTGCTGCGGCGTTGCGCTCGGCCTCCAGTTTCGGGCCGAGCCGCGGGTCGCCCAGCTCCCAGTCGCGCGCCGGTTCGAACGCCTGGTCATAGGCGCTCTGGGCGTCGGCTACATCACGCTGTGCCTGTTCCACGGAGATGCGCGCGGTCTCAGCTCCGTAGTAAGCCGAAGATTGCTGCGCGACGGCGGCCGAATAGTTTGCCGTAGCTGCCTCGAGCTGCGCCTGGGCCAGCGCGATCTTCTCTACGTCGGGTTGCCAGTTGCGGAGTTCGTCGAGCGCTTTTGCAGCGTCAGTAAGCGCCATCTCGGCTTGCGCGATGCTCAGGTCGTCGTAGCTGACGCCGGTTTCCGTAGCTGCCGCCTCGGTCTGCATCCGCGCCTGAGCCAGCTGTAGCTCAGCGCTGGTCAGCGCCTTCTGCGCCGACGCCGGTTCGATGCGGGCAAGGAGATCGCCGGCCCTGACACGGTCGCCGACCTGTACCAGGAGCTCGCTGAGGATGCCGTTGCTGGGAAAGCTCAACGCCACTTGCCCAGCTGGAACGATCGTGCCGGCGCCGGTGGCGGAGACGATGATGGTTCCACGCCGCACCGTGGCCGTCTGCAGCGCCTCTGAGGCATCCTCATCGCCGGCAGCCTGCGTGCCTGTGTAGACGTAGTAGCCACTGGTCAGGGCGACGAGTGCTACTACCACCAAGAGGATCCAACGCCTTCTCTGTTGCCGCATGTCTTATCCCTCACACTTACGGTATGGCCAAGGTTGGCGCCAACACGTGTGGTCGCTTCCCACTCGTCTCAACCGTAGCAAGAGGTGATGCAGAAAGGATTTGGAAATTGTGAAGAAATCGTGGAAATACGGGTGATGCTGTCGCCGGACAATGGCGCGCTCAGGGCAGACGACGACTCTTTCCTAATCAGCAGGCAGCCGCCGATCGTCCGTGGCGGCGCTGAGCAGTGCAAACTTGGATAAAGCTCATCGTTTTTTTGTGAAGATTAGTACTATCACACGGGAAGCGCTTCATTCTACACTTTAGCACATAGACGGGCTCCGGCCATAGTTTTACCTGCCCGGCGACCCGGTGGCCTCTAGTGGGTTACGGGTTACACGGCGCGAAGGCACCTATGCCGAACAGGCACGAGCAGTCCGGCCGGAGCTGGGAGAGCGAGAATGGACCCGGAACACGTGCTGTCACCCCTGGATCAGATCAGGCAGGCGGAGGCAGACTCCGCGCGCCGAGTTGCGGGCTGCCGCGAGGGAGCGGAGCGAGCAGCAGCGCGGGCCAGGGAGCAGGCTCGGGCGCTCGTCGAGGCGGAACGAGAAGCCGGGCAACGCGAGGGACAGGCGCAGTATCGCCGTCTGATGCTGCGTGCACAAGATGAAGTCCGCGTGATTTGTCTGGACAGCCAGAAGCGGGTAGCCGAGCTGCAGCGTGCAGAGGTCGAGTTGATGGGCGCGGCGGTTACCCGTGTGCTGGCGATCATCACGGGAATTGCAGAGGGGGAGCGATGAACGTGCCGATGCTGCCCGTGCAGATTGTGGGCCTCAAAGCGGACCTCCATCTCGTCCTGCATGTGCTGCGGCGCGCCGCTTGCGTGCATATCGATGAGCTGGCAGAAACGCCGGAAATTGCCGCGCGCCCGCTTGCCCTCGACCGCGAAACGCTGCGCCAGCAAGAGCAGCTCGGCGTGCTCGTGGCCCGTATCGACGGCCTGCTGAAAACGCTGGGCGACAGGACCAGCACTGAGCCGAGCGCAGGAGATGGCGCATGTCTGGACGCAGCGCGTGAGGGCGTGGAGGAGCTGCTGCCCGAGGTGCAGGCGCTTGTCTCCCGCCGCGATTCCCTGCAGGCGGAGTTATTGTCGCTGCCGCGCTACGAGAGCACGCTGCGCAAGCTGCTGCCGATCATACCCGCTTCGGCGCACCGCCCAGAGAATATGACCGTGGGCGCGCTCGTCAGCCGCGCCCACGTTGGCATCCTCGACCTGATCGGCAGACGGGTCGTCGACCTGACGGCGGGCCGTGCTGAGGTTATCGCCAGTGATGTCGACGCGGCTACGCGCGCGATGCTCATCGTCTTTCCGGCCGAGTTTGCCGCCGACATCGAGGGCGTGCTGGGCCGGGAAGATGTCTCGCGCCTGCGCTTGCCGGCGCAACTCGGCGAGGGGCCGCCCGATATCATGTTGGAGAAGCTGCAGCGCCGTATGAGCGACATCAGTCACGAGCTGTCGCGAATCGAGACGGCACTGGGCGAGTTGGCTGGCGCCTGGAGTGGCCGGCTCGCTCGCTGGCGGACTATCTTGAGCGACGAGATTGAGGCCAACAGCATCCTCTCGTCGTTTGGCGAGACGGATACGACCTTCGTCCTCGCCGGCTGGGTGCCGGAAACCGAATACCAGCGGGTACGGGATATGCTCACCGATGAGGTTGGCGAGACGCTGTACATCGAGCCGCTGCGCATGACGCCGGAACGGCGGGAGCGCGCCCCGGTACAGCTAAAGAATCCGGCGCCCGCCCGCCCGTTTGAAAGCCTCGTTTCTTTGCTGACGTTGCCCCGCTATGGCCATATCGATCCCACCCGCCTGATGGCGTTTTTTATGCCGGTATTCTTTGGCATGATTCTCGGCGACGTTGGCTACGGCGCCCTCCTCATTGTGCTGTCGCTGTTCCTCAGGCGCAAGCTGCGGAAAGGGGTGGCTCGTGACGTGGTTGTCGTGCTGGCGATGGGTGCCGGCTGGGCCATCGTGTTCGGTTTTTTGTTTGGCGAGCTTTTCGGCACTCTCGGGGAGGAGATAGGCCTGCACCCGCTCTGGTTTGACCGGGCGAGCGCGGAGCACGTGTCTGCGCTTTTGATCATGAGTCTGGTGGTGGGAGCGGTGCATATCACCCTCGGCCTCATCCTCGGTCTGTTCGAAGCGCTGCGGGATAGAAGCCGCTCGCACCTCCTGGAGCGCGGGGGCATGTTGCTCGGGTTGGTCAGCCTGTTCTTTATCGTCGCCGTTGCCGTAGACTATTTGCCGCGTGGCTTGATGAGTCCGGCAATTGCGGGGCTAATCGTTGGCATCGTGCTCCTGGGAAGCTCTCTTGGCTGGCTTGGCGTGATTATGGGGCCGATCGAGTTCATCGGCCTGGTGGGCAACGTGCTCTCCTACCTGCGCATCGCCGCGATTGGCCTAGCGTCTGTTTATCTGGCTAAGGTGGCGAACGACGTTGCCGGCGCTGTAGGCACGCTGATCGTGGGCGTCATCATTGCCGTTCTGATTCATGCGCTCAATCTCGTCCTGGCGGCGTTTAGCCCAACTATCCATAGCCTGCGTCTCCACTACGTAGAGTTCTTTCGCAAGTTCTATGAAGGCGGCGGGCGGCCCTACCGGCCGTTCCGCAGCACGATTGAGTAGCATCTGACATGACCCGACCCGTGCGCGACGTCGCGTTAGCGCGCACAAGACGAGGAGATATCAAGATGGAAGTCGTTGACTCAGGCATCGGACCAGGATTGATCGCCATCGGTGCCGGGCTGGCAGTCGGTCTGGCAGCAATCGGCACTGGCCTGGCACAGGCGCGCATTGGTTCGGCCGGCGCGGGGGTGATCGCCGAGAAACCAGAAGCACTCGGCCCGATCATCTTGCTCGTCGCCATCCCCGAGACGATGGTTATCCTCGGGTTTGCCGTGGCGGCGATGGTGCTGCTGTTAGGCGGATAGGGTGAGCCTGGAAGCGATCCTGGCAGCCATCCACGCTGCCGGCGAGAGGCAGGTCGAGGAGATCGAAAGGCGCGCCGCTGAAGAGGCGGAGGCGATCCTCGCCGCTGCCCGTAAGGAAGCGGAGGCAGTGCGCCAGGATGCCTGCGCGCGAGCGGTCGCACCGGCCTATCGCGAGCATGCGCGCATCATCCACCGCGCACGCCTACTCAACCTGCGCACCGTGGGCGCTGCCAGCGAGGTGGCGATCGACACAGCGCTCGAGCACGTGCAGCGCTGTCTGGCGGCGCTGCGCTCAGAGGGAGATTACGCGGCAATCCTGCGCCGGCTGACCGAGGAGGCGTTGGACGGACTGCGTGGTTCACTGGAAGACGTCAGCCGCGCCCAGATTGAGGTTGATGCGCGCGACGTCGAATTGATGGCGGGTATTCTCAGCGATCTGGGGCTGGATCTAGAAGTCCGCGGTGGATTGCGCTGTTGGGGCGGGTTGGTGGCCTACAGTGAAGACGCCTGTATCGTCGTGATCAACACATTGGAGAGCAGGCTGGAGCGGGCGATGCCGTTCCTGCGCCGCGATTTAGCCGCTCTCTTCGAGAAAGGAGATGGGGTACGGCCAGCTTCGATTATGGAAACGCCCGCTTACGCGCGATGAAGTCGCGGCTGTTGAGCCGGCGCGATCTCGACGCTTTAAGTGATGCCGGCAGCCTGCGGGCGCTGACCGCGGCGCTGGCCAAGACGCCTTACCGGCGAACGCTGGAAGCTGCGCTCGTGCGTCTGAGCGAGCGGGAGGCGATTCTGGTGGCCCTGCGCGATGATCTGGAGATGACGGTGACCAGCCTACGCCGCTTCTACAGCGGCGGGGCGGCGGCACGCCTCAACCTGCTCCTGAGTGCCTATGACGTCCGTAACCTCAAGGCTGTCCTGCGTGGCCTCAGTAGCCATGCGACACTAGGCGAGATTCGCACTGCGCTCATGCCGGCCGGCACGTTGGCGCACGACGTACTCGCCGAGCTTGCGCAAGCGCCCAACGCGCGGGCGGCTATCGACTCCGTCGCCAGCATGGGCCTTCCCTTTGCAGCGCCGCTCCTCCGGCTCCGGGCCGAGAAGCCCGGCGCGACGACGCAAGAAATGGAGCTTCGCCTCGACCAATGGTACTTTGAGCAGGCGTTGGAACAGGCTGAGGGGCTGCAGGATGAAACGGTGTTGAACGCGTTACGGCTAGAGGCTGACCTGGTCAACGTGCAGACTGTGCTGCGCCTGGCGGGGGCGCCGGAGGAGCAGGACGCGATCAAGGATTGGCTGGGCACAGAGGTGGTCAATACGTTGTTTGTAGGACCCGGCCGGCTCCCATTCGAGCTCCTGGCACGTGCTGCTCGCCAGGAGTCGGTCGCTGCTGCTGTCGAGATATTAGCGCACACGGCCTACGGGGCGCCGCTCGCCGCAGGGATGGAGCGGTACCGGCGGACAGGAAGGTTGAGTAGTCTTGAGCGGCAATTGCATCGTCACCGGCTCGCCTTGTATTCGGCCCTCATTGCACGGCAGCCGCTGGCCATCGGGGTTGTGCTTGGCTATCTGGCCTTGAAAATGAACGAAGTTGACAATCTACGCTGGATCACCAACGCCACGCACCTGGGGATGAAGCCCACAAGTATCCGCGCGGAACTGGTGTACGCATCGTGAGCCATCTTCTGATCATTACGCGCCCTGCCTTTGTTGCCGGTTTCCGGCTCGCCGGGGTCAACGCCTTCGGCGCTGTCGACGTGGAAGCAGCGGAAGAGCTGATCGAAGCGTGGTTAGCAGCCGGCGAAACCGGGCTGCTGGCGATTGACGAAGGGATTCTGGAGCGGATGGACCCAGCCGTGGTGAAGAAGCTGGACGCCACCCAGCAATTGCCCTACCTCGCGATTCCAGGTGGCAAGCCGCTTGGTCCTGAGGCATCGCGACAGGTACGCCTCGCCGGTATGATCCGGCGGACGATCGGGTACCATATCACGTTCAAAGGTGAGGAGCTTGAAGTCGAGGCATGAGCACGGATAGAGGGCCGGCCGGGAAGATAACGCGCATCGCGGGGCCAGTGGTCGAAGCCGCCGGGCTGGTCAATACGCGCCTCTACGACGTCGTTCGTGTCGGCGGGCTGGGGCTAATTGGCGAGGTGATCCGCTTGTCGGCGACGGGGACGACCATCCAGGTTTATGAGGATACGTCCGGCATACGGGTCGGCGAGCCGGTACAGGAGACCGGGATGCCGCTCGTGGCGCATCTCGGTCCTGGGCTCCT
>JAVVFG010000135.1:0-9680 GCA_032260445.1 Anaerolineae bacterium | reverse complement strand
GGCACTTCGGAATCCCGGACGGAAATGACGTGGATGAGTTAAGTAGCCAGCACAGCCGTCTGGTGCCCGCGCGAGCCGGCACGTGACTGATTATCGCGCCACAATCGCCGGCTGAGTGTGGATGTTCGTCACGCCAATCATACGATCTTCATCATGTCTTCGAGAGAGCGCTTTGTGTATGATTAACCTAGGACCAGAGTACCTGAAGGAAGACAGTTCAGGCCGTCAAACCCTGGAACTGCGGCACTCACAGCCTTATCCCGGCATTCCATCGTGGTTGGTCCACACAATCTCTGCGCTCACGCTTCGTCCAGCTCGGGATAGGATTGTATTGTACCGTGCGGGTCTGTCGAGATAAGAGATGCACCCTCCGGCAAACCGCCAGAATGTCACGATTGGCCATTACTTCGACATAGACATTCTCCAGCGCATACAGGACACATTTGCCCAGGCCATGGGCGTGGCTGCTGTGACCGTCGATCGCGACGGCAAGCCCGTCACGCGCACCAGTAACTTCCAACCAATTTGCTTGTATTTCCGCGAGACCAGCGGTGGCCTGGCACGCTGCCAGGCGAGCGATGCCGAAGGCGGTGAGGCTGCCTTCGCGAAGTGTGCCCCGCACGCATACGTCTGCAAGAGCGGTCTTCTCGACGCGGCTGCGCCGATCACCGTCGACGGGGAGTACATCGGGTGCGTTTTGTGCGGGCAGGTCCTACCCGCCGATGCGCGTGCGGAGTTCATCGAGGAGATAATCAGCCGGGCCGAGGCGATTGGCCTTTCTCCCGACGAGGTGATTCCTCTCGTGCGCAAAGTGCCGGTCATGCCGCGCTGGCGCTTTCGGGCAGCGGCGGAGATGCTGTCGGTCGTTGCCAATTACATTATCGAGCTCGGGTCAGCGCGGCTGGCGCAGGAGAGAATGCTTGCCGAGGCCCAGGAAAAGGCAGCGCTGGAAGCAGCCCTCCAGGAAGCCCAACTGCGTGCTCTCAAGGCGCAGATCAACCCCCATTTTTTGTTCAACTCGTTGACCCTCGTCGCCTATACCGCTTTTGAGGAGAAGGCATCGCGCACCGAAGAAATCGCCTACACGCTCAGCGACCTGTTGCGCTACAGCCTGCGTAACATAGCAACGTCGGTGGAGCTCGGCGAAGAAATGGAGATGATCGAGCGTTACCTGGCTATCCAGCAGGTGCGGTTTGGCGAACGCCTGCGCTGGCATACGTACCTTGAGCCGGAGCTGCGCCTGGTGAACGTACCCTGCATGGTGATTCAGCCCCTCGTCGAAAACGCGGTCATTCACGGGGCCGAGCCACTCCAGCGCCCGGTTACCGTGGAAGTCGCGGCGACGCACGTGGATGGTCAGGTCTGTCTCGACATCCGTGATAATGGCGCCGGGATGGGCCCGGAGCTCGCCGCGCGGATTACGGCGCGTGACTATACCCAGCTACTTGAGCGACCCTCGCTTGGACTCCAGAACGTGATCCAGCGTCTCGAAGGGGAGTACGGGCCATCCTTCTCACTAACCGTTCAATCAGAATTCAACCTGGGTACACACATCCAACTGATATTGCCGGGCGGGCCAACTTTAAGCGGAGATCACGATGCCTGGCACCCTGATAGCTGATGACACGCCGCTAATCCGCTCGGCGATGCGTAGTATCCTCCAGCACGCTGCCGTCGGCGCCGAGCCGATCGTCGAAGCCTGCGATGGCGAGGATGCCATCCACAAAGCGCGCAAATGCAATCCAGATATCGTCCTCCTCGACATCAAGATGCCGGGCATGAATGGGTTGGAGGCGGCAGCCGTCATCCGCAGGGAGCTTCCCGATACACGTGTCGTCATACTCACCGCCTACGACGAGTTCTGTTACGTCCGCAAGGCCCTCAAGCTCGGCGTGGACGACTATCTGCTCAAGCCGGTGCGCCCCGAGAAGCTGGTCGATCTATTCAAGTCGATTCGCGACGAAATGCGGCGCAAGCAGCAAGAGGCTCTCGGCGCGCAGCTGCCGCCAGCGCCGCGCCGCGCGCGTCACATTACGCAGACCCACGACAAGGCAGCTGCCCGGTCAGGACGGGATGGTTGGACGGCGCCGCTACAGCCAGTAGACTCAGTTCGCTGCGCCATTGCCTATATCCAGGAGTATTATACCTCTCCGGACCTGTCCCTTACCGCCGTTGCCGACGCAGTCAGTCTGAGCCCCTCCCATCTGTCTGCCCTTTTCAAGGAAGAGACCGGGGTGACTTACATGCAGCATGTGACGATGCTGCGCATTAAGAAGGCACAGGAGCTACTGGCAACGACCGACCAGAGCGTGGAAAGCGTCGCCCACTCGGTCGGATATCCCAATGCAACGAACTTCTACCGCCGCTTTCGGAGCGAAGCTGGGATGACCCCTGGGTCTTATCGCGAGCAGCAGGCCTGAGGAGGGCGGCTCACTCCGGACCGTTGTCGTGCATCGCCACGCCGACTGGCGTGACGAACATCGGGTGGGGTGGCGTAACGGTGTGCGTCCCGGTCATCTCGGCGATGACCCCGTCGAGACCGGGCATGCTGGCCGTGCCGCCGACCAGGTAGATCGTCTCGACGGGATGTTCTTTAATGTGGCGGGCGACAATCGTGCCGACCTTCTGCATCACCGGATAGACCACGGTAAAGAGCTGGCGCCCATTGTCCGGGTCCTTCTTGTACTCTTCGGCTTCCTCGAACGGGATGTTCATCGCCCCGGCGATGACCAGCGAGAAGTGTGTCCCGCCTGTCGGCTCGTCGGCGGTGTAAACCACTTCACCATCACGGACGACGGCGATGCCGGTCGTGCCGCCGCCAATATCGACGACCGCGCCATCCCGTACCTGGAGCAGCGCGTTTGCGCCGCTGGGCTCGTCGATGAAGCCGGTGCATTCCAGCCCGGCGCCGATGACCACGTTGCGCGTTGCCTTGACTTCCGCTTGCGGCACGCCTGGCGGGTAGGTCGTCGCCGCCGACGTCAGCTGGAAGCCGAGCTGCTCCTCAATCTCGCGGCGCATCTGCTTCAGGAGCTGAATCGCGCCGATGAAATCGACGACCAGCCCATCGCGGACCAGCTCGGTGAACGCATACCGTCCGGCGAGGGGCCGGTAATCTTGGTCGAGGACGACGAAAACGGTGTAGGCCGTGCCCAGGTCAATGCCGGTGTGTACGGAGCCACGATAGCGGGGAATCGCTGTCCCGTCATTGAGCGTGGCGTTGGCCTGCTCCAGGATGTCGTTGAGCTGAGGATTCATCTACTCTCTCTGTTTCCAAGGGAAGGCGTGCAGCCTGATTTTCACACAGGGCGCCATTGTAGCGCGCTTTTACCGGGCGCCAACCACGTTCATGGCGAGCTCAAACCGGCTGGAGGTTGGCGATGCGGCGCGTGTCGATGGCGATCATCTTTTCTTCGTCGGTCGGAATCACCGCCACCGTACAGCCGGCTTCCGGCGGGCTGATGACCATCTCGCGGCCGCCGACAGCGTCCTCGTTGCTCGCCGGGTCGACGCGGATGCCCAGGAACTCCAGTCCCTCGCAGACCATGCGGCGAACCGGTGCGCTGTTCTCGCCGATGCCCGCGGTGAAGATGAGGCAGTTGATGCCGCCCATGGCTGCCGCGTAGGCCCCCACATATTTCTTGATCATGTAGGCGAACATATCCATCGCCAGCCGCGCGCGCTCGTGACCCGCCTCTGCCGCCGCGGTGATCACGCGCATGTCATTGCCAACGCCGGAGATGCCCAGAAGACCGCTCTCGTAGTAGACGATGCGCTCGTACTCCTCGATACCAATACCCAGCTCGCGGTTGAAGTGGAAGACGAGGCCGGGATCGACGTCCCCGGCGCGGGTGCCCATCATGACACCGCCGAACGTGGCAAAACCAATACTGGTATCGACCGACTCGCCGCCTTTCACCGCGGTGATCGTCACACCGTTGCCCAGATGGCAGACGACGCTGTTTAGCTCCTTGAGAGGCCGCTGGAGCAGCGCCGCGGCACGATGGCTCACGTAACGGCAGGAGGTGCCGTGGAAGCCATAGCGACGGATGCGATGCTCTTCGTAGAAGCGATAGGGCAGGGCATACATGTAGGCGCGAGGCGGCATCGTCTGGTGAAATGCCGTGTCGAAGACGGCGACGTGGGGCACGCCGCGCAGCAATGATCGGCCCTCGCGCATGCCAACCAGATTGGGCGGGTTATGGAGCGGTGCCAGCGGTGCCAGCTCGGACATCTTGTCGAGCACCTCGTCGGTGATCAGCGTCGAGGCCATGAACGCGTCCGCGCCGTGTACCGCGCGATGACCGACCGCCTCAATCTCGTTGATATTGTGGATGGCACCATACTGAGGATGAAGCAGGTGTTGGATCGCGAGCTCAAAAGCCTCATGGTGGGAGCGCAGGGGGATCTCCTTGCGGACCTCCCTTCCACGCGCCGCGTGCACGATGTAGGATCCCTCTTCCCCGATGCGGCTGACAATGCCCCGTGCCAGGACCTGCTCCACGTCACTGCTAAACAACTGGTACTTGATCGTCGAGCTTCCGGTGTTGATGGTGAGGATCATCCCTTTTCCTTCCTGCTCTAACGTTGCCAATCACCCATCTTCCCATAGTAGCCTGCCGTTCACCTTGCCTACAATAACGAATCTTACGGTCGCTATGTACTTTTTTGCGGTGGACAGGTGCGTGGCGGTTGGCGCGCTGGCGCGTCCACGAATTGTGTACAAAGTCAATTTAATTGTGCATTGAGGTCGCCTTCGACAGGGATTACGCTGATAGCATGTCCGACGGCGAAGATCGCGGTATCCCTGTAAGCATACCCACCTCCCGGGTTATCCAGGAATACGTACCCGGCCGGCAGATCACGATCGCCAACATCATCGCCAACCCCGACCGTGAGCTCTGTAAGCGGGTCGGGTTAGTCACGACGGAGGCCATCGGCCTCATGACCGTCACACCGGGGGAAAGCGCAATCATCGCCGGAGACCTGGCAGTGAAAGCCGCCGACGTCGAGATCGGATTTCTCGACCGCTTCAGCGGAACGCTGGTCATTACCGGCCGTCTCAGCAGCGTCGAGCTGGCTCTCAAAGCAGCCAACCGCGGACTGCAAGAGATCCTCGGTTTCTTCCCCGCCCGCATTACCCGCACCTGAGTGATGGAATGCAATGTCTCTGACCACAAGTGTTAGGCGAACGGAGAGAAGAAAGGAGGTGATGTTTTCCGTCATGGGTCCGCGTGAAGGAAAGGCGGCGCCGTGGCGTTTTATGATCTTTGGTGGCGTTGGAGCGGGCAAGACAACCCTGCTGCGTGCGCTCGAAGAGCAAGCGATTGACCAGGTGCTGAAGACGCAGATGGTTGATTACTCAGGATGGGGCATCGATACACCCGGCGAGTTCTCGGAGATGGGCCGCCTGCGGCGCATCCTCGTTGCCACTTCCTTTGATGCCTTATTGCTCGTCGCCGTCCACGACGCAACCCGTGTTAGTAACAGCTTTCCGCCCAACTATTTTCTGACGTTTCCTCAGGAGACTATCGGCGTGGTCACGAAGATGGACCTGCCCGATGCCGATGCCGAGCGCGCCACCAGGATGCTGCGCCAGGCAGGGGTGACCGGGAAGATCTTCGCCGTGTCCGCGTTCACGGGCGAGGGGATTGCCTCGCTTCGTCATACTTTGCTGGAGCAGGGCTCCGGCAGCAAGGAGAATTAACAATGGCACAGAACAATGGTCTAGGAGAAGCGTTAGGCCTGATCGAAACCAAAGGTCTGGTGAGCATGATTGAAGCCGCCGACGCGATGGTTAAGGCAGCTAACGTGACGCTGGTGGGCATGGAGAAGATCGGCTCCGGCCTCGTGACCGTGATGGTTCGTGGCGACGTTGGTGCCGTCAAGGCAGCAACCGATGCCGGCGCTGCCGCTGCGCGGCGTGTTGGCGAGGTTGTCAGCGTGCACGTCATCCCGCGCCCGCACACCGACACGGAAACGCTCTTGCCCGTTACCAACGGTCAGAAGTAACCCCTCCTCCGGTTTCAGGAACGACATTAGCAATAAGGAGTAGGAAGTAAATGGATGAGAAGCTTATTGATCAGGTCGTACAAGCCGTGATGCAGCGGGTTGAAAACGGTCAGCAAGGAAACGGCCAGCAAACCACGGCCCGCCCCAAGCACCCGGGTATGACCGAATTCGTCGGCACAGCGATTGGTGACACGATTGGCATCGTCATTGCCAACGTCGACCCGATTGTGCACGAGAAGATGGGACTCGATCCCAAGTACCACTCCATCGGCATCCTCAGCGCACGGACCGGAGCCGGCCCGCAGATCATGGCCGCCGACGAGGCTGTCAAGGCGACCAACGTGGAGATCGTCAGCATCGAGCTGCCCCGCGACACCAAAGGTGGCGCCGGGCATGGCTCGCTGATCATCTTCGGCGCCGAAGAGGTCTCGGATGCGCGCCGGGCGATTGAAGTCTCCCTCGCCGATCTGGAAGCACGGACCTTCGGCGACGTCTACGCCAACGATGCCGGGCACATCGAGCTACAGTACACCGCCCGCGCCAGCTTTGCGCTGGAGAAGGCTTTCGGCGCTACCGTTGGGCGCGCCTTCGGTCTGACGGTCGGTGCACCGGCCGGTATCGGCATCCTCATGGTAGATGCCGCGGTCAAGGCCGCCGACGTCGAGATGATCGGTTACGCGACACCGGCGAACGGGCTCAGCCTGACCAACGAGGTCGTCGGTTTCTTCGTAGGTGACGCCGGCGCTGTGCGCCAGGCGGTCATCACCGCGCGCGAAGTAGGCGTCCGCATGCTGAGCACGCTCGGCGAAGAGCCCAAGCCCGTAGGGACCCCCTATATCTAAGCCTCGGATGCGCCCCCACTAGATAGAGGACGCTCCTAATTGGAGGTTAGCAGAATGGCTAAAAGACAGAAACGATTCGAGGTTCTGGATGCGCGGCCCGTTAATAAGGACGGCTTTGTCACCGAATGGGTCGACGTCGGCCTGATCGCCATGGGTAGCCCCAACGATCCGACGCCGAGCGTCCAGGTCCAGAGCGGCAAGATTGTGGAGATGGACGGCAAGCGGCGTGAGGACTTCGACTTCATCGACCGCTTCATCGCCGACTACGCGATCAATGCCGACCGTGCCGAAGAGATGATGCGCAAGAGCTCCAAGGAGGTCGCGCGCGCCATCGTCGACATCAACGTCCCTCGCGCCGAAGTTGCTCGCATCTTCTCCGGTCTGACCCCCGCGAAGATTGCCGAGGTGATGGACCTGCTGAACGTCGTCGAGATGATGATGGGCATCCAGAAGATGCGCGCCCGGCGCACGCCGGGCAACCAGGCCCACGTCACCAATCTCCAGGACAACCCGGTGCTGATGGCTGCCGACGCAGCCGAGGCAGCACTCTACGGCTTCGACGAGATTGAGACGACGGTTGCCGTGTTCAATTATGGTCCCTTCAACGCCCTCGCGCTGCTCGTCGGCGGGCAGACAGGCCGTCCCGGCATTCTCAGCCAGGACGCCCTTGAAGAGTCGCTCGAGCTGGAGCTGGGCATGAAGGGTCTGACGGCTTACGCCGAGACGGTCAGCGTCTATGGCACGGAGCGCGTCTTTGTCGACGGCGACGATACGCCGTGGTCGAAGACGTTCCTCTCTACTGCCTACGCCTCTCGCGGCATCAAGATGCGCTACACGTCCGGCACCGGCTCCGAAGTGCAGATGGCCTATGCGGAAGGCAAGTCAATGCTTTACTTGGAGGCCCGCTGCGTCATGATCACCAAGGGCGCCGGCGTTCAGGGCCTGCAGAACGGCTCGATCAGCTGCATCGGCGTGCCGGGCGGCGTGCCCGGCGGCATCCGTGCCGTCGTCGCCGAGAACCTGATCACCACCTGCCTGGACCTGGAAGTCGCCTCGGGCAACGACCAAACCTTCTCGCACTCGCCCTTCCGCCGCACAGCGCGGCTGATGGGCCAGTTCCTGCCAGGGACTGACTTCATCTTCTCTGGCTACAGCGCCGTGCCGAACCTGGACAATATGTTCGCCGGCTCCAACTTCGATTCGGATGACTACGACGACTTCCTGGCGCTACAGCGCGACCTGAAGGTCGACGGTGGTCTCGTCCCGGTCTCTGAAGAAGAAGTGATTCGCGTGCGCAACAAGGCCGCGCGTGCGATTCAGGCTGTGTTCGAGGAGCTTGGCCTCCCGCGGATTACCGACGAAGAGGTCGAAGCGGCAACCTACGCGCACAGCAGCGAAGACATGCCGGACCGCGATAAGGTGCAGGACACCAAGGCTGCGCAGGACATGCGCAAGCGGGACGTCACCGGCACCAGTGTTGCGGTCGCGCTGGCCAAGCGTGGCTATCGTGACGTGGCCGAAGCGGTCCTCAACATCCAGAAGCAGCGCGTTTCGGGCGACTACCTGCACACGTCTGCCATCCTGGACAAGGACTTCAACGTGATCGCCGCGGTCAACGACCTCAACGATTACGAAGGACCTGGCACCGGCTATCGTCTGCAAGGTGAACGTTGGAAGAAGATCGCCGACATCCGCCACGCCATCAGCCCAGAGGACATCTAGGCCCGCGGAGATAGCGCGGCATATGCCGAAAGGAATGAGATCCATGGCACAGATTAACGAGCAAATCGTACGGGAGGTTGTCACCGAGATCCTCGCCCAACTCGAACGGCAAGGCGGTTCGGCGGTGGCTTCCCCTGCAAAGGAAACTGCGGCCCCCGAGGGCAACGGCCACTACGCGGTCACCGAGATGACTCTTCGTGAGATCGGCCCGGCAAAGCAAGGCACGGCACCCGACGAGGTCGTCATTGCGTTAGCGCCTGCCTTCGGCGACAAGCTCAAAAAGCAGACGATCACCGGCATTCCCCATGCCGCCGTCCTGCGCGAGCTGCTGGCTGGCGTCGAGGAGGAAGGGCTGCGGGCGCGGGTGATCCGTGTCTGGCACACGTCAGACCTCGCGTTCATCGGCAAGCGGGCCGCGGAGATGAGTGGATCCGGGATATCCATCGCCATCCAGTCACGCGGCACGACCCTGATTCACCAGCGGGACCTACAGCCGCTGCAGAACATCGAGCTGTTCCCGCAGGCGCCGGTCATTACCCTGGAAACGTATCGTAAGATTGGCCGCAACGCGGCACGTTATGCCAAGGGAGATTCGCCGCCGCCCGTACCACAAATGAACGACCAGATGGCCCGGCCGCGGTATCAGGCCGTTGCCGCCGTCTTCCACATCCGCGAAACGAGCTTCATGAAAGATGAGAAGCCCGTTGAGCTGGAAGTTCGGTTCCAGTAGGCAGGAGGTGAATCAACGTGTCCCAGCAAGAACTGATTAGCGCAATCGTGCGCGAGGTCCTGTCTGAGCTCTCGAACGGGCAGAAGGTAGCGACGCAGCCGCCTTCGACCAATGGCCACAAACTGAACTACCGGGACGACTATCCGCTTGCGGATAAACACGCCGACCTGGTGAAGACGGCTACCGGTAAGTCGCTTGGCGAGATTACCCTGGATGCGGTCGTCAACGGCCAGATCAAGGGTGAGGAAATCCGCATTGCCCCCGAGACGCTTGAGCTACAGGCGCAGATCGCCGAAAGCATCGACCGGCCGCAGCTGGCTTCCAGCTTCCGCCGTGCTGCCGAGATGATCGCGATCCCTGACGCACGTCTTCTC
>JAVVFG010000134.1:0-9718 GCA_032260445.1 Anaerolineae bacterium | reverse complement strand
GTGGGGACGCCGGCTGCGGCGTCCCCACTTCAAGCAGGGCCAGCAGCAGCAACGCCAGGAACCAGGGCACGTATTGGGGGAAGAGCACGGGGTTGAGGGAGATGAAGCCGAGCATGGTGAGCATGGCGGCGGTGAAGCGGCCCATCTGCCGGCACCAGGCCATCAGGTAGACGGCGCCGACCAGGGCAACGAGCGGCAGCCGGCTGAGAAAGCCGCCGGAACCAAGTGCCAGCGCGACGTTTAATCCCAGGCCCGCATAGCGGGTCGCTGAAAAGAGGATCGAGCGGACGAAGCCTTCGGCGTTCCACAGGAGAAAAGGCAGAGACACCAGGACCGGTAGGCTGGCGATGGCCGTCGCCCCCCACAGTACCCGTTTCGGGCGCCCGCCGTCGCCTTCCTGCCATAGCCAGATCAGGTAGAGGGGGACAAGGAAGATGGCGATCTGCTTTAGTGCCAGCGAGAGGCTGAAGGAGAATAACGCAAGAAGCGGGCGCCGCGGCAGGAGGGTCAGCGAAACGACGAGGAAGAAGATAGGGATGGCGTCGAAATTGATCACATAGGTCAGCTCGAGCGCCCAGTTGGATAGCAGCCAGAGGGCGAGCACGATCAGGCCGAGCAGGAAGCGGCGCTGGCGGGCAAAGAGGACGGCGAGCCAGGCGCCGCTCGCCAGGTGAAAGAGCAGGAAGACTGGCTGCCAGAAGCCGATCCACACCTCATAGTCGCGCAGGCCGAGCCACTCGGTGGCCGCAGCCAGCAGATAGAAGAGCGGGAAGTAGGTGGCGTACTTATTGTTCTCCAGCATGTTACCCTGGAGGATGCGCGCGAAGGGGTTCTGCCCGGCGAGGAGCCGCTGCCCTTCCACCCAGGCGTAGTAGATGTCATAACCCTCGCTATCATATTCCCAGGCACGCGAATGGAGCAACGCACCCGCCGCCAATAAAATCAGCACGAGCGCCCACCATAGATAGCGTATTCTCATCTGCCGCTTCCTTGCTGCCACGGTGCCATTGTCTAGCGCCACGCCGCAATCATAAGCCATGCACGTTAGAAGGCGATTACTTTCTGCGAACAAATGGTTTGGGGCAGAACGTGGCGGGTAAAGACCGAGTATAGGTCCGTACTTTCCCTCGCCATACGCATCCTTTATAATTGAGGCCGGTTTTTCGTACTCTATGCGAAGCAGATCGTCGTGACGAAGTGGGAGAACAATGACGGCATCGACAACGGACCTGAGGCGCGGCTATCCGATTGCCCTGCTTAGCGCGGCGATCCTGTCGACCACGGCGATCTTCATCCGCTACCTGACCCAGACCTACGACATGCCGGCCCTGGTGCTCGCCTTGTGGCGCGATGGGTTGGTGGCCCTGACGCTGCTGCCGGTGCTGGGGCTGCTGCGCCCGAAGCTGCTGCGCGTGGCGCGCCGCCACCTGCGCTATCTGCTGATCTATGGGCTGGTGCTGGCGCTGTTTAACGCCATCTGGGTTCTGTCGGTAGCCCTGAACGGGGCGGCGATCTCCACGGTGCTGGTCTATAGCTCAGCGGCGTTCACCGTGCTGCTCGGCCGTCTTTTCCTGGGAGAGCGGCTCGATTGGGCGAAGCTGGTGGCGGTGGTGTTTAGCCTGGGTGGCTGCGTCCTCGTCGCGGGCATGCTCGACGCGGCGGCGTGGGTGGTGAACCCGGTCGGCATTGTGACCGGCCTTCTCTCCGGGTTGTGGTACGCGATCTATAGCCTGATGGGCCGCTCGGCGGCGCAGCGCGGGCTGAATCCGTGGACGACGCTGCTGTATACCTTCATATTTGCCACCGGTTTCTTGCTTCTGTTCAATCTGCTGCCGCTGGGCGCGATCCCTGGGAAAGCGGCCAACCCGCAGGAGCTTTTCTGGCTTGGCGACGCGGTCTCTGGCTGGGTTATCTTGTTCCTGCTCGCTGCCGGGCCGACGGTGGCGGGATTTGGCCTGTACAACGTCAGCCTCAGTTTGCTGCCGTCGAGCGTCGCCAACCTGATCCTCACCTCGGAGCCGGCGTTTACGGCGCTGATCGCCTACCTGCTGCTCGGCGAGCGGCTCACGGTGGTGCAAATCGGGGGGAGTCTGTTGATCCTGGCCGGTGTGCTGCTGCTGCGGCTCTACGAGGGCCGCATGGCACGCGCAGCCGCCTTCGCTCCGGCGCAGGCGGCGGACTAGCATGGGGATAGCTGGCAGGAGGGAGGAGGGATGAACTCACGAGACCGTGTCTTGGCAGCGCTGGCGCACGAACAGCCAGACCAGGTCCCAATCAGCTTTGGCGACCACCGCTCGGGCGGGATCACGGCGCTGGCCTACGTGCGCCTGCGCGATTATCTTGGCCTGCCGCAGAAGCCGGTGCGTGTCTACGACTTCATGCAGATGCTCGCCGTCGTTGACGAAGACGTGCTGCAGTTCTTTGGGACCGACTCGGTTGCCCTGGACCGCGCGTTTGCGGAACAGGACGGCATCTGGCATGAGTGGGAGCTGTCTGACGGCACACCGTGCCTCATCCCCGCGTGGATTCAGCCGGAACGGAAGGGGGATGGCTGGCTGCTCCGCGACCTCAGCGGGCGGCCCATTGCCCGCAATCCGGCCGGCGCGCCCTACTTCGACCATATCTACTTCCCGCTAGCGGACGCCCGCCTGCCCAAAGACAAGGCGGCCCTGGCCGATCTGCTCGCAGCAAGCATGGAGGGCGGCTTCAGCGCGCCTGGGCCTGGTGTCACCGCCGCGCAGACTGTGGCCGGGGATGTCGAGATCGCGCGGCGCCTGCGCGCGCGGAGCGAGCGCGCAATCATCGGCGTGTTTGGCGGCTCGCTGTTGGAGCTGGGGAATCATCTCTTCCGGCACGACAACTTCTACATGATGCTCGCCAGCGAGCCGGAGAAAGTGCATGCCGTCTTGCGTTGCCTGACCGACCACCATCTGCAGGAGCTGGAGCAGTTCCTGCGGCATTTTGGCCCGTACATCGACATGATCCTTTTCGGCGACGATCTAGGCATGCAGCGCGGGCCGCTGCTTTCGCCGCGGATGTACCGCGAGCTATTCAAGCCGTACCACCAGGAGATGTGGCAACGCGCCAAAGAGCTGGCCCAGGTCAAGGTCTTGCTACACAGCTGCGGCAGCATTCGCGCCTACTTGCCCGATCTCATCGAGGCCGGCGTGGACGCGATCAACCCGGTGCAGATCTCGGCGCAAGGGATGGATGCGACGGCGCTGAAGCGCGATTTTGGCGACCGGATTACCTTCTGGGGTGGTGGCTGCGATACGCAGCAGGTGCTGCCCTTTGGCACGCCGGACGAAATCCGCCAGCACGTCAGACAGCAGGTAGAGATATTGGCGCCGGACGGTGGTTTCGTCTTCTCGCAGGTGCACAATATCCAGGATGACGTGCCGCCAGAGAATATCGTGGCGATGGTGGAGGCGGTGCACGCATGCCGCTAGTAGCTGTCGCTCGCGGAAGCGGCGGTTAGTGTCGCAGCCGTTCTTTTATCTCCTGGGCGCTCTGGACCAGCGCAGCCTTGACGTGGTGCAGCGTCTCGCGGGTGCTCATACGCCACGCCGCGGCATGGTTTTCGGCAATCTCGGCAGCCAGGGCGGCGATGGCGATATCCAGGTAAAAATCTTTGAGATCGGCGACGACGAGGCCGGCGACGGCGAGGTAGTCGACGGTGAAGCCGCGCAGCACCAGCTCGACCACGGCGCTACTCAGCCCGGCCACGAAGCCGGCCATGGCCAACGCCGCGAAGAAGGGCGGCTGCGAACGCTGGCCGGCGTAGTAGCGGTAGATGGCGAGCGTGAGAACGCTGAACAGGAGCGCAGCGCCGATCAGGAGCCAATCGCCGATGAAGTCCAGATCAAACTGGACGGCGACCCATGAGTTGCGCAGATTGTGCGTGTGCGTCAGCGCCAGCGCCGCGGGGATTACGGTGTACGCCTGTTCGAGAGGCAGCCAGCGCAGGACAATCAGCTTGACGGCGTGATCGAGCGCCGCCAGGAGCACGGCATAACCGAGCAGGCGGCGGAAGGAGGGGGGACGGACACCACGCTGCCGCAGCGAAACGGCGAGCGACGCGAGCAGGTAGTAGAAGACGGCCCAGATAAATAGACCCGGAAGGTTGCCGCGCACGGCATCTGGCTCGAGGATCAGCTCCAGGAGGAGAAAGGCAATTCCTGGAAGCAATAGGGCCAGCTTGAGTGGCGTGGGTTTGAGGAAATCAAGCACGAGCGGCGATCGTCTGGTACCAGGTGGCGCTTAGTCGCCGCCGGTGAGCTGGCTGAGCCATTGCGCTTCGAGCTGGTTGAGGGCGAGGCCGTAGACGCCCTGGAAGTCGGCCGGCTGGACGGTGTAGCCGTCATCTGCCGGTTCCGATGTGGGAGAGCCCATGAGTTGGTCGAGCCGGGGCCGGCCGTAGGTGTCGACGAGGAAGCCGATAAAGGCGGCCCATTGGGTGTAGAGCTGATCGCGCCAGGCGAGGCAGTCGGCCGGGTCGTCGAATCCCGGCGGCTCTTCGTAGAACTCATAAACCTCGCTCAGGGGGCGGTAGCGCCCCTCTTCGAGGTAAACGCGGATCAGGTCATCAAAGGAGGCACTGCCATACCAGGCGTTGACGGCACGGGAGGCAGCCCAGTGGGCAAAACCCTCCTGCAGGGCCACGGAGCGGCCCATCCCGTTCGTCGTGCGGGCGTGGAGGAGGTGGGCTGTCTCGTGGGCCAGCACGCCGAGCACCTGCTGCGGGCTGGTGGCTTCGTCAGCGAAGATAAGGATTTGCATTTCACCCGCACGATCCGGGCCGCCGAAACTGGCAACGCCGCGGACCGGGCAGGTGCCTTCCTGGGGCGGGAGGAAGGTGACGGGGATGCGCCCCCCGATGGCCGCGCCAACACGGGCGGCGACCTCGTCGTAAATGACGTCTGCCTCGGCCTGGAGTTCGGCCAATGGGATGGGGGTCGTGCCGTCAAGACTGTGGAAGCGGAAGTGTTCACTTGCGCCGGCGGGCTGGTGCTGGGATATATCCCATGGATTGGCGCCGGGCAGCTCCAAGGTGAGCTCGGCTTCCGGGATGACGATCACGCCACGATCGTCGCTACGGGTAACTGCGATCCCTTCCGGGATAGGAAAGAAGCGAGTCGGCCAGGGGGCCGCGGTGGGGGTGGGCTCCAGCGTGGCGACCGTCGCCGTCCCGGTGGGCACAGGCGTATTAGTCGTGGGTGCGGTAGGCTGGCAGGCGGCGAGGAGGAGCAAAACGCCGAGTAGGAGGTGAACCAGGCGCATCAGGCAAGCCTCTCGTGTCGCAGTGTAAACAGCAATCCTTGCCTATTCATAAACCAAAACCTCCCGGATTGTCAACCACAGCCAGCGGCCGCACGTCCACCTGCGCCCCGCTCCTCGCAATCTCCTCCGCCACTGCCCCCGGCCACTTCCGCCGTCGAGCCGGCCATCGTCGCGTAGGTCACCAGGATCTTCTTCATGGTTATCCTCCTGCCGTCAACTTCCGTTCGCACCCGGCCCGGTCCCATTCGCGTTGACGCGCAGAAAGCCGAGCGTGCGCATGACGACGCGCATCATGCAGTGCATCCACACGCGCTTGATACCTAGCTCGACACATTGCTCAACAATTTCCTCCTCTTCAAGAAAACATGAGCCTAGCCGGACGGCGATGCTCATCGGGTGCAGCCAACCATAGGTTGGCGCCCGGCTTACACCACCCAGGGAACAGAGCGCGACGCCGGCGACGAAGAGAACGCCGGCAATGACCAGCCACTGGAACCACTCAGCCGGCACCCGCCAACGCAAAAGCGCGGCGGCAGCCAAGAGGAAAGCTAAGGCTGAGCTGATCGCCAGAAGGGGCGTGAGCGCGAATTCGCCCGCCGATGCCTATCCCCCAATCATACGCCATCAGGTTGGCGCCAAGCGCAAAGCCCGCCTTCCCGACCACTCAGCAAGGTGGTCCCTGTGGCCTCCTCATGACGCGCTTCGAGTGCGCCTCATTCTCGGCCGCGGCGGTAGCCCGCTGTAGATGTTTCCGTTTCGCGTCGCCGAGGCTCCGGTACAGATACTTCTGCAGAAGCAGGCAGGAAAACCGGTATCGCGTTTGGCGCGGCTCCTCCCTTTCGTCCTGGCGCAGGACCTGTGCCAGGCGGTGTTGCTTACTGAGAAGATCGCTCAGATGGAGAACAACCTCTTCTCTGGCGACGCCAAGGGCAGCGGCCAGCATTCCGGAGCTGAAGACCTCGCCCTGGACGCTAGCCGCTTCCAGCAGCGCAAGCGATGCAGGGTCCAGCCGGCTCAGGCGCTCGGCAATGACCCCCTCCACCCGCGCCGGCAGGTCCTCCCAATCGATGGGCGCGCTTTCTAGCCAATAACCGTCGTCGCCCCAAACGATTTCGCCGCGTGCCTGCATGCCGTGCAGTAGCTCGGTCGTAAAGAGAGCATTCCCACGCGTGTGTTCGAAGAGCGTTTCCCGGAACTGCTGATCGAGCTGGTTCGGCTCGCCGTCCAGGTAGGCGCTCGTGAAGGCGCGGCCATCGGCGCGGTTCAGGTCGACCTCATTCTCTCCGAAGCGCCTGTGGAACTCGTTGCGGATCGCAGCCAGAGGATGGCGCGCCACACCCGGTGCGGAATCGACATCTTCCGCACGGAAAGCGCCCAGGAGCAAGATACGCCCGCCTGTAAGGTGGCCTCCCAGGTGAAACAGAAGGCTGGCAGAGGCGTTATCAAGCCACTGCAGGTCGTCGAGAAGGATCAGCAGCGGGAACCGGCCGACTACGGCCAGCAGCAGCCGGGCTACCTGGTCACACGGCGCTGTCTGCTCCACGGACAGAGCATCGCCGGATACGGTATCCCGCGGGCCGGTCAGAAAGCTACCCAGCACTCCGGGGCTGGTTTCGTCCATCACCTGCCTTAAGGCCGGCCGGGCGCTCGATAGGCGCCATTCCTGTTCGCGGGAGATCATTTCGCCCGAAAACGAAGGACTGGTCCTTCCGGTGAGCGTTTCCAGCACCTCGCGGAAAGGCTGGTAACAGTCGCCCAGCCCGCGGTAGGTACTGCACGTGCCGCCGCAGACGAGCAGGTCGCCATCTTCGTGCATCGCCTGCCGGGCAAATTCGCCCAGCAGTGCTGTCTTGCCGCTGCCTGCTTCTCCACTGACGAAGGCCACCCTCCCGCGACCGGCCCGTGCCTCTGCCAGATAACCCTGTAGCTGGGCCAGTTCCGACTGTCTCCCGGCGAAGGTGGCAAAGTGCCCCGCTGGCGTGTCGCCGGCAGGGGCCAGGTGCAACGCCGCTCCTTCCTGCCAGCCGTGTTGCCTGGGAGGAACATGACGGCGGATCCGCTCATAGAGGCGCCGGGTCTTGCGTACCGGCTGGGCGCCAAACTCGCGCCGCAAGACATCCTGGAGGATCTCGTACTGCTTCAGCGCCCGCTCGCGCTCCCCTCCCATGTTCAGCGCCCACATCTGGCGCCGGTGTCCTTCCTCTACCCAGGGTTCCAGCTCGATTATACGCTGTGTACAGGCGATCAGCCGGCTGTACTCCCGTTCCGCCTCGAAATAATCCGCCAGGAGGAGCAGAGTAGCCAGCGCGTGGTGGTGGGTGGCCTCCTGGCTAATGGTCTGCCATTCGGCGAACTGCCGGCAGTGTGGCAGCGAAAGCCCTTCCAGCAGACTTCCTCGGTACAGCACGATAGCAGCGGACAGCTTTTCCTGGCATGCAGCGCACACGCTCAGCCCAGAGGGATGGTGCGCGCGGCAGGCTGCCAGGCGGCTCTTGAACTCAACCGCGTCGATCCAGTAGTCGCTGTTCGGGTTGAACTGCACCTGGTTTGGCGTAATCAGCAGGAAGGGCTCCCGCTCAACTCCCTCTTCGAGGGCTTGCCGCAGCTGGTAGAGCGCCTGGCGCAGGCTGTTGCGGGCCATCGGATCCGGGCGAGCCGGCCAGAGCAGGCTGGCCAGCGCCTCGCGCCGGTGCGGCCGGTCGGACTCCAGCGCCAGGTAGGCCAGGAGCGCCCGGTTCTTATCCGTCCCGAAGCTCGTCAAAGGTTTGTCGTCCACTTCGGCCCGGAAGCCGCCAAACAGATAGAGTGCCAGCCCGGACATAGGTGCCCCCCTCTAGGCCCTGTGGATACAAGATATCCCCTTCAGGGCCACAAGGTAGAAATCGGTTTTCTACAGGGATACAGAGAGCTCTTTTTTCATTATATCGTGAATTGCTGCACAAACCCAAGCATTTTTAACGGCGCGGAGGGGTTCTCTTAACGAATTTTTGACGGCACCATGTTATGAAGGAGGGGTTCCAGTCCCACTTGTGCGGGCGCATGGCTGTTTCGGCAGGGAGTATCTCTCGGCAGAGGAAAATCGTGCAGACAGATGGACCACATTTATCGTGCCTTCTTACTGCGCTGCTGGCAAGAGCCCGACAGGAATGGCGAACCGCTCTGGCGGTTCAGTGTGACTTGCATTGAGCACAAGGACGAGAAAAAGGGCTTTTCGAGCATAGAAGCAGTCGTTACCTACGTGCAACAGAATCTAGCGGAAGCTGAGCGCAACGCTCCTGGAGGGAAGTAGTCATGAAGAAAATAGCCGTTCTGGTCGTCCTTTTCGCCCTCGCTTTTCTGCCCGGGTTAGCTACCTCGCAGCCAGCAGGTCAGGAAGGGAGCGGCATGCCGGGATGGCCGGCGCCGGATAGGCCCGTGCCCCATCACGACACGGGGAAGCCCTCCAAAGCAGACAGCTATGTCACACAGACGACCCGGCTGAGCGAAGAGGGGCTCGAAGAGGTTGTCGAATTGACGGGCGTTGACGCCCTGGTCGCCGCTGGCGCGGATCCGCTGGCCGGCAACTATACCCTGGTTGACCTCGACAAAGTCCTGCTGAGCTCGAATGTGAGCGGGCAGCAGAGCATCCAGACGTTCGACGGCAAGCTCGATGTCATCGCGGGCAGCCAGCAGGCTCTCGGCAACTCGTCGATCGACATTGCCGCTGGTGACGTGAACAATGATGGCCAGGCTGAGCAGATCGCCGCCTGGCTAGATGATACCAATCACATCTGGCTGTCGACCGGGGAGATGCCGGGCTCGCTCGGCAGAACCACCTCCGCGCCGGCGGCTATCGCTCATACCGACGGGACCGTCGACCTGTTGGTGCGCGGCTACGACGAGGCGCTGTGGCACTGCGTCTATGACTCGGGAACCGGCACCTGCCCCGACTGGAACAATGACGGCGGTGGCATCCTGCTCTCGGCGCCGGCCGTTGCCTCGCTGGTCGACGGCCAGTTCGATGCCTTTGTCATCGGCACTGACAACGAGGTCTACCGGCAGACGTGGGCGGGAGCCTGGTCGACATGGCAGAAGGTCGCCGGGGATTGGCCGTATGATGCCCCGACGTGGAGCGGACCAACGCCGGAGCTCGGGCCCCTGGCAGTTGTTGCCCGGAACGACGGCTTTGATTTGTTCCGGTTAGCGCCTGATAACACCTTGCGCTGGCACGATGGCAGTGCCTGGCATTCCCTTGGGGGTATGCTCGCTTCGGAACCCGGCGCCATCTCCACCGGCCCTGGTCACATGCAGGTTTTTGCCCGCGGCGTTGACGACGCCCTGTGGCACCGGACGTACAACAGCGGCAGCTGGGGTGCCTGGCAGCGCCTGCAACGGGGCGGTATGGACGAGGGCGTGACCATTGCCTCGGCCCCTACCGTCGTGTCGCCAGCCTCCGGCC
>JAVVFG010000133.1:4903-9831 GCA_032260445.1 Anaerolineae bacterium | reverse complement strand
CTTGAACTGCTCGCGCCAGTCCACGGTCACGTGCACGTCAATGCGCTCCAGCCCGGCGTACATCGTGAAATCCTGGATCAGCGTTGAGGCGCCATAACTGCTGGTAACCCGGATCACCGATTTCACCGGCCCGTGCTCGACACGGCGCACGCTTGTCGCGGTAAACTCGCCGGCGACATCGTCAAAGCGGAAGACGTTGTGGCTCCAGGTATCGCTGCTGTCGGCAAGCACCACCGCCCGCGCCGCCGGCCCCTCGAAAACCTCGACGTCATGACGCAGGTCACGCAGGCCGGCGATCGTGCCGCGTTCTGGATCGAGCTCCAGCCGCAGCCGGCCGTTATCGAGCACGTGGTCAGTCGCGTCGACCGGCGCAGCCTCTACCGTGATCGTGCTGTCTTCCACCACCCGGTAGACCCGGTAGCCCAGCGGCGGCAGCGTCGCCAGGAAGCTTAGCCGGTTGCGGCCGCGTGCCGTCGTCTCCGACTGCACCAGCTGTACCGGCACGACCTCGCCTTCGTCGTCCACCAGCCGGTAGCTGTCGTCGTAACGGCCGAACTCCAACTCCACGTTGCTGCACACTTCCCAGGTGTGCGGGTTGAAGACGACGATTGGCTTCAGCCCGTCCTCCGGCGCCATTTGGATCCGCCACAGCAGCGACTGCAGCGCGTAGTTGAGCCCGCGGTCGGCAATGGCCATCGCCTCTCCGTACAGATAGAGGGCGTCGTCATAGGCCGAAGGCAGGCTCGTGCCGGGGAGAATGTCGTGATCCTGGTTGAATAGCACGTTTTTCCAGGCATGCTCAAAATCATGGGGATAAGGCTGCCCGGTGAGCCACTTGGCAATGGCGGCGAACTTCTCGGCGGTCACCAGCCGGTTCTCTGCCAGCCGGTTCCACTGTTTGATGCCCGAATGGGCGGCATAACAGCCGCTCGCGTGCCGCTGCAGCTCGTCGTGGACCACCGGGATGGGTAAATCCTGGCCTGCGATGCTGCGGAAGAAGCGGTTAGGCGAGCTGAAGATAAGCTGCGGCATTTCGGGATCGGCGTCCAGCCGCTGGATACTCTCGATATTCTCGCGGGTGGGCCCGCCACCGTGGTTGCCGACCCCGTAAAAGCACATCAGCTCGTCGAAGGGGGCTTTGAGCTCGGCGGCGCAGCGGCGCACGTGTTTGTCCAGCTCCTTTCCCCAGGTGCAGTACTCAAAAGGAATGCGGAAGGTGAGCACGCGCGAGCCGTCGTCAGATTCCCACCAGAAGAGACGCCCCGGCAGCCCTTTTTCGTGCGGGCCCGGCCGCATGAAGACGTAGTAGTCGAGCCCGCTCTGCTTCAGAATCTGCGGCAGCATTCCGTTGTGGCCGAAGCTGTCGACGTTGTAGCCGACCCGAGCCTTGACGCCGAACTTCTCCTGAAAATAGTGCTGGCCATAGAGGCCCTGGCGCACAAACGACTCGCCGCTGGGCACGTTACAGTCTGGCTGCAGCCACCAGCCGCCGACAATCTCCCAGCGCCCTTCGGCGACGCGCTCCTGGATTTCGCGGAACATCTCCGGGTCGCTCTTTTCCACCCATTCGTAGAAAACCGCCGCGCTGGAGATGAAGATGAACTCATCATACTCGCGTATCCGGTCCAGCGCCGAGCGAAACGTCGCCAGTACCTCGTGGAAACCCTCCGGCCACTGCCATAGCCAGACTGGGTCAATATGCGCGTTACCAATCATGTGCAGCTTCTTTGCTGTTGATCCCTTCATCAAATCGCCATGTCCTTTAATTCGTGAGCTACAAGGTCCGCGTTACGACTCATGCTTCTCGTAACCCGCAACTCGTCACTGATTACGCGCCTCCGGCGCAGGTTGCGGCTCGCGTGAGAGCGGCACGGCCGGCACACCCTCTTGCCACAGCAGCGGCGCCAGGTTCAGATGGCGCCCCTCGCGCGGCGACCACGAGTGGAAGAGGAGCCAGGTGCTGCCATCGCCGGCCATCACCACGTCCTGCCCACCAGGCCCGACCACCGCCGCCGGCAGCGTCGTCTCCAGAAGCGGGCCGCGCGCCTTTTCATACGGCCCGAGGATCTCCTCCGCCACCGCATACCCTACGGCGTAGCGCTGGCTATCGTAGGCGTTCGCCGAGTAAAAGAGATAGGTGCGGCCCGCGTGCTCCCACAGCGTCGGTCCTTCGATCAGCCCCCCCTCCCATGCCTGGTCGGCCCCCAGCAGCCGCACCGGCTCGCCCGTGAGCGAAAGCCCGTCCGGCGCCAGCGGCTGGATGTAGATCCACGTTTGGCCCCCGCGCGAATTACCGTCGTTCTTCCACAGCAGGTAGCGGCTGCCGTCGCCCGCACCAAACGTCGCCGGGTCGATCGAGCCGCCCTCATCCTGTTGGCAAACCAGCGGCGCATCTCCCACCGGGGCAAACCGCCCCTCTGGAGCCTTGCCCGTTGCCACCCCGATACACTGGATGCCGCCGCTGCCCATCGCCAACCGCGCCGTGAAGTAGAGAAGATAGCCCTGCTCCACGGCCATCACGTCCGGCGCCCAGGCCCAGCCGAATTCCTGTACGGCCCATCCCGGCAGCTGCGGCAGCGCGTCGCCGAGCAGCTCCCACGTCACCAGATCGGCCGAGTGTGCCACCTGGATGTTGCGACCGTCGCTGTTGGTGGCGTAGGCGTAGTAGGTGCCGTCCACCACGATCACGTCCGGATCGGGAAAGTCGCCGGGATACACCGGATTGTTGTACGTACCCAGGGCAGCCGTCGCCTTCGCGGCTGGTGGACCGGCCGCCGTTGCCGTCGCAGTTACGTCCATCGCGGCTGTCGCTTGTGGCGAAGGCGTCGCCACCGCGTTTGCCTCACACGTCACCAGCAGCAGCAACGCCAGCAATACCACGAGCATGGACATTACGCTGCCCAGTCCATCGGCGCTGGCGGTGTGAACGTCGAAACGACAGGCACCGCGCCGCCACCCTCGGCCGCTTCATGGGCCGCGCAAATGATCTCCACCACGTGTGCCGCTTGCTCACCGGTCACGCGCTGCCGGCGCTCTTCCCGGATCGCCTGTACCAGGTCGACGATGCCGCGCTCCCACTGCACGCCGGGTGGTGTCTCGCGCACCAGTGGCACCGGCTCGTACGGTTCGCCGTACGGGGCAAACGCCACCTTGGCATCAGACAAGAACCAGTGCCCCAGATAGAGCGAGCCCGCGTCGCCGTGGAAGGCAATGCCCGCATCTTGTGTCTTCTGGCTGACGTAAAAGTTCGTCGTCAGGCGGGCCACAGACCCCTCGGCAAACTCGACGACCACAACCATAAAATCGGGTGTGTGGATACGGTACAGCTTGCCGTCTTTGGTCATGCGCTCGGGCAGCAGGATCGTCTCATAGGCGCTCACCCGACTGGCCGGTCCAAAAATCGTCGTGAGCAGGGTCAACGGGTAGACACCCACGTCGAACAACGGCCCCACCTCGTAAAACGGCTCCGGCGCCGGGTGCCAGCTTTCGATGCGCCCCCAGTCGGCCTCGGCGTAGGCCACGCGCGCCGTTCCCAGGCGCCCTTCACGGATCACCTTCCACGCCGTCTGCTGCGCCTCGCCCAGGAAGCTGATCGGCGCCCCGGCCAGTCGCATCCCCTGCTGCCGCGCCAGCGCTACCAGTGCCCTGGCCTCCGCCGTGGTCATCGCCAGCGGCTTCTCGCTATAAACGTGGCGCGCCGCCTCCAGGCAGCGCCGCGTGACTTCGTAATGCGCGTGGTGGATGGTCAGGTTGACGACGAGCTTTATCCTTTCGTCGGCGAGCATCCCATCCAAGTCCGCATATACCCGCCCGCCGTACTGCTCTGCTAGCACCTCAGCCCGCGCTGCCTGCAGATCGGTATAGCCCACGATCACCACTTCTGGCGCAGCGGCGAGCGCCCGCGCGTAGGCGTTGGCGATGTTGCCGCACCCGATAATACCTAGACCGATCCTTGTCTCTGCCACGTCTAGCTCTCCATCCACTGCCTCAGCATCCGGTAGCTGGCACGAACCGCCCCGGTTGGCTCTTCTTGTTCGGGCTCGTGTTCGACGCTGATGGCCCCATCGTAACCAATCTCCCGCAGGACCTGTACACAGCGCCGCACGGGCACGATACCTTCGCCATAAGCGCACGTCTCATGTTCGCCTTCCGCTAGCACGTCCTTGAGGTGCACGTGCAGCAGGTGCTCGCGCAGCTCATAAAGGGCATCTGCGGCATCGTAGCCCTGCGTGCCAAACCAGCCGGTATCGACGGTGACGCCGATGGTGCCATCGCCGCCATCGCCGACCTTTGCCAGCAGCTCTGCTGGGTTCTTCTCCGGATGGTTCTCCAGCCCTAGCTTGAGGCCGTACGCCTGCAGGCGATCGACGACAAAGACGCGATCCTTCCCAACCATCGATGTCGAGCCGCCGAGAATGGAGCAGTCCAGCGCCCGCGCGATCTCACAGCTGCGCTCGAACAGCTCCGGCGTGCTGCCAAACCAGCCCGCCAGGCTAACTACCTTCAGCCCATTCGCGTCGAGTAGCTCCCGTGCCGTCGCCACCTGCCCTTCCGTCGCCCATTCCGGGTTCAGGTGCGCCAGCCACAGGTCAACGGCAACAAACGCCAGCGCCTTAACTTCGTCGAGCATGGCTGCAAAGCGCGCGGCGAAGCTCTCTTCCGGCCGGAAATAATCGTTGGTCGCGCGATCGCCCTGACCCCAGCCTTCTGTCATCTGGTAGCCGAGCTGCCGCGCCACGAAATTCGCCGTCATAAAGGAAATGATGTTATCCATGTTGTTACCCGTCTCCTGCTAACTCATTGCCCACCACAGGCAGCCGGCGAATAGCGGGATCAGTGAAAATGTCGCTGGCATCGTCACTGTGCGTCGAGAATTCGGAGACGATTGCCCCTGCGGGCCCGGCCTGGAACCAGTGCAGCGTATCCGG
>JAVVFG010000133.1:0-4803 GCA_032260445.1 Anaerolineae bacterium | reverse complement strand
CCAGCTCCTTGGCACACACTCGTTCGGTGTTGACATAAGTAATCAGCTGGAGACCGGTCTCTGGCAGCTTGCCAAGGCCGAAGTCGGCGACCTCAATGCGCGCCACCTCCTCCGGCGTCAGCACAATACCGGCCTCTGCCAGCATGGCCGCAGTCCGCTCCCGCACCTCGCCATACGTTGCGGTTGTCATCATCCTTCCCACCTTGTCTCGTACTTACTCAGACGACGGTGACCAGCGCTTCCGCCTGCTGGCCCATGCGCCTGTCGCCGATCGTCACGTCGGCTGCCAGACGCGCCCGCCGCACCTTCGTGCCCGGAGGTGCTGTAACGCTAAACACTACCTGCGATCCTAGGGCAACTCTCGCCACCGTTGGCTCCACTGACCAGCTATCTGGCACGACTGGTCTTACGAGCGCCCGGACATTCGATTTCTCGAAGAAAGCGGATGTTTCGCCGCCCTCCAGCCCCAGCAACGATTGCCCTGTGACCTGCAAATCACCACTGGCCGCTCGCTCTTCGCCACCGGCCGTCTGCAATGCCGCGTCGGCCAACCGCTCTCCGCGCTTGTGGATCGCGACTGTGATCACGAACGTCTCGCCGCCCCTGACCGTCTGCTCGTACGGCTCAATGTGCACGGGGAAACCCTCGGCGCCGAACTTCCGTACCTCGCCCGGCAGCAGCTGGTGATGCAGCCATGCTAGCGTTTCTCCGCGCGCATCCAGGGCATCAAAATAGGCCGGCCCGACCCACAGCGGCGGCCAATGCCCGCTCAAGATCAGCTCTGGCGCCAGCCGCCGGTAAAGCGCGGCGCTGGCCCGGTAGTCGTCGATTTCGAAGCCGTTGCCGTAGACGTAGTTCCAGCCAAGCCCATCATCGTCGCTATACTGGTCGCCGCTCGCCAGCACCCGCCGCCCGTCTACCTCGAACGCGATGGCCACCGCGTAGCGCGTGTGCCCTGGCAGAGAGTACAGCGTTAGCTCGTACTCCTCCCAGCGCACGGCTTCTTCCAGTGGCAGAACACGGTCTACCGGGATCGGATCGTACCACAGGCACGGCAGGTTGTACTGCTGCGGTGCCTCCAAAATCGGGGCGAATGTCTCCGCCGCCCACAACGCGGTGCCTTCCACGTCCCGCAGCAGGTTAATGCCGGCGACGTGGTCGTCGTGAAAGTGGGTCGGTAGCACGACGTCGATCTTCGTCACCCCGTACTGCTCTTTCAGCCGCGGCAGTGTGTACAGCCACGGCCGGCGCGAGGCCCGGTCGCTGCCGGGCGCCACCCCGCCGATGCAGTCGTAGCCGTAGTCGATGAACAGTGCCTTGCCGCTTCCTGAGAGCAGCACGTAGCTGTTGGCCATGCTCGTGCGGTTAGAGAGGAGGTGCGGGCTGAGCGGCTCGTACGGCTGCCGCAGCAACTGGAACAGCCGCGGATTCTGGCGGCGCTCCTGCAGGAGCACGCCCAGCCGCGCCACAGTCAGATCGATCGCCTCAGCCACGGTCGCGGCGCCGTCGATCATCAGGTGTCCGTGTGACGGCAGCAGCCAGTCGGGCCTGTGCCGCTTCAGCGCCTCCAGCGAGAAGATCGTCAATGCGGCCCCTTCACCGCCGTTGTAGCTCCACTGCGTTGCCGCCAGTGACCACACCTGTCCTGGCCCGGCGATGAGGTCGCCGCTGAAGGCCACGTTGTACCCGTCCAGCTCGGCCAGGAGGGTAATGCCGCCAGTGGTATGGCCCGGCGTTGGCACCGCCGTTAGGCACAACTCATCAAACCTGATCGTCTCGTAATCGCGCAGCGTGCCCGCCACCACCACCGGCTCCAGCAGCGAAAAGCGGTCCTGGCGCATGTTGTAGTTGTTGCGAATCTCGCGTGCCTGCCAGTGCGCGTCCACGCTGTGAAACAGATCCTGTTCCGTGTGCGGCACCCAGATGCGCACGCCGGCCTCGACAGCGCGTGCCAATCCCTGGCCCTGGTCGCGATGGTGGTGCGTCATGAGCACGTCGCTGGCGGGCGGCAAGCCTAACGCCTCAACCGCCTCCAGAATATCACCGCTGCCGAAGTCGACGAGCACCGTCCGCTCGTTGCCTACCAGAGCGTAGACGTAGCAGGTGTCACGGAACAGGAAAAGGTGCGGCGAGAGTTGTTCCATGTTTAGCTCATCTCCAGATGTACGGTCGCCAGCCCCCAGGCGGGCACCGGAATACGAAGGGTACCGTCGTTGACCGGCAGCTCATCATGCCGCCGGCCGAGTAAATCGCAGTGCCAAGCGCGATCGACGCGGCGCTCAGGGAAGGCAATGGTCGCCTGCCGCCCTGCGCCGCCGGTTTCCTGCAGGCGCAGCAAAGTCCCGCCATCGGCCGTGCCCTCCATCATCACCAGCGCCACCTCGGCCGGGCTGACACGTGCCAACGTGCTACCCGCCTCGCCGTCGTACGGTGCCACCGGCACGCGGAACTCCTGCAGGCTGATGCGCTGCGCGACCGGCGGCTGGCGTGCTGCCCAGCCGCGCCGGTATGCATCCGCTGGCTCGATTGCCGCGTCGCTGCTCAACCGGTAGCGGAAAGAAATTGTCCCCTCCTGGGCAGCGCGATAGTTCGTATGCCAATAATTGTTGAACACGTACGATAAGGCGCGCCCGCCGCTCAGATCCAGCTGGCGCGGCCAGCGCCCACGCACCACATCGCCGCTGCAAAACAGGGGGATATCTGGCGAGGCGATGTGCACCGCTGCAGCCGCGTCGCGCAGCAGGATCCCGCTTTGCAGCGGCAGCCACTCCTTGCAGCCGCCGGGTAGCTGCGCTGTCTGCCACGGCACCCACCCAAGCTGCGAATCGGAGAGGACCTCGGCGCCCGGCAGCGCGAAGGGGAAGGCAACATAACCGGCCTCTTTTGCCAGGCAGCTTTCTTTGTGCAGCGTATAGCTGGCGTCGACCGCCCGTTGTCGGCGATACAGCGACCACGATATCTGCAGTCGCCCCGCTGCCGTCCTTCCCACCAGGTCCACGCGTGTTCCCAACTCGTCGTCTAGCCGCGTCACCGCTTCGAGCTCAAAGCCGCCTTCGAGCGCCAGCTCGGCTACCGGCAAATCCATGCGGTTGCCGGTCAGCCGCGTGCCGTCGCCCCCGCGCGCGTAGACAAACTGCCCGCAGCCCCAGACATCATCCTGGTCCACCAGCTCGCGTCCCAGCGCGTAGTCGTACCAGCTTGTGACACAGCCGCGCTGCACGTCGACCATCAGCCGGTAATAGTCGTTCGCCAGCTCAACCTCACACGCTACCGGCAAGGAAACGGGTACCTCGGGCGCGCCGGGCCGCAGCGGCAAGCGCCGGTAACTCAAGCCAGGCAGCTCCTCCACCCACAGCTCGATCCAGCGCTGTGTCGCAAGGGTGCGCACGACGCGCAGCGGTAATCGCTCGCCCGTCTGCGCGTCCACCGGATGTTCGTCACATCCAATCTCCACGAGAACCGGCCCGCTGGTGGGCCAGCTATGCGGGTTAAAAACGACTACTTCACGCCCGGCCGTGTTCCAGCTCAGCGTATGGCGCGTCACCGCGGCGTGCAGCAGTCCGCGTGCCCGCTGCGCCGCATCGCGCGCCATGTGCTCCTTCACTGCCCATTGCTCTTGTTGCAGAAGACTGTCCGGGTCATCTCCGCTGAGAAAGGCACCCCACGTATGCTCGTCGTACAGCAACAGCTGTTCCCAGGCGGCGTCGAACTGCTGGCGCGGAAACGTCTGTCCTTCGCGATGTACGGCGGACAGCGCCGCCAGGCGCCCGGCGGCGGGCAGCATCGCCTGCGCCACGCGCGCCCCGACAGTCGCGGCAATGCTCGAGCCCACCCCGTCTTCCCAGTAGGCGCCGCCGTCGCCGCGCACGGTTGGGAGCTGCGCGCCAAAGTGCGTTTCGACGTAGGCAAAGAAGTCGGTAACCACGCTGGGGATCAGGCGCGGGAAGGCGTACGTCTCATTCCATTGCCGCACGAACTCTGCCGGCTGCGGGTCGAGGTCGGTGTTATCTGCTTCCTGCCCGTAGAGCAGCACGGCGTCCGGCGCGTAGGTGGCTCGCTCGTATTCCGCCAGCCACAGATCCAGCCCCTGCTCGCCTCCGGCCGGCGATGGTGGGCTGCCGCACACCTTGCGCAGCTCGCAGTACATCTTCGCCAGCCAGACCAGCACCCGCCCCCCGTTTGTCCCCTCCCAGTAAAAGGGAGCGTGGCGGTGCAGCCCGCCGAGCAGGCGCATCGGCCCACGGTCCTGGTTGGCGGCGTGCAACAGATACGGCACGCTGCAGCCCTGCAGCACCGCCGGTAGCGAGCCGCTCAGCGATGGCACATCGACCACGGCCGCGAAGCTGGGCTGGTAGCCGGTCGCTTCGCCGTAATCCGCGCTGAACTGCTGGTTGCGGATCAGCTCCTCAAGGCCGGCGAACTGGCTGAGCAGAATGGCGTAGTTCGCCGCAATTCCCACGTGACCGTTCCGTACTGCTGTATGGAGCTGTTCCTGCCGTGCCAGCCCGCGTGTTTGCAGCCACTGCTGCAGCGTCCAGCTCGCATCCAGGTGGTAGGCAAAGGCCGGCGGCGTGCCATCGACTGCCAGCTCGTCCAGTGCCACATCGAGGTTCCGCGCCAGCCGCTCCGCCACCTCTGCCTGCCTGTGCGTGTAACCGATGTCGGTATGCGCGTGGGGAGCGACAAAGACCTGCCATTTGCGCCGGCGCCGCAGCTCGCCCTCCGCAAGCATGTCGCCGGCCGGTCCGCACAGCCGCCAGCTAACCGGCCCTTCGCCGTCAAACAGCTCGAAGATCTGCCCTA
>JAVVFG010000132.1:0-9908 GCA_032260445.1 Anaerolineae bacterium | reverse complement strand
CGCCGGAAGCTGGCTGGCTCATCGCCCGCCCGTGGCCGCCGCGGCGCTGCATGATGATCTCGGCCATGATGGAGACGGCGATTTCCTCGGGGGTTTCGGCGCCGAGCTCGAGGCCGATGGGGGCGTGGACCTGCTCGAAGAGGGTTTCGTTCACCCCATCTTCATGTAGAAGCTCTTTGGTATGCTGCCAGCGGCGGCGGCTGCCGATAACGCCGACGTAGGGGGCGGGCGAGGCGAGAATGGTGGGCAGGATCTCGCGGTCGATGAGCACGTTGCGGGTGACGAGGACGACAAAGGTGGAGCGGGTGAGGGGTTGCTGTTCGAGGGCGGCGGGGATCGAGCCGGCGAGGTAGATGTCGGCGTCGGGGATGTGCTGGGGCGTGGCGAGCTCCTCGCGATCGTCGCTGACGATGACGCGGTAGCCGAGCCAATGAGCCAGGTGGGCGACGGCGCGGCCGACGTGGCCGGCGCCGATGACGTAGACGGTGGCGGGCGGCAGGTAAGGTTCCACGTAAATCTCCACTTCCCCGCCGCAGACGCCGGGATCGCCGCGCTGGGGATCGACGAGGCTGTAGGGCACGAGGCGAGTTTCGCCGCTGGCCAGTGCTTCCTGGGCGGCGGCGAGGACGCGTGCTTCCATCTCGCCGCCGCCGATGGTGCCGCTGAAATGGCCGTCTTCGTAGACGAGCATCTTAGCGCCGGCGTGGCGCGGGACGGAGCCGCGGGCGCGGATCACGGTCGCCAGAACCACCGGGGTGCCTTTTTGCTGCGCCGCGACCAGCTCTTGCATGAGCGCAAATTGATCGTCGTGCATCGTTTTCCTTTATTGTTACTTTTGCTCCCGCAAGTGTACCAGCAGTGGCGCCTAGGGGGTACGGGCTTTTAGCTGCGGCCCATGCGGGCTGTCGGTGACGTCGAAGCCGGAGGCGCGGATCTCGTCGCGCAGCCGGTCGGCCTCGGCCCAGTCTCGGGCGGCGCGGGCCTGTTCACGCTGGTCGACCAGGGCCTGAATGTGGGGCGGCACCTGTGCCTGCGGCGGCGCCCATGCGGCGAGACCCAGGCCGAGGGTGCAGTCGCAGGCGAGGATGGTGGCTTTCTTGATCGCGGGCGGCAGGTCGCCGCGGGCGATTTCCCAGACGACGGCGAGCGCCTGCGGCGTGTTGAGGTCGTCGTCCATGGCGGCCGTGAAGCGGGCCACGGCTGCTTCGTCGGCGGCGCCGGTGTCGCCCCAGCGGTAGACGTGCTGGCGCAGGCGGTTGAGGGCGGTGGCGGCGCCGTCGAGCGCTTCCCAGCTGAAGGTGAGCCGGGAGCGGTAGTGGGCGTTGAGGCAGAGGTAACGGTAGCTGAGGGGATCGTAGCCCTCGTCCAAGAGCGTCTGCAGGCGGAGGAATTCGCCGGCGGATTTGGCCATCTTCTCGCCGCTGGTGACCAGGAAGTAGCCGTGCAGCCAGAAGTTGGCGAGGCGCGTCTTGTGGCAGGCTTCTGACTGCGCAATTTCGTTGGTGTGGTGCACGGAGATGTGGTCTTCGCCGCCGCAGTGAATGTCGAAGAAGGTGCCGAGGTATTTGGCAGCCATGGCCGAGCACTCGATGTGCCAGCCGGGGAAGCCGGTGCCCCAGGGGCTGTCCCATTCCATCTGGCGCTGCGCGCCGGGCGGGCTGAATTTCCAGAGGGCAAAGTCGGTCGGGTTGCGCTTTTCGCCGACGTCGATGCGCGCGCCGGCCTGCAGGCCGGCAACGTCGAGACGCGCCAGGTAACCGTAGGAGGGAAGCGCACTGGTATCGAAGTAGATGCCGTCGGCGGTGCGGTAGACAAAGCCCTCCTCCTCAATGCAGGCGATCAGCTCGATCTGTTCGGCGATATGGCCGGTTGCCTTCGGCCAGATGTGGGGTGGGAGGATATTCAGCGCCTGAAGGTCGGCCTGGAAGGCGGCGGTAAAGAAATCGGCCAGCTCCCACGCCGATTTGCCGGTGCGGCGCGAGCCCTTTTCCATCTTGTCCTCGCCGGTATCGGCGTCGGAGACGAGATGGCCGACGTCGGTGATGTTCTGCACGTGCAGGACGTCGTAGCCGTGTGCTTCGAGGGTGCGGCGGAGGATGTCTTCGAAAATGTAGGTGCGCAGGTTGCCGATGTGGGCGTAGTCATAAACGGTGAGGCCGCAGGCGTAGAGGCCGACCCGCGGTGGCTGCAGGGGCACAAAGTCCCGCACCTGACGACTGTAAGTGTCGAAGAAGCGTAGCGCCATCTTTTTGTGATCCCTGTTCCCCGATCGCTGATCCCTTCCTACAACGGCTCGCTCATCGGCCGCAAGCCGACGAGGAAGACGCGCGCCTTTTCGGGCTGCGTCACGGCAAAGAGCACGGCCGCGGCGACGGTTTCCGGATCGAGCATCTTCTCGAGGTTGGGGTCGCCTTCGGTGCGGCCGGTGCCGAAGGCGAAGTCGGTGTGCACGCCGCCAGGGGCGAGGTAGGTAACTTTGATGCCCTGCTCGCGTGTCTCGTAGTCGAGCGACTGGGCAAAGCCGTACTGGGCGAACTTGGAGGCGTTGTAGACGGACTCGCCGGGCAGCCCTTTGAGGCCGGCGACAGAGCCGACGAAGACGATCCAGCCGTGGCGCCGTTCGAGCATGCCGGGCAGGAAGGCGTGCGTGCAGAGGAAGCTGGTGCGCATGTTGCTGTCCATCATCCAGTCGTAATCGGCGACGGTGAGAGCGGCGAGCGGGCCGTACTTGCCGACGCCGGCGTTGTTGACGAGGATGTCGACACGGCCGAAGCGGGCCAGCGCCTGCTCCTGAAGCCGCATTACGTCCGTTTCATCGCTGACATCGGCGGGCACGACAAGCGCCTGCTGGCCCATGTCTGTAATCTCTGCGGCCAGGCTTTCGAGCTCGGGCGCGGTGCGTGCGGCGAGGACGAGATCAGCGCCCTCTTGTGCCAGCAGACGGGCCGTGGCGCGGCCGATACCGCGGCTGGCGCCAGTGACCAGCGCAACCTTTCCATCCAGTTGGTGTGCCATTGTTAGCCTCCATGAACTGAAAACGCGGCCCTGCCGGCGTGATGCTCAGGCAGGAACAGCGACCTGAGCGCGTTGCTGCCGAGCTGGCTGGGCCACCGGGATGCGCGCGTAGGCGGGCTGCACCTGAAGCGCCATAAGATAGATGGTATCCAGAATCTCAAAGCGCTTGCCGGGCTGCACCTGGGAAAGCACGACGCGATCCGCAGTATACAGGTATTCGAACGCGGGCGCCGATGCGGGCACCATGGGCCCGTAGGGCATGCGTTCGAGGGCGCTGACGTGGGGGCGCCAGCCGTCGCCGCGGGGGTAATGCAGCTCCGCGCCGGCTTGGAGGAGTGTGTCTTCCAGTTGCTGGCCGAAGCGGAGCAATTCGTCGCTGAGAGTCAGATCCCAGCGCAGGACGTTGCACTGCCAGAAGGGGTGTTCTGCCCATTCCAGCGATGAGGCAGTGACGGGGATGGGGGCGAGCGGGTTGAGGTGCCGGCGCAGATCGGCGATGAGCCGCTTCACACCGCCGTTTTCCGGTGGGGTAAAGCGCTGGCAGGTGAAATGGATGCGCGTTTGCAGGCGCCCGCCGTAGCGTTTTTGTAGTTTCTGTTGTAGGCGCCGCAGTCGCGGCAGATCGCGGACGGATGGCTCCACAATCACACAGATGTCACCCGGTTGGGCGGCTGGTATAGCCATGGCTATTTACCTCCTGTCTTGTGCCTGTTGTTCCTTTTCCTCTCCGCCAACCTGGCCGATTATGACCGGGGGATGGGCAGGTGCAAACGGGCGCTCTCGAGTAGGCGGATAGCCAAAAAGTACTATGCGGGCCATGACAAGCGAAATTTCCTGCGTTCTGTACCGATTTATCGGCGTTTCGGCGCAGTTTCTTGCGCCTGCCTGTGCCAAGGCGCGAAGGAGCCGCCCGCCGCGATGGCAATTTGGCAGCATAGTAGGCCCTCACTTTCGCGCTCACGGCGCGATCTGCAGGCAATTTCGGAGGAAAAGGGTCGGCGAAGCATCGTTTGGCACGCAACTTGCAACAAAAGAGTAAGTAGAGGTTCAGGCAGTTTAATTTCTATGTAACTGGAGGTTCCAAATGCACGATATCGATCGCACACAGTTGGAAAGGGCGTGGGAGACGGATCCGTATGGCAACGGCGAATTCGAAGAAGAGTTCGACGGCTATGGCGAGATCTACGGAGAGACGTTCGACGACGAGTTTGAATATGAAGATGAGTTCGAGTACGGGGACGAATATGAGTACGACGACGAATTCGAGTACGAGTATGAAGTACAAGGGCCGCTAGATGAGGCGGACGAGATGGAACTCGCCGCGGAACTGCTGGAAATAACCGATGAGGATGAACTCGACCAGTTCCTGGGTAAAGTCTTTCGCCGCGTGGCCAAAAAGGTTCGCCGCGTCGTGCCCAAGTCCGTACGGCGTACCCTCGGCCGCGGGCTGCGCCGCATTGCCAGACGGGCACTACCCATGGCCGGTGCTGCACTCGGCAACCTGGTGGCCCCTGGGATTGGTGGCATGGCCGGCGGGGCGATTGCGTCGCAGGCCGGACGCCTTTTCGGCCTTGAGCTGGAAGGTTTGAGCCCGGAAGATCAGGAGTTTGAGGTGGCCCGCAGTTTCGTGCGCATGGCTAGCGAAGCAGCGCGGCAGGCTGCGGTAGCTCCCCGCGGAGCACCACCCCAGGCTGTCGCCAAACGAGCCATCACCGCTGCGGCGAAGCAGCACGCACCTGGGTTGGTTGGCGCCAAACAGGGTCGCGCGCGCGGCCGCGCTCTAGGGCGTCGTGGGCAACGTGGTACGTGGATCCGTCGCGGCAACGCGATCATCCTGCACGGACTGAATCGCTAATGCTGGCCCTGGCCTCTGTCCAGGAGGAGACCGCTGTGACGCAACGGATAAGTGCGTTGCGCTGGCTAGAGCAGGAGTCACGGGCGTTGGCAGTTCGCCTCGACCGCGTCAAACCGTTTGCGCTGCAGGAGACCATGGTCCCGGCGGCAGCGCCATCACCTGGAGCACAGACGGCGATTGAGCACTACCTGGTTGCCGGGCGTCGCGAGCTACGGCGCCTGATCGCGACGTACCTGCGCTGGCTAAACGGGCCGCGCGGGCAACGTGCGTCGCTGAGCGAGGCACAACGTCGCTTCACGTTCTTGCGTCTGCGCTTTAACACCGTCCTGTCCCAGTTCGACATCTTTGCCGACGTGATGACGCAGCGGAGCGAATACGAGACCGGGGTTTGGCTCGGGGGTCTGGATGTCCTGGCCGCCGACGCTCTCAACCTGCCCCGCCGCTGGTATGACGCGCCGCCGGTGATCTGTTACCTGGATCGCGGTCACGGTGCGGCGATACGCCGCGCCCGCACGCGCCTGCCGGGGGGCGGAGAGAATCCGGTGGCCATTATCCGCGTGCCGCGCGAACGGATGATCAGCAATGGCATCGCCTCGTCGCTGGTGCATGAGGTCGGCCACCAGGGTGCTGCCCTGCTCGACCTTGTCCCCTCGCTGCAACAGCCACTGGCCCGCTTCCAGGCAAAGGCCGATGGCCAGGGTTATGTATGGGGTCTGTTCGACCGGTGGCTCTCAGAGATTCTGGCTGACTGCTGGTCGGTCGCCAGGGTAGGCATCGCCGCGACGCTTGGGTTGATGGGCGTCGTCAGCCTACCGCGCGCCTTCGTCTTCCGCGTGTCGCTCGATGACCCGCACCCGATACCCTGGATCCGGGTGAAGATCAGTTGCGCGATGGGCAATGCCCTCTATCCCCATCCCCAATGGGAGCGCCTGGCCTCCATGTGGGAAGGTTATTATCCGATGACGGGGCTGAGCAGGGAAACACGCCGGTTGCTGCTCGACGTGGAATCGGCCGTCCCCAGCTTTGTCGACTTGCTGTTGGAACATCGCCCGGACACGCTACACGGCCATTCCTTGGGCGAGGTACTAGGCAGCCGTGACCGTATGCCGGACCGGCTGCAGCGCCTGTACCAGCAGTGGGGCGGCCGGCCGCGGCGGATGCGCAAAGCGGCGCCGGCACTCGTCTTTGCGGTAATCGGCCAGGCGCGAGCCGACGGCCGGCTGACGCCGGAAAGAGAGAGCAGGATGCTGGGTTGGCTGCTAACTTACTGGGCCCTGCGCGACACAGTGAAAGGTTCTGAACCGTGCGTGGCACAACTCGTTCCACGGACGCAAGAGATGATGGAGGTTTGATATGGCTGATCATGAAACGATCGACGTAACCGTTAAGGATGGGGACGATGTGGCGCTGAAGCGAGCGATCACCCTGGAGGGCGACGCGGTAGGCTTGCTGCGACAGAGTCTGCGTGACCGGAATATCAGCCTGCAGCCGAATACCGTGCCGGCTGCCGGCGACCTGTTCCTGTGGTACATCATCGAACGAAGCACGCTGGAGCTGTCTTTCAACCGATACAAGCAGTTTATCGATGCCGTCATGTGTGGAGACGAACAGGCTGTGGATGGCCTGAACCGGGCGAGCACCATCAGGGATCGCATCTCCTACCTGGGCCGGCGGCGTGCCTTGCCCTACACGGACATGGATGGTTACCGGCTGCTGAAGGTAGCCACAGAGGCATTCGTCACGGTGAATTGCGGTGTGCTGTCGCCCGAGCGCGGCTCGGACGTCGACTTCGATGCCATTCTCGCCCAAGGGGGTGCGACGAGCGACGACCTGGCCGGGTTATGGCGCGACTACCTGAAGAGCGTCAATGGCGACGATGACGTGACGCTTCCGTACCTCATGTTGGTTCGCGATAAGCTGGACAGCGACGCGCTTCTCGACATTCGGCTCGACGGCGACGGGCATGAGGCCGAGGAGCGCTTACGGCTCTGCAAGGGCGTCCTGCTCGAGAAGTTAGCACAGCCGTGCTTCCTCGAGCTCATCTGGTGTTATTGGCAGGAACAGGGGATGTTGGTCCAGTCGTTGAACGCCATTAGCCGGCGTTTCCAGAACGTGCGTGGGCCGGCCGAGCGGGATCCGCTGGCTGCGGTCGAGATCGATCCCTTGCGGCCGCTCAACAACCTACTCTGGGGATACGTCCAGGACGAACCGCATCGCCTCTCCGTGGTGCGCCGCGCCTACGAGTACGACCATCATTATGGCCTGGCGCTGGAAGGCAAAGCGATCCCGGCGCTGCGCCCGGCCGATAGCCGCAGCCGCTTCCTGGAGACCTTCCACATCCTGCTGCGCGTGACATCTGCTTACTACCGGCAGCGCGACGACGTGACCATACGCGCCGATGCCTTCCCTGTCCTCAACGCCCTCAAAGACCTGCACCTCGTGCTGTCAGAAGGGGCGCACGGCCAATTCGGTGACATGCCGACAACGGCCCGTATTGAGATGCTGATGCAGCAGTGGCTGTTGGCCCGGCCGGAGTTTCGGGAGTTTCTGCCGACGCGAATCATGGTGGCCTACCCTGAACCGTGGATGGATCGCGTGGCGGCCATGCGCAAGCTACAGGGTTGGGGCGATACCAATATCACCCACTTCCGCGACCTGGCTGTGTTTGGCGAGCAGCTATTGCTCTCGGTGCGTTACGGTGCCTGGAGCACGGTCGACAGGGCCGATCAGGCCGCGGTGTGGGCCAACTTCTGGCGCTCGCAGGTTCAGGGTTACATCCATGCTTACGAGGCAGTCACGGGCATCGACCTCAGTGCACCCGCGACGATGGATCAAGACCGCAGCGCGCTTGCGGTGCAGCCTTCTGTGTTGATCCAGCGCCGGCTTACAAATGGTGATCGTGCCCGGCCAAGGTTATCGCGGGATGGTGACGCGCCGGCGAGCGCGCCGCAGGGTCTGCGCAAGCGCCTGGCTGCGCGGAGAGCGGCCGGCGACTAGACAGTGCGGTCCTCAGGGCAGCAGGCATGCCTGACTTCACCTCCGCCCTCTATCTCGGGATGCGGCATCCAGCGGAGGCGCTCGTTACCTGGTCGAGCCTAACCACAGGCATGCCTGCCGCCATGGCAGAATCACCCGCCGCGCCGATGGTCGCGCAGGCGATCGCCCGCCTGGTGGGCTGCGAGCAGGCAGTGCTCGGGCCGTCAACGCTTCATCTGTTCTGGGATATATGTGGCATGTTAGCTGAGCAAGGCTACGCGTTTTATCTGGAACAAGGCTCCTATCCGATTGCCCGCTGGGGCGTGGAACGGGCGGCCGGTCGCGGGGCGGCTGTAACCTCCTTTCGCCACCAAGATGCTGGCGCCCTCGAGCAGCTGCTCGGACGAAACCGTTCCAGCCGGCCGGTCATCGTCGCCGATGGCCTTTGCAGCGCCTGTGGCTGCAGGGCGCCGCTGGCTGACTACCAGATGCTGGCGCGGCGGCATGGTGGCTTGCTGCTGGTGGATGATACCCAGGCGCTGGGCATCCTGGGTGCCCGGCCGACAGGCAAAAGGCCATATGGGCAGGGCGGTGGCGGCTCACTGCGCCACCTCACGCTAACAGGGCCGGACGTGCTGGTTATTAGCTCGCTAGCGAAGGGCTTTGGGGCACCCCTGGCAGTGCTGGCTGGTAGCGAGGAGGCAGTTCGTCACTTCGCACACCACAGCGAGACCCGGGTGCACTGTAGCCCGCCGTCGCTGGTTGCTGTCTATGCGGCTGCACGAGCCCTTCAACTCAACCGGGCCCACGGAGACGCGCTGCGCGGGCGCCTTGCCAGCCGTGTCCGGCATTTCCGTAGCCTGCTTAATGAGGCGAACCTCACCGCGCACGGCGGGCTGTTCCCGGTGCAGACCGTCAACCTGCGGCGAAACCAAGATGCCCGGCAGGTACACAACCACCTGCACACGCGCGGTGTGCGTACGGTACTACGCCGCGGCTGCCGTACCCGTCGGCCGGCCGTGACCTTTGTGATCACCGCCCGGCACCGGCCGGGGGAGATCGTTCGGGCCGTACAGACCTTACAGACGGCGACCGGCAGGCAACGAAGCCTGCAACCCGGCGCTGAGACATCCGCTGCGGGCTCTACCGCAGCGATTCAAGGAAGGAAATTATGAACGGCTCAACTGGACTTGAACGAGGGAGCCACGCGCCTGGTTTATCCGGGCGTTTCGCAGAATACGATGCGCTTGAAGCAGTGGACAGCGGCGCCATAGGCGGGTCCTGGGATGGCGAGTTGGGGCGCGGCGGGTTGCGGCGCCGGGGCGGTGTACGGCGCCCGCGTGTTACCCGTCGTGGATTCAGGCGCCGGCGCCCAGTAGCCCGGCGACCCAGCCGCATCCGCAGCCGCCCGTTGAGGGCACGACCGGCACGCACTCCCCGCCGGTTCGGCCGGCGTCCCCGGCCGCGCCGCCGCCCCTTCCGCAGGCCACGCCGCCGCGTTATCGTTGTTCGCCAGCGTGCGGTGGCGCCACCGCCGCCAGAACAGGGGACGGAGTACATGCGCTGGGTGCAGAACGCGCTTAACCGGATCCTTGGCCGGCAGCTCCTCGTGAATGGGATCGCCGGGCCGGCAACGCGCGCTGCCATCCGCGAGTTCCAGAGCCGCGAGGGACTGCCGGTATCGGGTTTTGCCGGGCCCAAGACGGAACAAGCACTCACGGCGGCGCTGACGGAGAAGCAACCACAGCCCGCGGCTGATGGGGCCGGCGGAGACCCGCCGCCGGAGGAGTCGGCTGCCGAGCTTGAGCTCCTGGAGGGTGAATGGCAGCGTGAGGTCGACCGCCGCAGCCGTCTCTACATCCGGTGGGTACAGCAGGGGTTGAACAAGGTCCTGGGCCTGCGCCTTGCGGAAGATGGCATCATGGGCCCGAAAACGCGCAGCGCGGTGCGCAGCTTCCAGCAGAGATACAGGCTGGCAGTGGACGGCGTCGTCGGCCCGCAGACCGAGCGGGCATTGATCGCCGCCAGCGCCGGCAACCCACCGGTTAGCGGTGCGTCTACC
>JAVVFG010000131.1:0-9908 GCA_032260445.1 Anaerolineae bacterium | reverse complement strand
GTGGCGCTACGACTGGCCGGCAGACGGGGGGCGCGTTACGCTGACGGTGCGCGCCACCGACGGCAATGGCGCGCTACAAGTCGCCGAGGTGCAGGGCGTGCGGCCGGACGGCGCGACGGGCTACCATTCGACGACGACGCGCGTTTAGTAGGATACCCCGCGTCCGCATTGCCCTCTCCGTCAACGCGGGAAGGGCACCCGCGGCCTGCAGCACTAGAAGCCAAAACCTAGCCAGTTGGTGCTGAAGAGAATCGAGCAGGCGAAGGCAACGAAGAGCAGAGTGAGGATCAAACCGCAGCCGCAGCCGCAGACCCCGCCACGCCCGGCGCCGAAATTGTCCTGCAGCCAGTCGAACAACCAGCCGAGTAAGAACAGCTTAAGTAGGCCGGACAGACAACCTGGACGATGGCTCATGAATTCCTCCTTGCGGGTCAAGTACCCGTCATCTCTCTGTACGCAGAATTCCCGCCGAAGTCGCAGGCTTCGTTGCAACGAGACCAGGCAGAAGTGAAGGGCGATGACGCCCCGCCTGACCACGAGAAGTATGACGTCTCTCTAAGAGTGTTCTAACTTAATTCTGACCCGGGTTCTGCATCATTAGGGAAGAGTCTGCTACCGGCGGCAGCCTGCGGCTGCCTTCCCTCTGGAAGTGGCCCGTTGGCAGCCGCACTCATACAGGCAGGCAACCAGGTAGATAACGAAGTGCGAACGAAAAAGTCATAATCGACAAGAGCTAGGAGGAAGTTAGTATGGCCAAGATTGTTGGGATTGACCTCGGAACCACCAACTCCGTCGTGGCGGCGATGGAAGGTGGGACCGCAACCGTGATCCCTACTGCAGAAGGCGGCAACACGATGCCGTCGGTCGTCGCCTTTAATAAGAGCGGTGAGCGCCTTGTAGGCCAGACGGCGAAGCGCCAGGCAGTTGTGAACCCCGAGAACACTGTCTACTCGGTGAAGCGACTGATGGGCCGCCGGATCGACGACTCGGAGACAAAGCGCACACAGGATATGGTCCCCTACGCGATTCAGGAAGGGCCGGAAAATGACGCGCGTATTCACATCCCGGTTGTGAACAAGACCTTCTCGCCGCAGGAGATCTCCGCCATGATCCTGCAGAAGCTGAAGCGAGACGCCGAAGCATATCTCGGCGAGCCGGTAACCGGTGCGGTTATTACGGTACCCGCCTACTTCAACGACAGCCAGCGCCAGGCAACGAAAGACGCCGGGCGTATTGCCGGGCTTGACGTCAAGCGAATCATCAACGAGCCGACGGCGGCAGCGCTGGCATACGGGCTCGACAAGAAAGAGGACCAGACCATCCTCGTCTTCGATCTCGGCGGCGGTACATTCGACGTCTCGATTCTGGACGTAGGCGAGGGCGTGGTTGAGGTGATGTCGACCAGCGGCGACACCCACCTGGGTGGAGATGACTGGGACGAGCGGATCGTCAGGTGGATGATCCAGGAGTTTAAGAAGGATCAGGGTATCGACCTGGGCGGCGATCGACAGGCGCTGCAGCGGCTGCGCGAGGCAGCGGAAAAGGCGAAGATTGAGCTTTCACAGCTGCAGGAAACGGAGGTCAACCTGCCGTTCATTACCGCCGATGCAAGTGGTCCGAAGCACCTGCAGATGAAGCTGACGCGCTCCCGCTTCGAACAGCTTACCGAAGATCTGGTCGCACGCGTACGGACGCCCGTGGAAAAGGCACTAGCGGACGCCAACATCAGCACCGGCCAGCTTGATGAGGTCATTCTCGTGGGTGGCTCGACGCGTATGCCCATGATCCAGGAGCTGGTGCAGGACATGACGGGCAAGGCGCCGAACAAGAGCGTCAACCCAGACGAGGTGGTTGCTGTGGGTGCGGCGATTCAGGCAGGCGTTCTCGCCGGTGATGTGAAGGACGTTCTACTCCTCGACGTGACCCCGCTGAGCCTTGGCCTGGAGACAATGGGCCAGGTGATGACGACCCTCATCCCGCGCAACACGACGATTCCGACGCGGAAAGCCGAGAATTTCAGCACGGCTGAAGACGGGCAAACCGCGGTGGACATCCACGTCCTGCAGGGCGAGCGGCCGATGGCGACGGACAACAAGACCCTAGGCCGCTTCCGCCTGGAGGGGATCCCGCCGGCACCGCGTGGTGTGCCGCAGATTGAGGTGACCTTTGACATCGACGCCAACGGTATCCTCAACGTACGCGCGCAGGATAAGGCGACCGGTAAGGAACAGCAGATCCAAATCACTGCGTCGACGAACCTCAATGAAAGCGAGGTCGAGGCGATGGTGCAGGAGGCCAAGCAGCACGAAGCAGCCGACCGGCAGCGCCGTGAGCTGAGCGAGGCACGCAACAACGCCGACCAGCTTATCTACACCGTTGAAAAGACGATGCGCGAGCTCGGCGACCGGCTGCAGGCGAACGACAAGCAACAAGTGGAAGAACTTGTCAACCAGTTGCGCGAAGCGATGCAGAGCGACGATGTCACCCGCATCCGCAATCTTTCGGAGCAGTTGCAGCAGGCAACCTATGCCTTCACGCAGCAGCTGTATCAGACGGAGCAGGCTGGTGGCCCGCAGGCCGAAGGTCCGACCGGTGAACCAAGCGCCGATGGAGACGAGGACGTCGTCGAGGGCGAGTTCCAGGAGATGTAGTCCGGGCCGGAGCAGACGGCCATGCCGCGAAGGCGGTAACCGTCTGCTGGCAGAGACTGAAGGAATCAAGCCGGTGGGCGGGCCCCGGTCCCGCCCACCTGGCATGTATAGGGTAGGAGTAGAGGCGCGGACGCTTCTTTCGGGTCGAGCCGGCCCGCCGTAGAGAGACCAAGTGGAGGAATGAACCGTGGTTGAAGAGACCCGGACAGTGAACGACAACGAAGACAGGCCGACGAAGGAACAGGAAGTGGAAGAAGCGCAGCCAGACTGGCAGGACCGCTATCTGCGCCTGGCCGCCGATCTAGAGAATCGCAAGCGGGCGGCGGAGCGCGCTTACGCACACCGCGCGCAGCAGGCGTGGGAAGGGATCCTGCGCGATCTGCTGCCGCTCGCCGACAACCTTGAGCGTGCTCTGCAGAATGTGCCGCCGGCCGAGCGGCAGACAGGGCTGTATAGCGGGGTGGAGTTGACGCTGCGCGAGCTGAAGAACACGTTGCGCCAGCACGGCGTCGAACGTATTGAGGCGCTCGGCGAGCCGTTTGACCCTGAGCTGCACGACGCAATCGGTGCCGTGCCGCATCCGACGCTCCCGCCGGGAACGGTGATGCGTGTGGACCTACCTGGCTATCTGCTCGACGGAAAGCTGTTGCGGCCGGCGCGGGTACTAGTGACGGCTGGTTGACCTTGCCGGCCGGGTTGTTCGTCGCCATAATCGACGTGATCGGCCATCAGATCGCAAAGCAATTGGACTAACATGGAAGTAAAGGATTACTACGACGTCTTGGGGGTCAGCCGGAGCGCGGACCAGAAGGAGATACGGCAGGCTTTCCGCAAGCTAGCACGACTATATCATCCTGACGTTAACCCAGGCGATCGGGCCGCGGAAGAGCGGTTTAAGGAGATTAACGAAGCGTACGAGGTGCTCTCCGATCCGGAGAAGCGCGAGAAGTACGATCAGTTTGGCGCGCAGTGGCGACAGTACGAGCGCGCCGGCGGGCGCCCCGAGGACTTCAATTGGGGCCAGTGGCAGGCGCAGCCAGGTGCGGGGCCCGGTGGTGCTGGCTACCGGACGGTGACGCCCGAAGAATTCGAGCAGATGTTTGGCGGCGGTGGGCGTGGCGGTTTCTCTGACTTTTTTGAGACTCTGTTTGGCGGCTCGATGGGCGGTTTCGATGGCTTCAATCGAACAACGCAACAAGCCCGGCCGCGCTCGGGGCGCGACATCGAGCATGAGGTGCAGGTGACGCTCGAAGAAGCGTTCCATGGTACCACACGCTCGCTCCAGTATGAAGATGGGCGCCAGATCGAGGCGCAGATTCCTCCCGGCGTCAAGACGGGCTCGCGCATCCGGCTAGCCGGCCAAGGCGGCAGTGGCGCTGGCGGCGGCGCCGCAGGCGATCTTTACCTGCGGGTCGAAGTACTGCCGCACAGCCGCTTCCAGCGAGAGGGCGACGACCTGCGGGCGACGGTACCTGTCGATCTGTACACGGCGGTCCTGGGGGGCAGCGTCGCCGTCCAAGGCATCGACCGGCAGGTGCGGCTCAATATACCGGCGGGCACTGATAACGAGCGCGTCTTCCGGCTAAACGGTCTGGGGATGCCGAAACTGAACAACCCAGATGAACGGGGCGACCTATACGCGGTGGTCTCGATCCAACTGCCGCAGAACCTGAGTGAGCGTGAGCGTCAGTTGTTCGAAGAGCTACAGGGAATGAAGAAGTGATGGCGAACTACCTGATGATCCGCGCGCAAGAAGAGGAACGTATCTTTACGAGGAGCGTAGCCGCGCGGCTGGCCCGCATCACGCTGGACTTCCTGGAAGCGTGTGAGCGCGAAGCGCTTGTCACACCGGGCCAGATGGCGGGGGGCGGCGAGGGTTATACACCCGGCGAGATCGAGGAAATGGCCCGTATTTATCGCCTGCAACGCGATCTCGGTCTCGAGTTCGGGGCGGTGGAAGTGGTGCTCCACATGCGGCAGCAGATGTTGGAGATGCTCGACGAAATCGAGCGTCTGGAAGTGCAGATGATCCGGCGTGAGGAGCGGCTCCATAACGAGATTCAGCGCCTGCGGCGGCAGCTAGCCAGAGACGCGGGCTTTCGCTAGCCAGAGACAGCCGAGCAGAAACCGGCCCCGGGAATAGTTTGCTGCCGATTTTCCTGGCGCTGCTCAACCGCCGTTTACAGCAGCGTCAAGCAAGCCTTCCAGCGTGGTGCCGCCGGTCAGGGCACCTGTCTTCCAGCCGGGCATGAGCGCATCGAGGAGGACCGCCTGCGCCATGCCACTGTAGTAGAAGCGGCCGTCGCCTCCGTTGCCGGACATGCGCCCGATCTGATCGACCTCACGATTCCACGCGCGCTGGTAGCCATCGTAGTCATGAAAGTCGTCGAGGGCAGCGGTTGCCGGATGGGGCGTATAACGCTGGGCAGTAGCACCCTGCCGCCACGCTTCCATCTCCACGTACTTCGCCAACCCTTCGGCCCATTCGCGCTGTTGTTCGTAATCGATGAGGCGGGTGGCGAGCCGGCAGCTATCGCGCCGGACCTTCCGGGTTTCCAGGAATTGGCGAGAAAGGCGCACGCTCTCATCGCGACTGCTCGTCCGTAATGCTGCAGCGAGGGTATCGAGCTCATCCTGCCATTGGCTGGAGCACAACGTATCCTCCCACGGATAGGCGGCTTCCTGCTGGCGGGCGACTTGCTCAGCATTAATCAGATGGCGCTCGGCACGGATGCCGATATAGGCGTGGAATGATTCGTGGGTGAGCAGCGAAATGTACTTATCGCTGTCGCCGAGGAGGAGCTGCGTTACCAGGGAATAGGGCACGATCGGGCGCAGCCAGCCAGGCAGGTCGTTCCGGATGGTCTTCGCCAGGCTGATCCTTGACCACTCTTTTGTGGGTAGTGAGGCCGCCCATTGCTCCTCCAGACGGACGGTGAACGCCTGGGGCGTTACGTCGCCGTCAAGTGGCTGGCGATAGTAGGGCGCATCGAGAAAGGTGTCGCCGCTGACGCGGTCCCATGTGGTACCTTGCTTCTCGCCGGAGACCGGTATCACCCAACCAGGAGGCGGCTCGCCCTCGTAGTTGACCAGGTACGCGTAGGCTTCGTTGTAGACAACGATCGGGATGTCAACGTCGCCGAAGCCGGGCCAGATGGCGTTGCCCTGAAGGTCGCGCAGGTGGATCGCCTCGGCCAGCCGGGCTTTCTCTGCACTGCTAAGCTGGTCGACCGACTCTGAAGAGTCTGGGAAAGAGAGGTTGCTTACCACGCTTGCGGCGACAAGGAGGAAAAGCAGAACGACGATTAGTAAGAGAAGGCGCAGAAGTTTCGTAAGCATGATGACCCTTTGTCAGGCGCTTAATCGGTCGCGGCGACAACGGCAAGAGAGCGCCGTCCGAAAAAGCGCCAATAGAGATAGATGGCAATCACATAGGACGTAATGGTCCCGAGGTAGACGGGAGTAAAGCCGTAGTTGACCTGCAGCCAGCCGCTCAAGCTTGGACTGAAGGCCCAGCCAAAACTCCAGCTCATGCTCACCAGACTGGCGACTGTGGCCCGCGCCTCCGGGGCGGCATGTTCCATGACAAAGGCCTGGTAGACAGGGTTACTCATGTTCATCAGCGCCAACCGGATAAGGTAGGCAGCAGCGCTGAGCCAGAACCAGGGCGCAAACCCGAGCACGACCAGAAACGGAACGGAAACAGCCTGGGTGACGATGACAGTCGTCATTTTACCATAGCGATCTGCCAAGGGAGGGGCGATGAGCAGGCCGACACCCATCGCCAGGGAGCCGATGGCGAAGAGGAGGCCGATTGTGGCATCGCTGCTCTGGTGAGTGTGGCGGAAGAAGACGTTCATGAACGGCATGAGCAAGCCGGCGCCAAGGGAAGTGACCCACATGGGCGCGATGAGCCGGCCAAGTAGGCGTGGCTGGCTGCGGGCATAGCGGAAAGGCGACAGGTAAGCTTCATCGGGCTGGGCTTTGTGCTGCCGGCGTATCGACAGGATCGGCAGAAGCGCCAACGCGGCGAACACGGCGACCAGGGCGAGGGCACCACCGTACGCTGTGCTGCTGGTGGTGCTGACGCCGCGCCAGTTACCGATCCACGCAGGAAGTTGGCCGCCGAGCCAGTTGCCCATGAACTGGGCAATCATCGCCATGCCGGAGGAAATGGAGAAGAGATAGGTCCGCTCTTCGTCACCGCTGTTTTCCATCATAAACGGGCCGTAGGTGACGGCGCCTAGGCTTTGCGCCAAGCCGAGAAGGGCGCTCATGGCGTAGAAGCTGGCTGCAGTGGGCCAAATGACCATGCCGAGCAGAGTAGCGATAGTTGTCGTGGCCGATAGGAACAGGGCCGGCTTGCGTCCAATGCGATCGCTGACGTATCCGGCCGGGAGGGCGGCAAGGAGCTGGATCAAGCTGGCAGTCGTCAGGAGCCTGCCGAGCAGCGCCTCGTCGAAGCCGAGACTGAGGACATAGAAGTTGAAGAGCAGGCGGTAGACGCCAAATGCGGCTCCGTTGAGCACCATGTAGGCGAGGTAGGCGCGGGCGTTCGGCTGGAAACGGGCAACTTTGGCGGCGTAGGCGCGCAACGTGTGTTCTAGCCTTGAGCGAGTTACTTCACGTCTCATGCTGTGTTGGCCGCTGCGAACGATCGAGCCCACGCAGTGCTGCGAGAAGCTCTTCCGAGAAGGCGTTCTTGCTCACGAACTGGTCGATACCGGCTGTGGCCGCGGCACGCCGGTCCTCGGGGCGGCTGCTGAGCGCAATGATCCGTAGATCCGGACGTCGCCGGCGCAGAGCCGCCACTACTCTCTCCGGCTGTTCGGCTGCCAATCCCCAATCCAGAAAGAGGACGTCGGCATGACATCGTTCCGTCTCGGCGAGGAGGCTGGCGATGTCAAGCGCTTCGCCGACTGTTTCCACGCTTAGCTCCTGCTCCAATAGAAGTCGCAGGGCTGACCGTACCTGGTCGTGGCGATCAGCTATCAATACTCTCATACAGTTCCCTTTCCGGTCTGACCAACACTCTTACACTATAGAAAAGGGAACTTGTGGCTGCATCCGGCAGCCGGCGGGTCATCTCCTGGTCAAATGACCAGGATTGCCAGATGATGCCAGTTCTCTTGAGAGGCGATGAGTGACAGAGGTCACCTTCTACCGGTGCTAAAGCTCATACCCTGCGAAATGGGTCAGTCGCCAAAGTAGTTTGGACGTGGCGCCTGGTCGAGCAGTAGCAACCCAACTGCAGCCACCATTCCGGTGAACAGCATTGCCGACAGGAGACACCACGGGCAGACAGCGCGCAGGACGAACAGCTCAACAGCTGTCAGATAGACGGAAACGAGCGTTCCGAAGACCGCTAGAAGGAGTAGCGCGGCGGCTGCCCATTCATCCCCGGGACGCTGTTGCATCCACCAGAGAGCGAGGCAACCGAGATTTGCCAGGAGTCCAAGGAAGGCGACGGGAACGCCCATGATCGCGGCATAGGTACTGGTCTGCAACAGCCCGCAGTCAACCAGCGGGCCGCACACGGGTGCCGTCTCGGCGAGCCGCACATAGCCAAGGTAGCCAGCAACGGCTATCCCGGCGATGGCCAGGGCGGGGATGACGGGGGAAGCAACCACTGCCCCGCGGCGCAACACGGCAATCAGCGAGCGCAGGTGCAGTGCGAAATAGCCTAAAGTGCCAGCCATGAAAAAGACGCACATAATGCCGAGCACAAGTCCAAGCGGCTCGGCGCCGCCGATCACGTCAATTTGATCCATCGTAAAGAATCTCCCCATTAATCTGTTCATGCGCTACGGTGCGGGCACCAAACAGGGCCGTAAGGCTCTGGGTGACAGCGTCGACCGAGGCGGCGACGCCTGGCGACAGCGCAGCCTCAAAGGCAGTATCCGCCGGCTGGATACCGATAAGCACGACGTCACACCCGAGACTTTCGACAAGAAAGCGGCCGAGCATCGAAGGGGGCGTGGTATGCGTCGAGGCGGTTATGCCGCCGGTCTCCTCCCAAGATAGCCAGCGCACCGTGCCCGCTGCCGCGCCTAATTTGGCGGCATCGACGAGTAGGACAAGTTCCGGCTCGAACTGCCGCAACCGGCCAGTCTGGTTTTCGGGCGCCAACCCGGCCTCGACGACCAGGAGGCGGTCGTGCGCGATAGGCTGCAGGGCACGGGCCACGAGGATTCCCGCTGCATCATCGCCGCGCGATTCGTTGCCAATACCGAGGATGGCAACGCGGCGCGGCCGGTGACTGCGTTCACTCAACATTCACACTCTCCTGTACCTGAAGCTGCTTTGCCTCATCAATATCAGTTGGTTCGCCGAAGAGGTAGATGAATCCGTCGCGCTGCAGGCCGGCAAGCTCCCAGCGGCCGGCGTTCAGCTCCAGGCAGTTAAAGCGGCAGCTTTCAACACACTGGGCGCAGAAGGTGCAGCGGTCCAGGTGGTATTCGACGACAAAACGCTTCGCCTTCTTGTCTAGTGTGATGACTTCGATGGCGTCGGCGGGGCACTCTTTGCTGCACAGGCCGCAGCCGATGCAGCCATCAGGGTTCCAGATGAGCTGGCCACGCAGGCGTTTGGGCTCGTCCTGCCGCTCCAGCGGGTAGCGTTGCGTCACCGGCGGCCTCAGCAGCGAGTGGAAAATATCGCGAAACATGGTTCCTAACGTCATAGCGTACTCCTTCGCAGGTGAGCCGGCGGCTCGACCAGAAGGTCAGGGCTGACGACATTCCGTCTCCAATTGCTCATTACCTACACCATCCGTATGACGATGAGCAGCAGCCACTGCACCAGGACAAATAAGGCGCCGTAACGCCACCACAGCCCGACTGTCTGGTCGATGCGCAGCCTTGTCAAGAGCGTCTGCAGACCGGTCAACACGAGCAGGAGGGCGGCCGTCTTGACGAGAAACAAGAGGGGATTGGCGACACCGCCAAGGTAGAAGGCGGCGACGAGCGTCAGCCCAAGCACCAGCTCGACGGCTTTACCGAGGTGGAAGATGGCCAGACCGCGACCGCTGTACTCGGTCAGCGGGCCGGCGACGATCTCGGTCTCCGCTTCCGGCGCATCAAACGGTGGCAGCTCCAGCTTGCCCATTAGCCCGATGAGGGCAACGAAGAAGCCGAGGGGCTGGGTGACGATAAACCAGACGTTGTTCGTGGCGTAGCCCGTAATCTCGGCAATCTGCCAGCTACCGGCGACAATGGCCGGTCCTAGCATCGCCAGCATGAACGGCGCCTCGTAGGC
>JAVVFG010000130.1:0-9948 GCA_032260445.1 Anaerolineae bacterium | reverse complement strand
CACGAGGGGCCCTACCAGCGGAGCGTTCGAGACAAGGGCCGGTTCTTCGATATGCTGCCGCGTAGCGAGCTCTACTTTAAGCGGGTCTTCGCTTGCTGGCGGATCTTCAACCAATTGGCGCGTCAAGGTGGCCTGCCGCAAACGCAGCAAGGCTGCCTGGAACTTTTGGAGCTGGTCTCTTTCGCCGCGCGCCACCAGCCGCTCGGGCAAAGCAAGCAGGAGCTCCATGAACACCAAACGCAGCGTGTGGAGCTCGCCTGATGTGGCCGTGGTCGCGATACGCTCCTCCTCGGCAGGGACAAAGTCTTCGAGGATCTGCGTGCTGGTGTAATGCTTAAAGACGAAGCGCAGTCGGTTGCGATGGAAGGTCAGCCGGTGACGTTCGCGCATCCGGCCGAACGATGCCGATTCATTGTGAATAGCCTTGGCCCGTGGTACATAGATGACCCGGTAGCCAGCAGCGCGTGCGCGATAGCAGAGATCTACCTCTTCGTAATAGATGGGTGCGAAGGATTCATCGAACAAGCCCACTTCGGCTATCATTTCTTGTCTGAGCGCCACCGCGGCACCTGTCACATAGTCGACATCTGTTTGTTCATCGTACTGCCCTTCATCATGCTCGAGGTAGCCGTAATGTTCACTGTACCCCAACGGATAGGTGAGGTGAGCGCCGGCATGCTGCAGCGTCTCGCCGTCCGGGAAATAGAGCTTGCAGCCGGTTATGCCCACTTTGGTGTCGCCCTGGAAGGGTGCAATGAGCTGCCGTAGCCAACCCTCCCCAAGGACGATGACGTCGTTGTTCAGCAGCGCTATCACCTGCCCGTCGGCTTGGCGCAAGCCTGCATTGAGTCCACCGCTAAAGCCAAGGTTCCGGCCGTTCTCAAGAATACTTACTGTAGGGAACTGCTGGCGAATATAGTCAACCGAGCCGTCCTCTGACCCGTTGTCAATCACGACGACTTCGTAATCTGGGTAGTCCTGAGACAGCAAGGGTGGTAAGCAGGTCGCCAGAAGCTCCTTGCCGTTCCAGTTGAGGACGAGTAGTGTCGCCCGAGGCCAGTCGTCGTGTCGTTCCACTAGGATTGCTAACCGTCCCAGGCTACTGACGGCAGTCGCACCAGCATAACGTATATCCCAGTCGGTATCGAGCGAGAAGTGCGCCAGCATCGATACAATACATTACAGTTTCTCACCGAAGACGTGTTCGCTGCGGACGAAGACATAATAGCCGATAGCCAGGATTATGAGCGACTCGACCAGTGTGCGGAGGAGAAACACGGGATCCATACTTACAGGCCCGTTGCTCGTCATCGTTCCCCACAAGGTAGTGCGATACCCATCGATAATCGAGGCCATTGGGTTTACCCAGCGCATTACCTGGGTGGGATTGAAGGTGATGCCTAACAAGGTCGCAGTCTCGCCAAATAATGTTTCAAATGAATAAAAGACAGGTGAAAGAAAAAACCACGCCTGTAGGACGACATCCAGGACCATTAGCACGTCACGGTAAAATGTCGCGAGCGTGCTCAGGATGAAACCGAGCCCCAAGGCGAAAATGAGCTGAACAAGCAAGATAACCGGAATCCACAATGCGTATCGCGTCAGCTCCAACCCAAAGGCGTAAAGGAAGAGGATTAAGACGACGAATCCAAAGAAGAAGTTGACCAGTTCGGAGAGGAGGCTGGCGACGGGAAGCAGCTCGCGCGGGAAGTACACCTTCTTAATCAGCGTGGCATTTTGCGTGATGGCCACACTGGTTTTCATCAGGGAGCCGCTGAAGAAACGCCAGGGAATGATACCGACGAGCACAAAAACGGGGTACTGGCGCGGCGCGTTCCCGCCGCTTAGTACGGAGAAGACAATGGAGAAGACGAGCATCAGACCGAGGGGGTTGAGTAGACTCCAGAGTACGCCTAAGGCTGAGCCCTTATACTGTGCCTTTATGTCGCGGATGACTAGGCTTTGTAGTAGATAACGAAACTTCCCGAGCTCGTGGAAGCGGCGCCAGAAACTGGCGGGAATATCGGCGTCGTAGATGTATAATTCTTTCTCGGAGGAGTGTGCGCTCATACGTTGATTCTATCTTTGACAGAGGGTTTCCCCAAATCGGTACGGCCGTGGAGCGGCCACTGAGGCCCCAGGTCTTCGAGGAACCTGGCTGCTGCTATGGGTGGATGCGGAGAACGGCCGACGCCCCACTTTGGTACAAGAGCTCCACCTGCTCCGACTGAAGGAGGAAATCGCGGTTCAACCCTGGGCCAGAGAAATCGCCTCTCGCGCCGATATAGACATAGTCGACGTCCAGGTCGACCAGATCGTCCAATGCAGTCAAGTCCGTCGCTAACTTCTCGGAGGCCTGTGACTGGCTCAGGACAAGTCGCCTGTAATCGGTTGTAAGGCCGTCCGTCAGCATGCTGCTGGTAACGATATGCCGGCCGGTGAAATAAGGGATCCAATACCCAGCATCGGTACCGTGCGCGAAATTTGGTAGCCAGAAATAGGTGTTGATGGCGAAGGTCGCGTCACCAGGTACATTCTCTTCTATCCATGCCATCGCCTCGAGATCCGACGGCATAATGAAGTGGCGGGACTGCTCAACGCTGTTAGCCCGAGCGTAGGCGGCCGGCAACGCGGCAAACAGAATCAGCAGCAGCAGTGCTCGTCTTGCCGACAGACGGGCATTCCACGGCAGGACGGCCAGCAGCTCTTCAACAGCCGCCCCAGTAACCAGTGCGAGAGGTAGGTACACCATGATCAGGATGGCGCCGAAGTTGGTGACGTTCAGAATGGGTATGTTGAGCACGTAGAGGTTGCCGATAACGACCAACAGCACGAGCCAAACGAGGCTGCTGATGACGAGCCTGTTACGACGGGCAAGCCCGAGCAATGCGCCTAGCCCGCCGACAGCCAGCAACCATAGCGGTGCAGCCAAGTATGGAATTGTACTCAAAGGAAAGTAGTAATAATTCTGCCGCGCCTGCCGCGCCTGTTCCGCAGACAAGGCAGGCCCGCTGCCCAAACGACCGGCCAGATAAGCGGTGCCAGCGTCCCACAGCGCGGGCAAGACGATGAGCAAAGATGCGGCACTGACGGCTGCTAGACGTTCTAGAACCTGAAGACGCCGCGCCCTGTTCTCGGCGTCGCGCAGGGCAGTGATCAGGCCAGCGGCCAGGAGCGGCAAGTAGAAGACCGCCACTCGAAAGTGGAATAAGAACACAGCGGCCGTCAACAGAGCGCTGAAGAAAACCAGCCATGCCGTCGCGCGACCCACCGATCTGGACGGCGTCACACCTTCTATTGTGAACACCCAGGCAATTAGCAGGATGATCTGACTAGAGAGCTGTGTAAAGCGGCCCCAGTTGGCCCACAGGGCCGGATGGGCGCTAAACAGGCTGGCAAGCGCCAAGCCGAGGATAGCACCTGTCCGCCCGGCATAACGGTCGAGAACCAGATAAATGCCGATTCCTGCAAGAGCGTTAAGGAATTGGGCTGTCCACAGCAAAGCATTGTGGGCTGGCACCCCGGCCAACATGGCAACCGTGCCGGAAACGGCATACAACCCTAAGTGATACATGCTGAGGTTGTTGGGAAAGTAAGGTTCCAGCGTGTGGGGAAGGCGCCCGTTCTCGGCGACCAGTTGGGTCAACAGCGTGTGGTGTAGAGAATCGGACCAGGCCGGGTAGGGATGGTTGTAGACAAACCAGAAGCGGGAGACAAATGTGAGGGCAAGGATGCCGACAGCTGCCCACTCAGTGCGGCTCAAACGTAACGTAAAGGCTCGGTATCGCCAGACGCCCCAGACAGTTATTATGATTGAGAGCAGGAGCAAGCTACCCACAATCGCTGGACTCAGGACTGCCTGCGGCAACAGAAAACGCATGATGTAGTACAGAACGGGGTAAAAGGCAATACTCAGGCCAACGGCGGCAATAAAGCGCTGCAATCCGGGCCAATGGCGCCACGTCTGGCTGAGAATCAGGGCGGCACTGCCGGGCAATACAAATACAGCAACCAGAGTGACAAACAGGCGGACTTCAACTTGAAGTGTCATCTATCAGTTTTGCGAGAAACAACATTGTGGAGAGGGCGATGGCGGCAAAGATTAGTAGCAGCCTCTCATCCTGCAGAATGTTCTCAACAATCAGCTCCTTGAGCGCGACACCAGCTTGGAAAGAGGTCAATGGCGAGACGTCCAAAGTGCCGCTCAGTTGTTGATCGTCAAAGAAAAGCGTCGCCCGATTGGTATCAGACTCGATTTCTGCATACGGTAATCTCACCATTGCATCCGGGCCTTCCACCGACAGCTCGATGATCAGCTCCCCGCTACTCGCCAACGGCAAGGATTCACTAAACATAAAGTAGAGAACTCTGTTCTCCACGGATCGGGAAATGGGCTGGGAGACGCAGGCCAAGGGCGTTTGCATGGCTTCGTTATCTGAATAGGTGCACAGTGTAAGAATGGTCGATGGCGGGGCCTCCGTGAGTCTTAGTCGCATCCCGGTTATGTGGCCCGCCTTGACCTCTATCCGTTGGGTCGCCGTCTCATCTCCCTTCAATGTGAGCTGCTGCCAGTCGTACCAGTTGTTGTAGCCAACCAAATTCCTTCCAATGTACAGGTTCGTACCTAGGCCTAGGAACATGATGGCAGTCGGCAACCAACTGAGTCTAACCAACTTCTGTGTTGCCGCATTTCGAGTCCTGTATTCAAGCATGGCTCGTGATGCATGCCAAAGTGCTAACACAAACGAGGCTACCAAGAGAGCGTTGATGAACGGAAGCAAGGTAGCTACTACGGCTTGGAATTGGTTGGGATGCGCGATCGCGAGTGAGGTCGGCAGATTCGGTATATTGAACCACGCTGATAAGTGGATAGGCAAAGCCGCTCCTAATTCTCGATGTTCAGTCAGGATTTGTAGCGCAAACGCGACTTGAAGTACGAACCACGCTAATCCCAGCTTCGGCTGCCACCGAGTTGCCGCAATGAGAAATGGCGTAATCCATATCAGCCAGTAGAACGGTGTAGACACCCAGAAGAACAATGAGGTGAGCGTGACAATGGTGGCAAGCCAGATCTGACTTGACTCCCTTCTCGCTAGCATGAGGACGCCTATGTTGATGAGAACGTACGTGGAAACGAATGGCGACACACTGCGGCCAGAAAGCTCGACCTCATTGAAAATCCGTATGCCCTCGCGATTGAACAAGACGCCGTCCACAAATGTAGGTGTCGAGAGGAACGGCAGCGCGGCTACAAGAAACACAGAAGAGCCCAACAACAAGTAGATTACTCTCTTCCACCAATTCGCCTCCATGACGAGCACGGTTGGAAGGAGCAGTAACAATGGATACGTCTTAAAGGTTGCTCCAATACCCAAGAAGATGCTAGCCACTGCGCGCCAACGATCAGCAGGCCGAATGCGTCTGTCTCGCTCGTAATCTGATCGGCTGGCTCCCATTGACTTGGCAGCAGCAAAAGTCCCCATGACCGCAAATGCTGTGGCATAGATGTCATTCTGCCCCATCATAAACGGCGTGTAAACAGCCGCTGGCGACCACGCCCATAGCGCTAATCCCTTTCGTCCAGAGACACTATGCAGAACATAGGCAATGGCTAAGTCAAAAGGAAGATAGGCAGTCTTGAACAGGAAGACTGCAGCGGCAGGATGCGCTACCTGCCAGGGCGAGTTCCAGCCTGACAGATCAATTAAGGACAAGTTCTGGAGAAACGCCAGCCAGGCAGCAGTAAGACCGTAAAAGCCATACGGGTATGGTGCCCACACGCCAGGGCGATGCATGACAACTTCGCCATACTGGTCGTAAAGAAAGGCATACAGGTTGAGGTGGCCGTGGTTGATGAATTGAGTCATCCACGGCATGAACATCACATCATGCTGCCCTGTGACGGGCATTATCAGGAGGCGGAGAAGGTATCCCGAGAGAATAAGCCAAAAAGAAAAGGATCTGTAATTAGTGCGTAGGAATCGGACCAGCGCCTTCCACGAGCGGGATGGACGGGCACTCATCTTTGTGCAAGCCGATTTCGCCAACGGTGAACGGCACGCATCAAGCGGATGAACTTACCGCGCTCGTAGGCAGCGACCAACTGCTTCAGCCGGGCAATCTCTGCCTCATGTTTATCCAGGGCTCCCTGATAATACGTGACACCGCGCGGCGTGGACAGGTGTGGCGGCCGGTCAGCTGCCCGTCGTGGATTTAGGCAAAACTCGACCAACGGACGGGTCGCGTTTTCCCAAGTCAGGGTGCGGCGCGCGGACGCAAACGAAGCTTCATCACCGCTATCTGAGCCGTCAAGGATCTCAATAATGGCCTGGCTGACAGCGGCAACGTCACCATAGTCTACTACCCTGCCCACATTGTACTCGCTGATCAGTTCACTGGTCGCGTCACCCTTCGTGGCAATGACGGGAAGGCCGGCCCATATGTATTCGAGCACGCGACTACGATACGCGAGCTGGGTTTCTACCGTATCGTGGTGCAGGCTGAGGGCGAGGTCGCTTTCGAGAAGCACGTCCGGCCAGACGCCGTAGGGTATCCAGTCGCCAAAGAAGACAGCCTTATCCAAGAGACCGTTCTCCTTAACCCAGGTGTACACTTCGTCCGTTCGGACGGTAACGTTCTGCATCCGGATGTTGGGATGCACAGTGCCGGGAAAGATCAGCTTGACGTCGGGGTGGGTGGTGTGGATCTGGGCGACAGCCTTGACGGCAGTTAGCGGATCGAGCCAGGACCACAACCCCCCTCCCCAGAGTAGCAGCCTGTCTTCGGCCTCGATACCTGGCCAAACGCCTCTTACCACCGGCTGCGTCTGCCGCGGCGGCGTCTCTGGTAGACCGTACGGGACGAGGTCTATCAGGTTCCGTAAAGAGGGATCCCGCATGAAGGTGTGGGCGTTGAGCCGGCCAGCTACCTCTAACTTTCCCAGCCACCAGTAGCGCTGGCGCTCGGAAGCACAAATATAGTAATCGCCAGCCAAATACTGGGGAAGTAGAGTCTCCATGCGGTAGGCCCATGCCCTATCGTGCTGGCACGCGTCACCATCAGGGAGCATTGCCAGCCACTCAACGAGCAATGGATCATAGCCATCGATAACCAGGGCGACAGCCATTTCCACCAGTTCGGGGAAATCATTGGCGCCATCGGGTGAGATGATAATCACTTCCGCCCATTCGGCTGCTTCCCGGATCGACTCCCAGTCGCCGCGTGTGTATTCGATGATGGCGGCGTCCGGTAGTTTTGCCTGCAGTTCCGCCCGGGAAGTGGTGTCCTGCGGTAAGATCGCCAGCGTCAAGCTAACGTGCTGTGCGAGAACCCGGCTGAGGTGGAAGTTTCGGATGCCGGGTCCGGCCATCTTGCCACCAAGCACGTCGTGGCTCACCAGTAGTACTCGCCTGCGCCCAGCACCATCGCGTCGAGTCGAACTCATCATGAAGCAGTCAGGACTTCCCTACGGTACTTGATACTGGGAGGTCGGCAGCCGCGGCTGCTCATCTGGTCCGGCAAGCCACTGCCAAGTTGCCGGCATCGCCACCAGTCCGTGGATCTCCTCAGTGCCGCCGGCGACCACGTCAAACGTATAGGCCCTCTTGTGCGAATCGTAGGCGTGCGAACGGAAGCTATCATGGATGGCGACCGTGATCTCATATCTGGCGGGTAACAGCGGCAGATGTTCGACCTCGTAGCGCACGAGGCCCTGACCGGTTACTGTGCCAACTTCTAGGCCGGCAAGCCGGCTGTTGGGGCCATTAATATGCGTGCCATCCTGCCGGAAAATGGCAATGCCAAACTCGGGCTCTTCAACTGGCTGATAAGCCTCGTAGTTCATTTCAATAGTCATCGGATCGCCGGTGCGAAAACGGCTTTGCTCTTCGCCCCGCTGGTTGAGAAGACGGACCTGCGTGATCTCGATCTCACCCGTTCCCCAACGTTCAAAACCTTCCTTTTGGCGAATACGGCCCCCGGCGAGATTCATTGCGAACATATGCTCAAGATAGCGCTGAACAACCTCCTGTGTCTCCCCTTCCGCCTTCATCTCCCCATCCTCCATCCACACCGCGCGCGAGCAGAGGCGGCGGATCATATCTACGTTGTGGCTGACGAGGATGATGGTGACGCCGCTGTGCTTCAATTTGTGGATGTGCTGGATGCACTTCTCCTGGAAGGTCTGGTCGCCGACGGCCAGGATCTCGTCCACGATGAGGATATCGGGATCGACGTGGCTGGCCACGCTGAAGCCGAGGCGCATGTACATGCCCGACGAGTAGTACTTCACCGGCACATCGATGAACTCGCCCAGCTCAGAGAAGGCGACGACAGAGTCGAAATGGGTTTCGATCTCCTCATGGCTTAAGCCGAGGAGTGCGGCATTCAGGTAGACGTTCTCCCGGCCCGTGAGGTCGGGGTGGAAGCCGACGCCCAGCTCCAGCAGCGCGCTGACCCGCCCGCGCACCTCGATCCGCCCCTCGTCCGGCCGGAGGATGCGCGAGATCAACTTCAGTAGCGTGCTCTTGCCGCTCCCGTTGCGCCCGAGGATACCCAGCGTTTCGCCAGGCATGATGTCCAGGTTCAGCCCGCCGATCGCCTGCAAGTTCCGGTGGCCGTGATGCTTGCCGCGTCGCGGCTTCGCCAGCTGGATAACCTGTTCCAGTAGCGTGCTTGGCTGGTTTTCCTTCAGTCGGAACGCCTTCCGCACGTTCTGCAGCCGGACGACTGGTTCGGGTGCCGGTTGATCAGGTATCATTGTCACTCGTCACTCGTCTCGCGCTCATCACAGTCTTGGTGCCATCATCTAGCTACTCGTGCCAGGTGATCGTTGGTGGCACCGCCGGTACAGCATAAGGTCCATAGCGCAGATCGTCAAAATAACCCCGACTGGCCAGCCCGCCGTACGAGAAGATGGCGTGCCCCCCTGTGCCCAGGGAGCGGGACGCCTCGATGCGGCCAGCGATCTCTGCAAAGCTACCGTAGTGGTTGCTACCCAGACCCGGAAAGACAAAGCGGCCGGCGCGGTCATCATAGAAGTCTTGTGCTACCTGACGCCAGCTCTCTACGGTTGCATCAAACGCCGAGCTACTACTGTAGATCATGGGGACTAACGCATCGATGTACCCACTCTGGATCCATGCTTTCGAGTCCTGGTAGTAGTTGATTCGCCCGCTTTCGTAGAGGGGAAATACCGCTGCCGAAAGCATAATCCTTCGACCATACGCCCAGCCAGTATCATCAAATAGAGATTCGTAGAACTTTTGGACGGTGCCATTGACCTGAGCACGCTGCCAGTTTCCGTATGTACTAGTTGCGAAACACTCAACACCACTCCGCTCAAAACTCACCGGATCACAGGAGGCATTTGGCCCGGCATAGCGAACCCGATCGAGATGAATGCCGTCAAGATCGTAGTTCTGAACGAGATCACGGGTGACTTCCATAAGGTGGTTATCCAGGAAGACTGATGCCGGCGTTGCCCATTGGTACTCGTTACGTACGATTTGTTCAGTACGATCCCACTGGAGCCCGCTGTTCAGCCCACCATCCAATCCATGTTCTTGTGCCAATAGATGCCACAGATGTAGCGGGCTTGTATAGGAGGGAGTTCCTGTAGGAGTCCACACTGTATAGACGTTGATGTAGGCATGTACTTGCATTCCCCGTTCATGAGCACGCGCGATAATGCGCTCGAGCGGGTCCCAATAGGGATACGGAGGTCGACCTAACTCGCCGGTTAACCTGGCTGCCCATGGTTCTACCGATGACGCGTAATAAGCATCGGCCGTGCCACGGACCTGGAATAGGAGGGCGTTAAATCCCGCATCTGCGGCGGTATTAACCATTATGTCGATAGAATCCGGAGTAGCAGGTAGATCGCCCCCCATCCAATTAAAGCGCGTCACCCATAGCCCGCGAAACTCGACCATAGCGCCGGGCGGCGGC